>NZ_JBBEUD010000004.1:0-289172 GCF_037402475.1 Caulobacter sp. CCG-8
CGCACCTGCGGCGGATAGAGGGGTCCCGGGCACAAGGCCCGGGATGACGGTGATTATTGGTAACGCTACAGCAGAATACTCGCCCGCACGGCCTCGCGGCCCGCGGCGTCCAGGCCCACGGCCTGTTCCAGATAGCCGTCGAGCGAGCCGTGGCGGGCCTTCATCTCGGCCAGGGCCGTGGCCAGGTACTGGGCCTCGACGCCCATGGCCGCGCGCATGGCCGCGTCGGTGGGGCGGCGGCCCAGCTCGGCCTGCAGGCGGTCGGCCAGCTGCGGTCCGCGCCGGGCGAAGCGCTCCTCGTTGTTGGTCAGCAGGTAGTCGTCGACGATGTCGTCGTCGCCTACCCCGGCCAGGTGGTGGGTCAGGGCGGCCAGCAGGCCCGTGCGGTCCTTGCCCGCCGCGCAGTGGATCAGCACCGGGCCGCGCGCCGCGCCCAGGGCCTGGAAGTAGCGGCGGAACAGGTCCAGGTGCCGCTCGGCGAACGGGGCGCGGCGGTAGTACTCGACCAGGTAGCCGCGGATCGAGGCCTCCGACAGGTCGGACTCGCGCAGGAAGGCGTGCCAGGGGTCCTCGCCAGTGACGCCTAGGTCGTTGTCGATCACCTCGGCGGCGAAGCCCTCCCAGCGCCGCGACGGATCGCGCTCGCGCTCGTTGGGCCGGCGCAGGTCGACGATGGTGCGGAGGTTCAGCCCGGCCATGGCGACGAGGTCGTCGTCGGTGGCCTCGGCCTGATGGGCGGCGCGGAACAGCAGCCCCTTCTTCAGCCGGCCCTGGCCGGCGGCGTAGTCGCCGAAATCGCGGAAGTTCTCGACGCCTTGCAGGACGATGTGACGGGTCATGGCGCGCTTGTTAGCGCCCCAGGGTGACGAAAGCGAGACGGCCGTTACGGCACGCCGTCACCCGCCGCGGGTGACCTCGACCGTGCGCCAGGCCGAGCGCGGATCGTGGGCGTAGGCGACCGAGCTCCAGCCGTCCTTTCGGGAGACATGCCAGCCGACGAACGGCCAGCCGGCCGGCTGGGTCAGGGTCCCCTGGTCGTCCGGCCGGCCCAGCGGCGCGCCCAGCACGATCTGGCCCGGAAGCGCGCCCGCCATGGCCCGGACGTCGTCCTGCTGGAAATAGACCCGGCACATCGACGTGCCGCCCGTGTCGCCGACCGCGATGAACGCCGGCCGGCCGCCCAGGGTCACCCGCTTGACCACCCGCCAGTGGTCGGCGCCGTTCCCCCGCACCAGGGCGGGCACGGCGTCGCCGCGCACGGTCTCGCCGACCGAGCGGCGGGCCTCGCGCAGAATCGCGCGGGGCGAGGCCGGGGCGAAGCAGACGTCGCGCACGACGGCGACGGCGCTGGACCGCGTCACCTTGGGCGCGAGGTCGTCCATCCTGTCGGAGGCGAAGCCCACGCCCACGAACACGACGGCGGCGACGGACAGGGCGAGGGAAAGGACGTATCGGGCCATGAACCGGAGGTTGTTCCGGCCCACCCTGGAAATCAAGAGGCTGGACCGTTCGGCCCCGGCCGCGCCACTCTGCCGCCATGACCGACCTGCACCGCTTCCAGAGCTTCGACGGCGTCTCCATCGGCTACCGCGTGCTGGGCGACCCGGCCGGCTGGCCGACCCTGATGCTGCACGGCTTCCTGGCCAGCGCCGAGACCAACTGGTTCCTGCCGGGGATCGCCGCCGCCGTGGCCGGTTCCCTCGCCAATGGCGGCCGACGGGTGATCGCCCCCGACCTGCGCGGCCACGGGCGCTCGGACGCCCCGACCGATCCGGCCGCCTGGCCGCGCGACGTGCTGGCCCTGGACCAGGCGGCCCTGATCGCCCACCTGCATCTGAGGGACTACGACCTGGTCGGCTATTCGCTGGGGGCGCGGACGGCGGTGCGGATGCTGGTGCGTGGGGCGCGGCCCCGCAAGCTGGTCCTGGGCGGCATGGGCGACAGCGGGCTGATGGCGGCCGGGGCCCGGGCGGCGATGTTCGAGGACAGCATCCGCCACGGCGACGCGGCCAAGGACCCGCGCGCCGGCCGCCGGGTCCACGCGATGATGGCGGCGGGCGGACTGAAGCCCGAGGCCATGCTGGGCGTGCTGGCCTCGTTCGTGGCGACCTCGGCGGAAGAGATCGCGGCGATCGACGTGCCGACCCTGGTGGTGGCGGGGCAGCGCGACGACGACAACGGCTCGGTCGAGGGGCTGGCGGCGATGATGCCGGACGCGCGCGGGGTCAGGGTCCCGGGGGATCACCTGAGCGCGGTGATGGAGCCGGCGCTGGCGGGGGTGATCACAAGCTTTCTGGAGGACAGCGGCGGCTAACACTTGCCCCCTACGGACCGCTTCGCGGTCGTCTTCCCCCGGAGGGGGAAGAGCGCTCCGCCCCCTACGGGGGCGGACAGACGGCGAAGCCGTCAGGTGGGGGCAAGTGGGTGAGCCACCTGCCCCCTTCATGATCACCTGAACGGCGGCTCGTCGAACGCCCGCAGTTTCCGCGAGTGCAGGTTCGGGCCTTCTTCCAGCAGCAGCTTGCAGGTCAGGATGCCGATCTGCAGGTGCTGGCTGATCGCCCGCTCGTAGAACGCGTTGGCCTGGCCCGGCAGCTTGATCTCGCCGTGCAGCGGCTTGTCCGAGACGCACAGCAGCGTGCCGTACGGCACCCGGAAGCGGTAGCCCTGGGCGGCGATGGTGGCGCTTTCCATGTCGATGGCCACGGCCCGGCTCTGGTTGAAGCGCAGGGCCGAGAGGCTGTGGCGCAGTTCCCAGTTGCGGTCGTCGGTGGTGACCACCGTGCCGGTGCGCAGGCGCTTCTTCAGCTCGGGGCCGGTGTCGCCGCTGATGGCCTTGGACGCGTCGTAGAGGGCGCGCTGGACCTCGGCGATCGACGGCACCGGGATCTCGGGCGGCAGCACCGCGTCCAGCACGTGGTCGTCGCGCAGATAGGCGTGGGCCAGCACGTAGTCGCCGATGGTCTGGGTGTCGCGCAGGCCGCCGCAGTGGCCGATCATCAGCCAGGCCTGCGGGCGCAGCACGGCCAGGTGGTCGCAGATGGTCTTGGCGTTGGACGGGCCGACGCCGATGTTGACCAGGGTGATGCCCCGGCCGCCCGGAGCCATCAGGTGGTAGGCCGGCATCTGGTGCTTGCGCCAGGTCGACTCCGCCACCGCCAGTTCGGGATTGGCGGTGTTGGCGGTGATCATCAGCCCGCCCGAGCACGACAGCGCCTCGTAGGGCGAGCCCTCTTGGCCCAGCTGCTCGATGCTCCAGCGCACGAACTCGTCCACATAGCGATGGTAGTTCGTGAACAGGATGAACTGCTGCACGTGCTCGGCCGGGGCGCCCGTGTAGTGCTTCAGGCGGGCCAGGGAGAAGTCGGTGCGCAGGCCGTCGAACAGGGCCAGCGGCCGGGCCTCCTCCATCGCCGGGTTCCAGACCCCGTCGGCGATCTCGTCGCCGATGAAGGCCAGGTCGGTGGTCGGGAAGAAGCGGGCGATGTCCTCGCTGCGGACGTCGGCCTGGTTCAGGTCGATGCTGGCGTCCAGCACGTAGGGATAGGGGATCTCCTGGCTGGAGCGGTCGATCTCGATCTCGACGTCGAAATCGTTGAGCAGCAGGGTCAGCTGCTCGACCAGGTAGTCCTTGAACTGCTCGGGCTTGGTGATGGTGGTGGCGTAGACGCCGGGCCGGCTGACCCGGGCGTACGACCGCGCCAGCTTGGGCGGCAGGGCCTCCGGGTCGTAGACCAGCCGAAGCTCGGGATAGGCGAACGTGCCGTCGAACCGCGTCTGCGGGTCGGGCCGGGTTCCATGTTCGAGATAGGCGCGAAGCGCGGTCCGCAGGGCGTCGACGGCGCGTTCGTATTCCTGATTGAGCCGCTCGACCGCGGCGATTGCTTTTTCTTGGTTTGACATGGCGCCCTATATCAGCGTTCCGCCGCCTTTTCCACCCAAGGCGCGACCGGACCCCCGTCGGAGGCTCCAAGGCATGGACGAAGCCCAATTCGTCGGCCACAAGGGGCGCAATGACCCGCACGGGGACGTGAGGAGAAAGGCTTCTCCCACGTCTTACCAAGACGCCAAGACCATACGGTCGAGCCCGCGCGCTCGCCCCGGGAGCCATTTGGGGGAGTCCATGAATAGACGTTTCGCCTTCCTGATCATCGCCGCCATGGTCCTCGGGGTCCTGGTGGGCTGGGCCTGCAACCAGTACCTCGACGCCGCCCAGACCGCCGAGGCGGTCAAGTGGTTCAAGATGGGCACGGACCTGTTCCTGCGGCTGATCAAGATGATCATCGCCCCGCTGGTCTTCACCACCCTGGTGGCCGGCATCGCCCACATGGAGGACGCCGCCGCCGTCGGCCGGATCGGCTCCAAGACCATGGGCTGGTTCATCAGCGCCTCGGCCGTGTCGCTGCTGCTGGGCCTGCTGATGGTGCACCTGCTGCACCCCGGCGCGGGCCTGGTGCTGAACGAGATGACCGACGTGGCCGCCAAGGCCCCGGCCGCCTCGACCGAGACCTTCACCCTGCAGGGCTTCATCACCCACCTGGTGCCGGTGTCGATCTTCGACGCCCTGGCCAAGAACGAGATCCTGCAGATCGTGGTGTTCAGCGTGTTCGTCGGCACCGCCGTCGCCTCGCTGGACAACAAGGCCCCGCAGATCATGGAGCTGGCCGAGCAAGGCGCCCAGATCATGCTGAAGGTCACCGGCTTCGTGATGAAGCTGGCCCCGCTGGCCATCTTCTGCGCCCTGGCCTCGACCATCGCCGATCAGGGCATCTCGATGCTGGTCGTCTACGGCAAGTTCGTGGTCGGCTTCTACGCCACCATGGGCACGCTGTGGCTGCTGCTGTTCCTGGCCGCCCTGCTGGTGCTGGGCAAGCGCGCCCTGCCGCTGTTCGGCGCGATCCGCGACCCGGCCCTGCTGGCCTTCTCGACCGCCAGCTCGGAAGCCGCCTATCCGCGCATCCTGGACGCCCTGCCCAAGCTGGGCATCCGCCGCCGCATCGTCTCGTTCGTCCTGCCGCTGGGCTATTCGTTCAACCTCGACGGCTCGATGCTGTACTGCACCTTCGCCACGGTCTTCATCCTGCAGGCCCACGGCGTGCACCTGACGGTCCAGCAGCAGATCTTCATGCTGCTGCTGCTGATGGTGACCTCCAAGGGCATCGCCGGCGTGCCGCGCGCCTCGCTGGTGGTGATCATGGCCACCCTCACCTATTTCGGCCTGCCCGAGACCTGGATCGCCCTGGTGCTGGGCGTCGACCACCTGCTGGACATGGGCCGCAGCGCCACCAACGTCGTCGGCAATTCGGTGGCCGCCGCCGTAGTCGCCAAGTGGGAGGGCGAGCTGGACGATCCGGAGCCGGAACCCGGGCCCGCAAAGGCCTAGAACCCGTTAGCGTGGCAATTGACTTCGGGGGGGAGAGGACCAATCTCTCCCTCGAGGGACATTCGGTCAGGGAGACCGCCATGAACACCAAGACCATGATCCGGGCCGGCCTGCTGACGACGGTCCTGCTGGCGGCCGCCGCCCCGGCCCTCGCCGCCGACGAACCGGCCGCCAAGGCCCCCGCCGCCAAGCGCAGCTGCTTCTACATGTCCGAGTGGGACAACTGGTCCGCTCCGGACCGCGACACCCTCTACCTGAAGGTCCGCAACCGCGACGTCTACCAGGTGGACCTGTCGCACGGCACCAGCATGCTGACCTCGCCGGGCGTGCACCTGGTGTCGATCCAGCGCGGCGTCGACTCGGTCTGCAGCCCGCTGGACCTGGACCTGCGGGTCTCGGACGGCTGGGGCATGGCCATGCCGATCATGGCCAAGAGCATCACCAAGCTCACGCCCGAACAGATCGCCGCGATCCCGAAGAAGGACCGGCCGTAAGGCGTTCGCGGACGGGGACATGCATTGTGCGTGTCCCCAGGCTTCGAGCGCTTGAGTGGGGACACGCACAAGTGCATGTCCCCGGCTCGGAAACACACCCCTACTCCGCCGCCGCTTCCAGCAGCGCCACCACCATCGCATTGACCGGCGTGGCGATCCCATGACGCGCGCCCAGGCGCACGATCACCCCGTTGCGGGCGTCCAGCTCCATGGGACGCCCCGCCGCGCGGTCGGCGTGCAGCGAGTTGACCCCGTCGGCCGGGCCGGCGCGATAGCCCTCGACCACCGCGTCGGGCAGCTCGTCGGGCAGGTCGGCGCCTTCGGCCCGGCCCACCGCCACGCATTCGCCCACCAGGGCCCGCATGATCCGGGCGATCGGCTCGCGCCGGGCCACGCCCGAGGGCTTGAGGGTCAGGGCGTTGACCGCCCCGGCGCAGTTGAGGGCCAGCTTCTTCCAGGCGGCGGTCTTGAAGTCCGGCGTCGTGGCCACCTGGATCGGCGTGTCGGCGAACAGCTCGACGAAAGCCTCGCCGTCGAATCCCTGCGGAACCAGGATCGAGCCGTCGCGGCGCTGGCGCACGCGGCCGGGGGCGCTGCGCTCGGCCGGGATGTCGACCACGGCCGGGGTGATCCGTTCGGCGGGCACGTACGGCGTGAAGCGCTCGACGTGCTCGACGCCGTTCTGCAGCACCGCCACGCGGGTCTCCGGCCCCACCAGCCGGGCCAGCCAGGCGCCGGTGGCCGCCGCGTCGTAGGTCTTGGTGGTGACGATGGCCCAGTCCACGGGCGAGGCCTGGTCCGGCGCGGTCAGCACGCGCGGCGTCGCCGTCAGCGTCCCGCCGGGCGTCTCCACCTCCAGCCGGTCGAAGGCCGTGCGGGCGCAGACCTCGACCGTCAGCTCCGGGTTCTGGACGAGCCAAGCCGCCACCGTGGCGCCCACCGCGCCGGGACCGATCACCGCAATCCGCATATCCGCACTCCAGACAAAGAAACGCCGCCCTCTCTCGAGGGCGGCGGCATGTTATCCCCGTTGTCCCTGCTCTTATTCTGCCGGCAGGGTGTTCTCAGAGCGCTTTTGCAGCATGGTGTCGAAGCTCGACCACACGCCGTCGGCGCCGTGCCATTGGCCCTGGGTGGCGGCCTTGGAATATTCCGTGGCCCGGGCCTCGAAGAAGTTGGCGTGCTCCACGCCCGACAGCAGCGACTGCAGCCAGGGCAGCGGGTTTTCCTTGATGCCGTAGACTTCCGGCAGATGCAGCTGGCGCAGGCGCCAGTCGGCGATGAAGCGGATGTACTTCTTGATGTCGTCCGGGGTCATGCCCTGGATCTCGCCGGCCTCGAAGGCCAGGTCGATGAACTTGTCCTCCATGGTGACAACGGTCTTGCAGCAGTCGACGATGTCGTCGGCCACGGTCTTGGTCACGGCGCCGGTCTCGGCGTTGAAGGCGTGGTACAGCTTGATGATGCCTTCGCAGTGCAGGCTCTCGTCGCGGATCGACCACGACACGACCTGGCCCATGCCCTTCATCTTGTTGAAGCGCGGGAAGTTCATCAGCATGGCGAAGCTGGCGAACAGCTGCAGGCCTTCCGAGAAGCCGCCGAACATCGCCAGGGTGCGGCAGATGTCGGCGTTGGAGTCGACGCCGAACTTCTGCATGTAGTCGTGCTTGTCGCGCATGGCCTCGTATTCCATGAACGCGCCGAACTCGCTTTCCGGCATGCCGATGGTCTCGAGGAGCAGGGCGTAGGCCGCGATATGGATGGTCTCCATATTGGCGAACGACGACAGCATCATCTTCACTTCGGTGGGTTTGAAGACCCGGCCGTAGCGTTCCATGTAGTTGTCGGCCACCTCGATGTCGGCCTGGGTGAAGAAGCGGAAGATCTGCGTCAGCAGGTTCCGTTCCTTGTCGTTCAGCTTGACGGCCCAGTCCTTGAGATCCTCGCCCAGCGGGATCTCCTCGGGCATCCAGTGCACCTGCTGCTGCTTTTTCCAGAACTCGTGGGCCCACGGATAGCGGAAGGGCTTATACGCGGCGGACGGAGTCAGGAGGCCGGGGGTGGTGATCAGCTTGGCGGACATCGAGGACGGCTCCTGGGCAGGCGGACGCGAATCGGACGGACGATTAGACTCTCTTGGTAGCGCAGTCGTCGGGATCATCTAGTGGCCACGACGTCGCAGCACACAACATGTTGTGGGCAGATTGGGTAACGAAAGATGAATCAAGCTTACACCATCTATGGCGCGCTTGGCTCGGGCTCCGTGCCCGTCGAAGCGACTTTGACGCTTCTGAGGCAGCCCTACGCGGTCGTCGAGGCGCCCACCTGGGAGGGCGCGGCCCAGCAGGCCAAGGTGGCGGAGGTCAATCCGCTGAAACAGATCCCGGCCCTGGTCACGCCCGACGGCGAGACGATCACTGAGAGCGCCGCCATCCTGATCTGGCTGGCCGACCGCCATCCGGAGGCGCGGCTGGCTCCCTCGCTCGATTCGCCCCTGCGCGGCCAGTTCCTGCGCTGGATGGTGTTCGTGCCGGCGGCGATCTACTCGCTGTTCTGGGTGCGGGACGACCCGTCGCGGCTGGCGGGGCCGGACGCCGAGCTCGGCGCGCGGATCAAGGCCGCGACGGCCGACCGGATCGCCGAGTGCTGGGGGATGATGGAGAGCCAGCTCACGCCCGGGCGCTACCTGCTGGGCGACGAGCTGACGGTTCTGGACCTCTACGTCGCCGTCGTCAGCCGATGGGGGGCGCGGCGCAAGCGGTTCTACGAGGTGGCGCCGCGGATGGCCGAGGTGGTGCGGCGGGTGGACGCCGATCCGAGGCTGACGGCGTTCTGGGCGGAGCGGTTTCCGTTCGTGGACGGGTGGGAGAGCCAGGGGGCGGCGGGGTGACGGCATAGGCCAGTCCCTCCCCCTTGCGGGGAGGGTGTCGGCGAAGCCGACGGGTGGGGGATCGGTGCAGGGTTCTGGACATAAGCTGACTTCAAGACTCAGCAGTCCCCCACCCGACCCTGGCTCCGCCAGGGCCACCCTCCCCACAAGGGGGAGGGACAGCCTGAAGGCTACGCCCCCAGCCCCTTCAACAAGAACCCCCGCACCTCGCGCGCCGTGGTCTCGCTCAGCTCGCCCAGCACCCCGCGCGCCTCCACCGGCAGGTGGGCCGCCGGGTCGCCGTCGGCTTCGAACACATAGTGCTCGAACAGGGCCCGCCACGCCTCGCGCTGCGGGATCGGCAGGTGTCGGACATTCTTGAGGGCGTGGACGAAGGCGTCGAACGGCGAGCCGGCCAGGGCGGGCGCCTGGCTCCACCAGTAGTTCACCAGCAGGTTCAGCGCACCGAGCGCCTGGACGTGGTGCCACCACATGGTCGGGATGTAGATCGCGTCGCCCGGCCCCAGCTCGGCGACCAGGGCGTGGTCCATCGCCTCGGCGAAGCGTGGGTATCGCTCAAGGTCGGGTTCTTCCAGCGACACCATGCTGATCGGCCGCCCGGCGGGGGTGAAGTCCAGCGGACCGATATAGAGATTGGCCACCTGGTCGGGCGGGAACAGGGTGAAACGCCGCCGCCCGCCCACCACGCAGGCGAGGTTGTCGGAAAAGTCGTGGTGGGTCTGGATCGTGGTGGCGTTGCCCAGCCACAGGCGCGGCGTGACCTCGGGACCCAGCAGGTCCAAGGCGTTCTCGCGCTCGAAGCCGGGCAACAGCGGCGGGATCGGGGTGGAGCCGACATAGAGGCACGGCGGCGCCGGATCGCCGGCCACGTTGAGCAGGCCGGCCAGCACCTCGCGCAGGGTTCCCTGCCAGGTTTCGAAGTTCAGGCCGCGCGCCGTGTCGTCATAGAAGAACCGCCCCCGGATCTCCGGCTGACCGATCAGGGCGGCCACCCGCGCGCCTCGGTCGAAGCCGGCCAGGTAGCGGGCCAGGCCCATGTCCGTGGCGGCGGCCCGCACCGCCGGCCAATCGGCGACCAGGCCGCGCAGCACCACCGGGCGCTGGGCCGCGACGACCTCGTCGGCGAACCGGGCGGCGTCGATGTGGGCGAGTTCTGGAACGGGACGCAACGGACGCATTGCACGGCTTCGACGCGGGAAAGGCGGCACGCTAGGGCGATGAGCGCATCGCTCGATTGCAGATTGTTTCCGCATGGAAACAACCTTGAGCGTCAACGCCGTCTTCCGATCTGGACCCGCCCGGCCAAGCTGCTAACACCTCTCCCATGCTGACCGATCCCCTGTTCTACGCCGTCGCCATTCCCGCGGTGATCCTGCTGGGCCTGGCCAAGGGCGGGTTCGCCGGGATCGGGGTGGTGGCGGTGCCGCTGATGGCCCTGGTGGTCTCGCCGGTGCTGGCCGCCTCGATCACCCTGCCGATCCTGCTGGTCCAGGACGTGGTCAGCGTCTGGTCGTTCCGGAAGACCTGGGACAAGGGCCTGCTGATCCTGATGCTGCCCGCCGCGGCGGCGGGCATCTTCCTGGGCTGGCTGCTGGCGGCGCGGGTGTCGGTGGCGGCGGTCGAGCTGTCGATCGGCGTGATCTCCATCGCCTTCTCGCTGCAGCGCCTGTGGGCCGAGCGCGCGGTCAAGGCGGCGGAAGTGATCGAGGCCGGGCCGGCGCGGCCCTGGCTGGGCGCCCTGTGCGGGGCGATCGCCGGCTTCACCAGCCAGGTGGCCCACGCCGGCGGTCCGCCGTTCCAGATCTACGTCCTGCCCCGCCGCCTGCCGCGCGACGTGTTCATCGGCACCAGCGCCATCTTCTTCGCCGTGGTGAACTGGATGAAGGTGCCGGCCTATGTCGCCCTGGGCCAGTTCACGCCCCAGGTGCTGACCACGGCGGCCGTGCTGCTGCCCCTGGCCCTGGCCTCGACCTGGGCGGGCGTGTGGCTGGTGCGCCGCGTGCCGGCCGAGGGCTTCTACCGGGTGATCTACGTCCTGCTGATCGCCGTCGGGGCCAAGCTGGCCTGGGACGGGGCCCACGGCCTGATCGGCTAGGGGCGATCCCGGGGCCGCTCGTCGATCGTCCGGCGCTGGGTCACGCTATAGAGCCAGGCCAGGCTGGCCGCCGACACCGCCAGGCCCAGGCCCAGAGCGGTCCGCGTGGGGCCCAGCCACAGCCACGCCCCCAGCAGGCCGACAACGCAGACCGCGAAGCTGGCCAGCAGGGCGGCCGCGCCTTTCCAGTGGATCAGGTTTAGCGAATAGCCCTCGCCCAGATCCCGGATCGCGAACCAAGGTCGTCGGGTCATCAGGTCGCTCCGGCCGCTCGCCCCGACCCTAGCATGCGAACTCTGACGGAATCATCGCGGCCGGACGCGCCTGGCCCTTTCCTCGCCACGATGATCGGCGTTTATATGTCACTGATCGCGCGTAGAGTTGGGGCCATGACCGAGACGACCAGCATCATTCCCGTCACGGACGTCGCCCAGGTTCCGGCGGTCGCGCCCGCGACCCACTATCCGACGGCCGGCGCCAAGTGCGCCGACCTGGTGGTGCACCTGGCCGGCCTGGCCTGCGCCCTGCTGGGCGGCGGCATCCTGCTGGGCCTGGCCTTCGGCCTGGGCTCGCTGAGCCAGGTGGCGGCCATCGCCGTCTACACGGTGGGCCTGATCACCATGCTGTCGCTGTCGACCGCCTACAACTTCTCCAAGGCCCGCTGGCGGCCGCTGCTGCGCCGCTTCGACCACGCCGGCATCTTCGTGATGATCGCCGCCTCCTACACGCCCTTCACCACCCAGAACCTGCACGGCTGGTGGGCGATCGGCATGACCGCCGCCGTCTGGACGGTGGCCGGCGTCGGCGTGCTGGCCAAGCTGTTCCTGCCGGGGCTGGACAAGCGCTTCTGGGTCGGCCTGTACCTGGCCCTGGGCTGGCTGGTGCTGGTGGCCATCAAGCCGATGATCGCCGGCATGGGCTGGGTGGCCCTGCTGCTTTTGGCCATCGGCGGCGTGATCTATTCGACGGGTACGGTGTTCTACCTGATGAAGCGGCTGAAGTTCCGGCGGGCGATCTGGCACGGTCACGTGATCGGCGGCGCCGGCCTGCACTACGCCGCCGTGCTGGTCGGGGTGGTCCTGGCCTCGAGCGGACACCCCTGAGCCTGCCTTGAACACCCCCTCTGATCCCAAAAACGCCGTTTCGAACTTCTTCCGGGATCGCGCCGCCAACAGCCAGCGGGGCAAGCGCCTGCCGGCGCCCCTGACCCAGCCGGACAACCAGGTCGAAGCGCTGGGCTTCCCCGGCGTGCGGCTCAGCGTCGACGAGGCCGACGAGGCCCTGCGCAACGTCGCCGACCGCCTGGCCCCGGCCCGGCCGCTGCTGGGCCGCGACGACTTCAACATCCTGGCCCTGTCGGGCGGGGCGGCCGGCGGGGCGTTCGGGGCCGGCGCCCTGGTGGGCCTGAGCAAGGCCGGGACCCGTCCCCACTTCGCCATCGTCACCGGCGTCTCGACCGGGGCCCTGATCGCCCCCCTGGCCTTCCTCGGCCCCGACTGGGACGACCGCCTGACCGACGCCTATGTCGGCGGCCACGCGGCCGAGCTCCTGAGCCTCAAGCGCCTGGGTCCGACCCTGGGCCCCAGCCTGTTCCGCGGCGACTCCCTGGACGGGCTGGTCGCGCCGTTCATCGACCTGGAGATGATCGAGGCCGTGGCCCGCGAGCACGCCAAGGGCCGCCGCCTGCTGATCGCCACCACCAACCTGGACAGCCAGAAGGCCACGATCTGGGACATGGGGGCGATCGCCACCCAGGGCGGCGACGGGGCCGTGAAGCTGTTCCGCGACGTGCTGGTGGCCTCGGCCACCCTGCCCGGCCTGTTCCCGCCCAAGCTGATCGACGTCGAGGCGCCGGACGGCGAAGGCGGCATGGCCCGCTATCAGGAAATGCACGCCGACGGCGGCATCGCCGCGCCGCTGTTCCTGATGCCCGACGCCCTGCTGCGCTGGCGCGAGCTGGGCCAGCGCCTGCGGCGCGGGCGGGTCTATGTGATCTTCAACACCGTGCTGGATCCCGCGCCCCGCACCACCCAGCCGGGCGTGACCTCGATCATGGGGCGCAGTTTCGAGACCATGCTGCGGTTCTCGTACCGCCAGGCCCTGAGCGTCGCGGCCGGCTTCTGCGCCCGCCACAACCTGCCGCTCTGGTCGGCCTCGATCCCGACCAGCTTCGAGAACTTCAACATGATGAAGTTCGAGACGGCCCAGATGCGCCAGACCTTCGACGACGCCGAGGCCCTGGCGATCAGCGGCCGGCTGTGGTCCAGCGCCATCCCCGCGTCCGAGCCCCTGTGGCGGGGCCTGTTCAAGCGCCAGCCGACCGCGCGGGACCGGACGGTCAAGGACCCCATCCTCGTGCCTTCGGCCGACCTGACGCCGGCGGAGGATCCCGTGGCGAACAGGGGCCCCGACCTGGAAGAGCCTATTTCTTGAGGTAGCGGGCGCGCAGCTTGTCGACGTTCGGCGGCGTGGCGCGGAAGTCGGACGCCAGGCCCAGGCGGGCGTTGCACGACGGGCAGCGCACCGAGTCCGTGTCGGCCAGTTCGGCCGGCGGGTCGAAGCGCGTGCCGCAGGGCTTGCACTTGAAGTCGCCGGTCGGCGGCGGCGCGGGGGCCGGCGGCGGCTCGGGCGCCATCACCACCACGCGCTTCTTCGCGTCCGGCCGCTGGATGCGCTCCAACGGCGGCGGGCCGCCCGGAGCGGCGACGCCGCTCTTCAGGCTCAGGATCTTGCGGGGGCGAGGGGGCTCGCTGTCGCTCATGACGCTTGACGGCTCGGTGAAGGACTTGGGGCGGGAAGGATCGGCGCTAGCTGCATGATCTGGACCCGAAACTCAAGCGCCCAGCGCGCCAATCGCCGCCGACGGCCTACCAGTGCGGCTTCAGACTGAACGAGAAGGCCACCATTTCGTCCTTCTGGGTGGCCATGCCCATGATCTGGTCCTTGGCCCTGATCTTGCGGTGGACATAGCCGAACGAGGCCTGCATCGGGCCCTTGCGCCAGGCCACGCCGGCCTGGCCGTCGCCGACCAGCTTGCTGGAGGTGTCGGTGCTGACCCCGGCCCCGCTCCAGTCGCCGTCGCCGCTGCGCAGCATGTTCATGCCCACGGCCTGGCCGCTGGCGGCGGCGAATAGGTACCAGCGGCCCTGCTGGCCGAACTCGCGGCCGTCCTGGACGCCCAGCGAGTTGACGACCTTGTCGCCCATCTTCTTGCCGAACCGCACCGTGGCGCCCGCCTCGGCCGAGCCGCCGGCCCCGCCGAAGCCGAGGCCCGCGTGCGGGGTGACGTCCAGGGCGTACTTGCCGGCGTCCACCGAGACCGCCGCCGGCCAGCCGCGGGTGACGGTGACGTCGACGTCGCGGTCCTCGAAACTGTCCTCGTCGGGGCGGACCAGCGACAGGGGCCGGGTCCGGCTGGCCGAGGCGACGCTGGCCACCGAGACCCGCACCGAGTCGACGGCGTGCTCGCCCTCGCCGACCACGACGGCGTCGGAGCGGTAGCTGACCGCGCCGCGGCCCGCATAGTAGCGGTTGGCGTCCAGCAGGGCCGCGTCGCCGTAGGCGCCGGCGGGCGACAGGGCGAAGGTCGGATCGGTGGCGCGCTCGGTCCGGGCGGTGGGCGCCTCGGCGAAGCCGACGGCGGCGGGCCGGACGCTGCGGACGCCCAGATCGACCGGCGCGGCGGCGCGCATGTCCACGATGAAGCTCGGCGGGGTCTTGCGGGCGGCCTCGGACGACTTGGCGGGTTTGGACGGTTTCGCGGTCTCAGCCTGCGCGGCGATCGCCACGCAGCTGATGGTCACTCCCGCCACAAATGCCGTGCAAGCACGCATTCCGGTCCCCAGAACCCTTTCCCCACGAAGAGCCTAGCCCGAATTCGGCCGGCGTCCATGGGACAAAACCCCACGTCATCAACATTTCGCACTGGGGTATGGTTCCCGACGAAAAAACGGCGCCGCGGAAGCCGCGACGCCGTGTTTCTTCAAGGAATTCTTAAGGTTTGCCGTCGGCGGCCTATTGGCAGGCCAGGCATTCCTCGTAATCGGTCTTGGCCGGGGCGTCGAAGCCGTTGGCGGGACCCGCCAGCGCCACGTCCGAACCGGCGTAGGCGGCCCGCTGAACCGACTTGGAGCGCAGGTAGTACAGCGACTTCACGCCGCGCTCCCAGGCCTGCCAGTGCAGCATGTGCAGGTCCCACTTGTCGACGTCGCCGGGCAGGAAGATGTTGACCGACTGGCTCTGGCAGATCTCCGGCGTACGGTCGGCGGCCAGTTCGACCACCCAGCGCTGGTCCAGTTCGAAGGCGGTCTTGTAGACGTCCTTGTCGTCCTGGCTGAGGAAGTCCAGGTGCTGGACCGAGCCCTCGTTCTCCAGGATCGAGCCCCACACCGCGTCGGTGTTCTGGCCCTTCTCCTCGAGGAGCTTCTCCAGATAGGGGTTCTTCACCGCGAACGAGCCCGACAGGGTCTTGTGGGTGTAGATGTTGGCCGGGATCGGCTCGATGCCGGCCGAGGTGCCGCCGCAGATGATCGAGATCGAGGCGGTCGGGGCGATGGCCAGCTTGTGCGAGAAGCGCTCCTTGGAGCCGCGCTCGGCGGCGTCCGGGCACGGACCCTTCTCCTCGCCGATGGCGATCGACGCCTTGTCGGCCTCGCGGCGCAGGTGCTTGAACATCCGCATGTTCCAGCTCTTGGCCAGGGCGCTTTCGAACGGCACGTTCTGGCTTTGCAGGAAGCTGTGGAAGCCCATCAGGCCCAGGCCCACCGAACGCTCGCGCATGGCGGCGTAGGCGGCGGTCGAGGCGGCGTCGGGCGCGCGGTCGATGAAGTCCTGCAGGACGTTGTCGAGGAAGCGCATGACGTCCTCGATGAACGTCGGGTGGTCGCGCCACTCCAGGAAGGTCTCGGCGTTGACCGACGACAGGCAGCAGACGGCGGTCCGCTCCTGGCCCAGGTGGTCGGTGCCGGTGTGCAGCATGATCTCGCTGCACAGGTTCGACTGGCGAACCTTCAGGCCCAGCTCCTGCTGGTGCTTGGGCATGGCGCGGTTCACGGTGTCGGAGAAGATCAGGTAGGGTTCGCCGGTCTGCAGGCGGAGCTCCAGGACCTTCTGCCACAGGGCGCGGGCGTCGACCTCGCGCAGGACTTCGTTGGTCTTGGGCGAGCGCAGGCCGAACTTGTGGCCGTCACGCACCGCATGCATGAACTCGTCGGTGATGTTGATGCCGTGGTGCAGGTTCAGGGACTTGCGGTTGAAGTCGCCCGACGGCTTGCGGATCTCGAGGAACTCCTCGATCTCCGGGTGGTGGATGTCCAGATAGACGGCGGCCGAGCCGCGACGCAGGCTGCCTTGGCTGATGGCCAGGGTCAGCGAGTCCATCACGCGGATGAAGGGGATGATGCCCGAGGTCTGGCCCTGGCCCTTGACCTTCTCGCCGATCGACCGGACGCCGCCCCAGTAGGTGCCGATGCCGCCGCCGTTGGCCGCCAGCCAGACGTTCTCGTTCCAGACGCCCAGGATGCCGTCCAGGCTGTCGTTGACCGCGTTCAGGAAGCAGCTGATCGGCAGGCCGCGCTCGGCGCCGCCGTTCGACAGCACGGGCGTGGCCGGCATGAACCACAGCCTGCTCATGTAGTCGTAGACGCGCTGGGCGTGATCGGCGTCATCGGCGAAGGCCGTCGAGACGCGCGCGAACATGTCCTGGTACGACTCGCCCGGCAGCAGGTAGCGGTCCTCCAGCGTGGTCTTGCCGAAGTCGGTCAGCAGGGCGTCGCGCGAGCGGTCGACCTCGACCTTGCGCACCAGCGCCAGCTTGGGGCGTTCGCGCATCTCCGAGGCCGGGCGCGCTGCGGACGAAATCTTGGTCGCTTCACTAGCCGACATGAGCAAAACCCGTTGAATGACGTGCGTTTTCCGGAAGCGTCAGCTTCACTGGAACTCGCTACATATTGTGGGCCTTGAGCCCCCTGAACCCATATATGGGGCCACAGAGACCTCATCTTCGTCAACGGGAAGTAACGCTCTTCAGGCGAGTTTTTCGTTAACAACTCACTAACGCCCCAAGGTTCCTGGGGTCTATCAAGGGGTTGCACCGCAAAGAAAGTTTGGCCCGATTTTTGCGTCACGGCGTTCGCCCAAACGCTCCGCCACCGGAGGGCCGGGGCGTCTCGATTCCAGATTCGAGGAAAGGGGCGCGCGGGAAAAAAGCTGGGGGCCGAAAGGGGACCGATCCGCCTTGCGTTCGCGCCGCCCCGGTCGCCAAATGGCCAGGCTTGAACCGAGGGGACCATCGCCATGCGCCGCGCCCTGCCCGCCCTGCTGCTGGCGGCCCTGCTGGCCGCCCCGGTCGTCGCCGCCGCCGCCAAGGCCCGCGACATCGGTCGCCACAGCACCCTGGCCCAGGTCGACGCGGCGATCCGCAAGGTCGCGCCGGTCGGCGGCGACGTCGATCCGGCCCTGGCCTATCTGCGGGCCAATCATGTCGAGCACAGCGACACCCCCAGGACGCGGACCGTCTACGCCATCGTCCGGAACATCCGGGGCGGATCGATCCTGTCGCTGGTCGAGAAGTCGGCCTCGATCCGCATCCTGTACGACGAGCAGCGGCACGTGACCGAGGTCGACGTCCACGCCGACTACACCAGCCTCTGAGGCGGGACCTGGGCCCGGCGCACGGCGCCGCCCCCTCCGTCACGCCGCGTATCCTCAGCGCGCCGCCTCCCCCGCTGCGCGGGTGAGGACGCAAAGGAAAAGGGCCCGGCCTTTCGGCCGAGCCCTCAACTTCAGTACCGGATCGCGATCTTAGAAGTTGATCGAGATCGTGGAACGGCGGTTCAGCGGTTCCTTCACACCGTCGCCGGTGGCGACGGCCGGGGCGCTTTCACCCTTCCAGTCAACGGCCAGGGTGTCGGCGGCGACACCGGCGCCGACCAGGGCGTCAGCCACGGCCTTCGCACGACGCTCCGAGAGCTTGGCGTTGTACTTCGGCGAGCCCGAGGTGTCGGTGTGACCGACGACCACCAGCTTGGTCGCGTGACCGTCCGTGGCGTACTTCGCGGCTTCCGAAACCACCGACTGGGCTTCCGGCGTCAGCACGTACTGATCGAACGGGAAGTAGACGATGAACTCGCGAGCCTCATACGCCGGCGGAGGCGGCGGGGGAGGCGGCGGGGGCGGAGGCGGCGGCGGCGGGGGAGGCGGCGGCGGCGGCGGGGGAGGCGGCGGCGGCGGCGGCGAAGCGAAGGAGTAGCGCAGACCCACGGTCAGCGATTGGTCCTTGTACTCGCCGGCGAAGGCGCCGGGTTGGATCGCGCTGCTGCCGACCGACTGCCAGCCGTGCTCTTCCGTGGCGAACCAGCGGTAGGTCACGTCGACCTTCAGCTTGTCGGTCGCCTTGATCGAGGCGCCGGCGATGGCTTGCCAGGCGATGGCGATGTCGTCGTCATCGACGGTCAGGTTCTGGATGGCCGGGTTCGAGGCGGTGATCGGGCCCACGCCGCTGAACTGACCCAGGGCGCTGACGTCCAGGCGGTTGATGCCGAGACCGGCGCCGATGTACGGGTTGATCCACGAGTCCGGCGCGAAATCGTACAGGACGTTGACCATCAGCGACCACGAGTCGATCGAGCCCGAGGGGCTGCCGCAGGTCGGCGAAGCGGCCGAGCGGGTCACGCCGGGGGTGCAGAGGCCGATCGGCTGTTGACGGACCGGGTTGCCGCGAACCGAGGTCAGATCGCCGGGGCGATAGCCGCCTTCCAGTTCAGCGCGCCAGTTCGGGTTGAACTGGTAGCCCAGGCGGACGAAGCCGGCCCAGTCGTCGTCCGTCGACCAGGTCCAGTGCGCGTGGGCGCCGTCCCGCAGGTTCAGGTCCGATTCGGTGGAGATGCCCTCGGGCCAGTGGTAGCCGAGGTCGACCGCGCCGTACCAGCCGGTCTCTTGGGCCGAAGCGGCGCCAGCGGCGAACACCGCGGCCAGAGCCACTCCCGCCAGGAGTTGGAGTTTCATATCAAGAGCCCTCTATTGCCCTGCAACGGCCGAGACCGACCGAGCATTGTTATACCAAGGCGCACGATCCGCGAAAGTGTCAGCAGAGCAACACCCGTCCGCTTTCGAGCGCCCTTTAGAGATGACGCCGCGAAAACGTGCCGCCCCCACGAAATCAACTTCCGAGCGTATCCGCTGACTGTCTCGGAAAAAGCGCCAGCATAATATCGGTTCGCACGTGAATCCGCGCAGCGCAAGGCCTTGAGCACGTTTTGGACCTCGCGGCCGCGTAAAATCGTCGCAGCCGTGCACGAACTCCACAGTTCCCGCACACGGGCGCCGGGTACCTCAGTCGAGGGTGCGCCGATAACGCGACATGGCCGCCGCGGCGATCGCCACGACAAATACCGCCAAGGCGACAAGACTAGTCCACAGGTCGTGAACATCCAGTCCTTTAAGTAATGAGCCGCGCACCACCCGCAGGAAATGGGTCACGGGAATCACGGTCCCCAGCATCTGGGCCCAGCCCGGCATGCCCCGGAAGGGGAACATGAAGCCCGACAGCAGGATCGAGGGCAGGATGTAGAAGAACGACATCTGCACGGCCTGCAGCTGGTTGCGGGCCACGGTCGAGATCAGGAAGCCCAGCGACAGCGAGCCCAGGATGAACAGCACCACGCCCAGGGCCAGGGCGTCCCAGCCGCCGCTCATGGGCACCGAGAACAGCACCCGCGCCAGGACCAGGATCACCACCGTCTGGATCAGCCCGACCACGACATAGGGCGACAGCTTGCCGATCATCACCTCGATCGGCCGGGCCGGGGTGGCCAGCAGGCTCTCCATGGTGCCGCGCTCGTATTCGCGGGTCATGCCCAGCGAGGTCATCATCACCAGGGTCATCGACAGCACCACGCCCAGCAGGCCGGGCACGATGTTGTAGGCGGTGATGGCCTCGGGATTGTAGCGCCGGTGGATCACCACCTCGAACGGGTCCTCCCCCGTCTTGGCGGCGGCGCCGACCAGGTCGCGGGAAAGCGCCGTACGCGGAAGGTTGGCCAGGGCGGCGATCGCCCCGCCGGTGGCCCCGGGATCGGAGGCGTCGGCCTCGACCAGGATCTGGGCGTCGTCGCCACGCACCACGCGGCGGGTGAAGTCAGCGGGGATGGTCAGGGCGAACTGCACCTCGCCCCGGGCGATGGCCCGGTCCAGCTCCTCGGGCGAGGCGGCCTCGTGGACGATCTTGAAATAGCCGTTGTGCGCCAGGGCCGAGAGGGCCGAGCGCGCCATCGGCCCGTGGTCCTGCACCAGCACGGCCGTGGGCAGGTCGCGCGGGTCGCTGTTGATGGCGTAGCCGAACAGCAGCAGCTGGACGATCGGCATGACCAGGATCATCGCATAGGTCAGCCGGTCGCGGGTGAGCTGGATGAACTCCTTGGTCAGCACCGCCAGGATGCGGCTGGCGGACAGGCCCCGGTCTGGAGCCCCCGGATCGGACGACCGGGCGCTCATTGAAAGTTGTCCCGCGAGGCGGCCATCAGCTGGATGAACACGTCCTCCAGGGTGGGCGAGACCTCGCTCCAGGTGAACGGCGGCTTGCGGTAGGGGGCGATGGCGGCCTCCAGCGCCGCGCGGTCCCGGCCGCTGACGTGCAGGGCGGCCCCGAACGGCGCGGCCATGGCCACGCCCGGCGCCTTGGACAGCTCGCGGCCCAGGCGGTCGGCGCCCGCCCCCTCGGCGCGGAAGGTGACCAGGCCCGACTGGCCGATCACCTCGTCGAGGGTCCCGCGCGCCATCAGCTTGCCGTAGGCGATGTAGGCGATGTCGTGGCAGCGCTCGGCCTCGTCCATGTAGTGGGTCGAGACCATGACGGTCAGGCCCTCGGCCGACAGGGCGTGGATCTCGTCCCAGAACTCGCGCCTTGCCTGGGGGTCGACGCCGGCCGTGGGTTCGTCCAGCAGCAGCAGGCGCGGCTCGTGCAGCACGCAGGCGGCCAGGGCCAGGCGCTGCTTCCAGCCGCCGGAGAGGCTGCCGGCCAGCTGCTTCTGGCGGTTGGCCAGGCCCAGCCGCTCCAGCGCCTCGTCCACCCGCGCCCGCCGCCGGTCCAGGCCGTAGATGCGGGCGGTGAAGTCCAGGTTCTCGCGGATCGACAGGTCCTCGTAGAGCGAGAACTTCTGGGTCATGTAGCCGGTCTGGCGCTTGATCTCGTCGGCGTGGCGACGGAAGTCCAGGCCCAGCACCGTGCCCTCGCCCGCGTCGGGGGTCAGCAGGCCGCACAGCATGCGCAGGGTGGTGGTCTTGCCCGAGCCGTTGGGGCCCAGGAAGCCGGTGATCTTGCCCGCCCCGACCTGGATGGTCAGGTCCTGGACCACGTGCTTGTCGCCGTACGACTTGTCCAGCCCGCGCACGTCGACGGCCAGGTCGCCGGCCGATCCCTCGATGGGCTTGGCGACGGCGGCGGCGCTCACTTGCCCGCGCCCTTGAGCGGCACGACGTCGACCGGCAGGCCGGGCGGCAGGTCGGTCGGACGATCCGGCAGGGCCTCGACCAGGAACACCAGCCGGTCGCGGGCGTCGCGGCTGTAGATCACCGGCGGAGTGAATTCGGCCCGGGGGCTGACGAAATTGATCCGGGCCTGGAGGCCGCTCTTGCAGCCGTCGCATTCGAAGGCGATCCGGGTCCCGGGGCGGTAGAGCGCGACCTCGGCCTGGGGCACGTAGAACCGCAGCCGCACCCGGTCGTCGGCCAGCAGGGCCACCACCGGCTGGTTGGCCGCCACCCATTCGCCGGGCTGGTAGAAGACGTCCTGCACCCGGGCCGCGGTCGGGGCGCGGGGGCTGATCTGGTCGAGGCGGTCCTGGGCCAGGACCAGCTGGTCGCGGGCCGCGGCGGCCTGGCTGCGGGCGGCGCGGACGGCGTCGGGCCGCGCGCCCAGGGTCCCGACCTCGCGCTGGCGCTCCACCGTGCGGACATTGGCCTGGGCGGTGCGGAGCGTCGCCCTGGCCTGGTCGAGACGGGCCTGGGCGTAGAAGCCCTTGGCCGCGAGCGGCGCCACGCGGTCGTAGTCGGCCTGGGCCTGGGCCAGCTGGGCGGCGGCGGCGGCGCGCTGGGCGTCGTAGACCGCCAGCTCGGCCGGCCGCTGGCCCTTCTCGGCGTCCTGGGCCTGGCTCTCGGCGGCGGACGCCTGCGAGGCGGCCTGGTCGCGGGCGGCGACCAGCTGGGCGGCGTCCAGGGCGAACAGCGGCTGGCCGGCGGCCACCCGCTGGCCGCGCTGGACCGACACGGTGCTGACCGGCCCGGCCGCCGAGGCCCCGACATAAAGCGTCTCGCCCTCGACATAGCCCGACAGCCGCCGGGGATGGGCCGTGCCCGGTCCCCACAGCCGCCAGGCGACGAACCCGACCAGCCCGACCGCGACGACGGCCAGGACGATGCGAACCTGAGGCTTCATGCGCGCCCCTCCCCCGTTTCGACCAGCATGCCCTTCAGGACGGTGTCGGCGTGCTGGGCCAGCAGGGCCTTCAGGTCGATCGGCTTGACCCCGACCGGCTCGAACACCTCGCGCCACAGCACGCCCAGAAGCAGCGGCCCGGCCAGGCTGAACACGTAGAGCTGGGGATCGCCGGGCTTGACCTCGCCCCGTTCCTGGGCGGCGGCCACGGCCCCGCCGACGGCGCCCAGCATCACCGACACCACGTCCTCGTGCCAGACCTTGGCCAGCTCCGGGAAGTTCCGCGACTCGCCGATCACCATCTTGGCCACCGCGCCCAGCCGTCCTTCGGTCAGCACCTCGGCGACGCGGGCGAAGACCAGGCGGATCAGGTGGTCGAACGGCATCTGGCTCTGGCCGACGAAGCCGGCCACGGCCTCGAGGTTCGGGGCGATCGTCTCGCGCACCACCGCCCGGAACAGGTCCTGCTTGGTCTCGAAATAGAGATAGAGCGCGCCCTTGGAGACCCCCGCCCGGGCGGCGATGTCGTCCAGCCGCGCGGCGGCGAAGCCCTTCTCGGCGAACACGGCCAGGGCCGCGGCGATGATCTCGCCGGGCCGGGCCTCGCTGCGTCGTCGCCACTTGGGTTGGCCGGGCTGCATGGGCGGCCTCGATATATAACTGACCCGTCAGTTATATATGAAAGCGGGACGCCTCACAACCGTTCCCCCAGACACTCGAAAAGCCGCGCGGTCAGGGCCGGCCGGGCCGCGTCCGTGGCGCAGGCCGCCACCGGGGCCAGGACGCCGATCTCGCTGGTCGCCAGGAAGGCCGCGTCGCTGGCGTCGCCGCACGCCCAGTCGTAGATCGCGCCCAGATAGTTGGAGTAGATCGCCCGCCCCAGCCGGTCCGGATCGACGGCGCCCGACACCTGGCCGGCGGCCTGGGCCTGGACCATGGCCAGGACGGCGATCTCGGCCGCGTCGCGCCCCAGATGCGTGCCCTCGAACAACACGCGGGGAATGCGGACCAGGACCTGCCGATAGAGGCGCGCGTCGTCGACATACATCCGCGCCGAGACCCGCCCGGCCTCCAGCGCCAGGTCGACGCCGGTGGCGACCGTGCCCGACAGCGCCGCCTCCACCTTGTCCAGCGCCACGTTCATGACGGCCAGGGCGATCGCGTCCAGCCCGCCGATCAGGTTGTAGATGGTCTGGGGCGAGACCTCGGCCGCGGCCGCGATCTGGCTCAGCGGGACCTTGTCGATCCCGTGCTCGCGCCACAGGTCGCAGGCGGCGGCGATGATCTTGGCGCAGCGGCGGGCCTTGCCCCGCGCGCGCAAGGCGAGGCCCAGATGTGGATTGGGGCCCAAATGTGGATTGGGTTCCATTTTCATTGCCGTGGCCATTTTTGGATTGTATTCCAATTTTCAACAAACGGAACCATACGGCGATCCCTGGGACGCCGATTTCGGGAAGCACGTCCTTGGGAATCTTCGACACCCACGCCGGCCTGGCCGCCCGCTATCAGGCCGCGCGCGCCGCCGGCCGCATGCCCACGGGCGTGGTGATGGAGCGGCTGCTGTCGGCCAGCGAGGCGATCATCGACGGCCGTCGGGTGGTCACGGCCGGCACGCACAACTATCTGGGCCTGGCCTTCGACGAGGCCTGCATCGAGGCGGCGGTCGCGGCGGTGCGGCGCGAGGGCACCGGCACCTGCGGCTCGCGGATCGCCAACGGCTCGTTCTCGGACCACGTCGCCCTGGAGCGCGAGCTGGCCGCCTTCCACGGCATGCGCCACGCCATGATCTTCTCGACCGGCTACCAGGCCAACCTGGGGGTCATCTCGACCCTGGTCGGCGCGGGCGACTTCCTGCTGCTGGACGCCGACAGCCACGCCTCGATCTACGACGCCTGCAAGCAGACCCAGGCCGGCGCCATCCGCTTCAAGCACAACGATCCCGACAGCCTGGACGCCCGCCTGCGCCGCCTGGCCGGCGAGCCGGGCTTCAAGCTGGTGGTGGTCGAGGGCATCTATTCGATGCTGGGCGACATCGCGCCCCTGAAGGCGATCGTCGAGGTCTGCCGCCGGCACGGCGCCTACCTCTTGGTGGACGAGGCCCATTCGATGGGCGTGCTGGGCGCGCGCGGCTGCGGCCTGGCCGAACGGGAGGGCGTGCTGGACCAGGTGGACTTCATCGTCGGCACCTTCTCCAAGAGCCTGGGCGCCGTCGGCGGCTACTGCGTTTCCAACCACGACCAGTTCGAGATCCTGCGGCTGGCCTGCCGGCCCTACATGTTCACCGCCTCGCTGCCGCCGGCCACGGTCGCCTCGACCCGCGCCGCCCTGGCCGCGGTCCAGGCGCGGCCGGAGCTGCGCGAGAAACTCTGGAGCAACATCCACCGCTTCCACGACGCGCTGAGCGCCGCCGGCTTCCAGCTGGGCGCCGCGCCCAGCCCCATCGTCGCCGTGCGCCTGGAGTCCGAGGCCGCGACCCTGTCGATGTGGCGCGCCCTGCTCGACGCCGGCTACTACGTGAACATCGGCCTGCCGCCCGCCACGCCTTCGGGCGAAAGCCTGCTGCGCTGCGCGATCTCGGCCGGACATTCGTCCGCCCAGATCGACGGCCTGAGCGCGCGACTGATCAGCCTGGCCCAGGCCCACGGCGTCCTGCCCAACGCTCGACCGAGGGTGGCGCTTGGTCTAGCTTGACCTTATGCGCGCCTTCCCGATCCTCGCCGCCGCCCTGGCCAGTCTCGCCTTCGTCGGTCCCGCGTCGGCCCGGGACGACGGCGAGGCCGCCCGCTGCGCCGGCTACGCCGCGCGGTTGGACGGGTCGCTGGGCGAGCGGTCCGGCGTCGCGGCCTACCGTGCCTGGGCGCTCTTCCTGGACGGCTACAATCCGATCCCGTTCAGCCCCGCCGCCGTCTCCAACGAAGTGGCCCGCCGATGCGGCGACGCGGCCGAGAGGCCCCGCGCCTTGATGTTCCTACAGCATTTCCTGGCGGCGACCGGCGACCTCGACGCCGCCGAGGCGATCGCACGCGAAGCGTTGGCGACCGCGCCGTCCAAAGGGTCGCGCAAGACCCTGGCGCGCCTGCGCCTTCGTCGTGGCGACGAGGCCGGGGCCCTGGCCCTGGTCCGTCCGGACGTCCGGCCCGGGTTCTCGGACCAGCGCATCCTGGCCGAGCTCTACGATGACCTCGGCCGCGAGCTCGGAGGCGACGCCGATCAGCGGGCGACCCTGCCGTTGCTGGCCAAGGGCGAGGCGTACTGGCGCGCGGTGGCGGCCGCCGATCCCAGTCGGGAAAGCCAGATGGGCCTGGCGCGGATCATCAGCCAGCAGGGCTATCCGCTGGAACGCCTGGGGCAGGCCCGCGCCGCCGCGGACGCCTACGGCCGCGCGGCCGTGATCGTCGAGGCGCTGCGCGCCCGTCCGCTCGACCGCTTCGACGAGCAGTCCTTGAGCGCGGCGTTGATGACCCTCTACGTCTCGCAGGCGCGCGCCCTCGCGGACGCGGGCGATCGGGCCGGAACGACGGACGCCGCGACCAAGGCTTCCGCCCTGATCGACGGCGAGGTCTTCGCCCCGCCGGGCAGCGGCCTGGACGGGCAGATCGCGACGGGTCGCTGGGCCGGCGATCCGACGGCGGGCTCCACGGCCGACGCCTTCCGCCAGATCGGCGCGAATCTGGTCAAGGTCGGCGCGCCGGACGCGGCCCTGCCCTTCCTGCGCTTCGTCGCCGACTTCCGGGCCCAGGCCGCCCGGGCGGAGGGCCGCCCCTATGGAGGCCGCGACCTGGTCCGGGTGGCCGAGGCCCAACGGCTGGCGCGCCGACCGGCCGAGGCCATGGCGACCCTCGAAGGCGCGCTGCCCCTGCTGCGCGCGCCCGGGCCCGACCTCATGCCCGGCGTCGGTCAGATCTTCGTCGCCGAAGGCTTGCTGGAGAAGGGCCTGGCCCTCGACGCCCTGGGCCGCGGAGCCGAGGCCTGCGCCGCCTTCCGCGAGGCCCGCGTCACCTTCAGCCCGGAGCCGACCCATTATCCGATGTCGGGCCCGCTGCTGACCCAGCTGGACGAGGCCGTGGCCCGGCCGGCCTGCGCCAAGCCGCTCTAGCTAGCTCCGCCCCGCGTCGCGCAGCCGCTTGCGGCGGCCGCCCAGGGCGTCCGGGCGGTTCAGCACCTTGCGGTATTCGTCGCGGCGCTCGTGGATCGAGGCGATGACCAGGCCCATGGGCACGCCGATGTCGACCAGCACGGCTTCGGACAGCTGGAGCGAGGCCTCGATGGTCTCGGGCACGGCGTCGGTGGCGCCCAGCTCGTAGAGGCGGGCGGCGTGGCGGGCGTCGCGGGCCCGGGCGACGATGGTCAGGTCGGGGCGATGGCCGCGCGCGGCGGCCACCACCGCCTCGGCCGCTTCCGGCGAATCCATGGTCACCACCACGGCCCGGGCGTAGTCCAGGCCGCAGCGCTCCAGCAGCTCGACCCGCGAGGCGTCGCCGAAATAGACGCGGTGGCCGTTGCGGCGGCCCTGCTGGACGAAGCCGGGGTCGCGGTCGATGGCGATCCAGGGCAGGTCGTGGCGGTCCAGCATGTCGCCCACCAGGCGGCCGACGCGGCCGTAGCCCACCACCAGGACCCGGCCCTCGGGCTCCTCGCCCTGGTGCTCGGGGACCTCGGGCGCCTCGCTGACCGGGGCCGCCGCGCGCTTGGCCAGGCGCCCGCCGATCCCCGCCAGCAGCGGGATCAGGAACATGGTCAGGGTGGCGGCCACCAGCACGGCCTGGCCGACCTGGTCGGAGACCACGCTGGCGCCCATGGCGTTGTCCAGGATCACGAAGGCGAACTCGCCGCCGGCCGCCAGGGTCAGGGCCGCCTCGATCGCCGCGCGGCTGGACAGGCCCATCAGCCGGCCCAGCCCCATGACCATCACGCCCTTGACCCCGATCAGCCCGGCGGCGACCGCCAGCACGAAGACCGGCGAGGCGACCAGCAGCGACAGGTCCAGGCGGATGCCCAGCGACACGAAGAACAGGCTGAGCAGCAGGCCCTTGAACGGCTCGATCTTGACCTCGACCTCGTGGCGGTACTCGGTCTCGGCCAGCAGGATGCCGGCCACGAAGGCGCCCAGGGCCATCGACAGGCCCGACAGCGACGCCACCAGCCCCGCCCCGATGATCACCAGCAGGCAGGCGGCCATGAACATCTCTTCGCTCTTGGCCTTGGCGACCGAGCGCATCATCGGCCGCAGGGCCAGGCGGCCGAACAGCACGATCACCCCCAGGCCGATCGCCGCCGGGCCCAGGGCCAGCAGGTCGCCCAGGCTCAGCGCGCCGTCGCCCCGGCCCAGCACGGCCAGGGTGATCAGGATCGGGGCCACCGCCAGGTCCTGGAACAGCAGCACCGAGAAGGTCGCCCGTCCGCCCTCGGAATGCAGGCGCTTGCGCTCGACCAGCACCGGCACGGCGATGGCGGTGGACGACAGGGTCAGGGCCGCCCCGATGGCGAGGGCGGCCACCGGCTGCTGGCCCAGGGCCATGGCGATGCCGCCCAGGGCCAGGGAGCAGCCGATCATCTGCAGGGCGCCCAGGCCGAAGACCAGCTTGCGCATCAGCCGCAGCCGCTCCCACGACAGCTCCAGCCCGATCATGAACAGCAGGAACACCACCCCGAACTCGGCCAGCTGGCCGATCTCCTGCGGGTTGTCGACGGTGACGTAGTCCAGCCACGGGAAGCTGTGGCTCAGGGCCCCCAGGCCGAACGGCCCCAGGATGACCCCGGCGATCAGGAAGCCCAGGATGGGGTTCAGCTTCAGCCGCTTGAACAGCGGCGCGACGATGCCCGCCGTGGCCAGGAACAGCACCAGGTCCTTGTAGTCCGCCGGCGACATCGCGTGGTTCACGTGGTGGGGCCCCCTCTTGGTCGGTTCCTAGCTGGCGAGTTTCAGTCTGACGCCCGCGCCGGCGTCATCGGGCGGGATCAGCGCGACGCCGCCGGTTTCCAGCGCGTCGATCAGCAGGCGTTCGGTGCTATGGTGCAGGGCGTGGCGCTCGGTCTCGAAGTCCTTGACCGTGCTGCGCGAGACGCCGGCCCGGTCGGCCAGGTCGCCCTGCGACCAGCCCAGCAGGCCGCGCGCGCCGCGGCATTGGGCCGGCAGGAGAATTTTTGCGTGGGGCATCTGGCGCTCCCGGGCTTAGTCACCCATATTGGTTGAGTACGCCCGAAAATGTTGACCGTCAAGGAGCGCCTTTGCATCACACGTCCCTGATCGCCACCATCTGCGCGGGCCTCGGCCTCGCCTTCGTGTTCGGCGCCATCGCCAACCGCTTCAAGCTGCCCGTGCTGGTCGGCTACCTGGTGGCGGGCGTGGTCGTCGGACCGTTCACCCCCGGCTATGTGGCCGACACCGAGCTGGCGCCGCAGCTGGCCGAGATCGGGGTGATCCTGCTGATGTTCGGCGTGGGACTGCACTTCTCGGTCAAGGACCTGATGGCGGTGCGCAAGATCGCCATCCCCGGCGCGGTCGTGCAGATCCTGGCGGCCACCCTGATGGGCGTCGGCCTGGCCCACCTGCTGGGCTGGACCCTGGGGGCGGGGATCGTCTTCGGCCTGGCCCTGTCGGTGGCCTCGACCGTGGTGCTGCTGCGGGCCCTGCAGGAGCGGCGGCTGATCGAGACCGACCGCGGCCGCATCGCCGTCGGCTGGCTGATCGTCGAGGACCTGGCCATGGTGCTGGCCCTGGTGCTGCTGCCGGCCCTGTCGGGGATCCTGGGCGGCGAGGCCCCGCCCCCCGGCCCCGGCGGCGTGCTGGGCGCCTTCGCCATGACCCTGGGCAAGGTCGCCGCCTTCGTCGCCTTCATGCTGATCGTCGGCCGGCGGGTGATCCCCTGGATCCTGCACCGCATCGCCCACACCGGCTCGCGCGAGCTGTTCCGCCTGGCGGTGCTGGCCATCGCCCTGGGCGTGGCCTTCGGCTCGGCGGCCCTGTTCGGCGTGTCGTTCGCCCTGGGGGCCTTCTTCGCCGGCATGATCATGGCCGAGAGCGAGCTCTCCCAGCAGGCCGCCAACGAGACCCTGCCGCTGCGCGACGCCTTCGCCGTGCTGTTCTTCGTGTCGATCGGCATGCTGTTCAACTGGTCGGTGGTGCTGCGCGAGCCCCTGGCCGTGCTGGCGACCCTGGCCATCATCGTGGTCGGCAAGTCGGTGGCGGCCTATCTGATCGTCGTCTTCTTCAAGCGCCCCACCAGCGTGGCCCTGACCATCTCGGCCAGCCTGGCCCAGATCGGCGAGTTCTCGTTCATCCTGGCGGGCCTGGGCGTGTCGCTGAAGCTGCTGCCCAAGGAGGGCCAGGACCTGATCCTGGCCGGGGCCATCCTGTCGATCCTGCTGAACCCGCTGCTGTTCGCCATCCTCGACAAGGTGCTGGTCAAGCTGGAGAAGCGCGCCGGAGTGGTCGCCCCCGCCGTCGCGGCCCAGCCGCACGGGGTGCTGGTCGGCTACGGCCGGGTGGGCAAGGCCGTGGCCGAGGGGCTGAAGGGCCGCATGCCGCTGGTGGTGATCGAGGACGAGGGCGAGCGGGCCGACGAGCTGCGCGAGGCCGGCTTCGAGGTCATCCAGGGCAACGCCGTGCGGCCGGAGGTGCTGCTGCAGGCCGGCCTGGCCGAGGCCACCCACCTGTTCGTCGCCGTGCCCAGCCCGTTCGAGGCCGCCAGGATCATCGAACAGGCCCGCGCCGCCAGCCCGGCGGTCAAGATCATCGCCCGCGCCTATACCGACAACGACGTCGACCTGCTGACCCAGATGGGCGCCACCCACGCCCTGATCGGCGAGCAGGAGATCGCCCGGGGGATGCTTGCGTTGGCCCCGAGGAAGGCCCCGCCCCCGGCTTCGGTGCACTGAGGCCCGGGGACATGCCCCTGGGCGTGTCCCCACCCAGCGCCCGGACTTGGGGACACGCCCGAGGGCATGTCCCCGCCCCCCTTAGGGGATCGCGTCGCATTGACCAAAGCCGCGCCAGCCCCTACTGGCGATCTCACCATGAGCCCCCGCCGAGCCCAATCCTGGGACAAGTCCCGGACGACCTGGCCCATCGCCCTGCTGGCGATGCTGGCCCTGCTCGTCCAGGCCCTGATGCCCGCGGCCGCCATGGCCCACGACGCGGCCGGCCAGTCGGTGATGATCTGCACCGCCGACGGCGCCAAGGTCGAGCAGGTCGCCGGAGACGTGATCGGCAAGAAGGACCCCGCCCCAGATTCAAAAGGGGGGTTCGCCGGCCTGCCCTGCGCCCAGTGCCTGGCCGTGGCCCTGGCCACGACCACCCCGCCCGACGTCGCCGTCGCGCCGGTGCTCTACGGCGTCCACGTCGCGCCCGCCCCCGACGCCGCCCTGACCGGCGTCGCCCTGGCCCGCGCGCCCCCGCGCCCGCCGGGACAAGGTCCGCCCACCGCCTGATCGCCTGACCCTCGTTGCGCGCGTCCACGGCCGAACGCCGACGACGCGCGTCGTCACGCCTTCAGACCTCGGGACACCCCATGCCGCCCTCCTTCCGCCTGGCCCTCCTGGCCGGCGCCGCCCTCTGCCTTCCCCTGTCGGCGCACGCCGCCGAAAGCGACGTCGACCAGCGCACCGCCGTCGACTCGGTGATCGTCACCGCCCGCGCCAATCCCGAGGACCCGCCCGTCGTGGCCGCCGCCCGCCGGCGCCTGTCGGAGACCCCCGGCGGGGTGTCGGTGATCTCGCAGGAGGCCTTCATCGACCGCCAGGCCCTGGCCCTGGACGACATGCTGCGCGACGCCCCCGGCGTCTACGCCCAGCGCAAGTGGGGCGGCGACGTGCGGATCTCGATCCGCGGTTCGGGCATCGGCAACGCCAACCACAACCGCGGCCTGCTGCTGGCCCAGGACGGCGTGCCGCTGAACGAGGCCGACGGCTACGGCGACAGCCAGATCGCCGACCCGCTGAACACCCGCTATGTCGAGGTCTATCGCGGCGGCAACGCCCTGCGCTTCGGCGGCGCCTTGCTGGGCGGGGCGATCAACATGGTCACGCCCACCGGCAAGGACGCCGGCTTCGAGAACCAGGTCCGCGTCGACGGCGGCTCGTTCGGCCTGCTGCGCGAGCGCGTCGCCATCGCCCGCCAAAGCGGCGACTGGGACGTCTACGCCGCCGCCACCAACCAGACCGGCCAGGGCTGGCGCTCGCAGAGCCAGCAGAACATCCAGTTCGGGTCCCTGAACGTCGGCCGGTCGTTCGGCCAGGACCGCGAGGTCCGCTTCATCGTCAACGGCTCCAACATCAACCAGGAGATCCCCGGCGCCCTGACCCTGGCCCAGTTCCAGGCCGATCCGCACCAGACCGCCGTCGCCAACGCCAACGGCGACCAGGGCCGCAACCAGCGCGGCGTGCGGGGCTCGCTGCGCACCACCTGGCGGCTGAACGACGGCCTCGTCTTCCAGGGCGCGCTCTATGCGGTGTGGAAGGACCTGGACCATCCGATCTTCCAGGTCATCGACCAGCAGAGCCGCAACTACGGCGCCTTCGGCCGGTTCGACTGGGACGGCGAGCTGGGCGGCAAGAAGGCCGACGCCTTCTTCGGCGCCTGGTACCGGACCGGCGACATGGACTCCAACTTCTACGTCAACGTCCGGGGCGCGCGCGGCGCGCCGACCTCGCGCACCCTGCAGAACGCCGACGCGGTCGACGTCTTCGGCGAGGGCCGGCTGTTCGTGACCGACCGCCTGGCCGTGGTGGCCGGCGCCACCTGGGGCCAGGCGGGCCGCGACTACACCAGCTTCGCCGTGCCGGGCGTCCCGACCACCTTCAACCTCAAGGCCGACAAGATCTACGACTGGATCGCGCCCCGCATCGGCCTGCTGTGGCAGGACGAGGCCGGCGACCAGGTCTTCGCCAACCTCACCCGCTCGGTCGAGCCGCCGAACCTGGGCTCGATGTCGCCGACCAACACCGGCTTCGCCCCGGTCGAGGCCCAGGACGCCTGGACCGGCGAGATCGGCGCGCGCGGCCACAAGGGCCCGTTCACCTACGACGTCACCGCCTACCGCGCGCGCCTGAAGAAGGAGATGCTGCAGTACACGGTCAACGCGTCGATCCCGGCCTCGACCTTCAACGCCGACAGGACGATCCACCAGGGGATCGAGGCGGCGCTGGACTGGGCCGTGGCCCCGCGCTGGCGCCTGCGCCAGACCTGGACCTGGTCCGACTTCCGCTTCGACGGCGACGCCCAGTACGGCGACAACCGCCTGCCGATCGTGCCCGAGACCTTCTACCGCTCGGAGGTCCGCTACGACGACCCGCGCGGCTGGTTCGTGGCCCCCTCGGTCGAGTGGTCGGCCGCCGACCAGTGGATCGACTACGCCAACACCAGGCGGGCGCCGAGCTACGCGATCCTGAACCTGAACGCCGGCTGGAAGGTTACGTCCTCGGTCTCGCTGTTCCTCGACGCGCGGAACCTGGCCGACAAGGCCTACGTGTCCAACACCCAGGCCGCCCTGACCTGGACTGCCGCGACCGCCACCCTATGGCCGGGCGACGGCCGGTCGGTGTTCGGCGGCGTCACCGTGAACTTCTGAGGGAGGAGGACGTCATGAAAGCTCCGATCATCGCCCTGCTGGCCCTGGCGGCCGGCGCCGCCGCCCCCTCGCTCGCCCTGGCCCACGTCGTGGCCGCGCCGGGCGAGGCCAAGGCCGGCTCCTATTCCGCCGTCGCCTTCCGCGTGGGCCACGCCTGCGCGGCCGGCGACGCCACGCTGAAGGTGCGGGTCGAGGTGCCCGACGCCGTCGCCTCGGCCCGGCCCCAGCCCAAGCCGGGCTGGACGATCGCCGTCGAGAAGGACGGCGACAAGGTCACGGCCGTCACCTGGACCGGCCGCCTGCCCGACGACCAGTTCGACGACTTCGCCCTTTTGATGAAGCTCCCGGCTCAGCCCGGCTCGCTGGTCTTCCCGACGATCCAGACCTGCGAGAAGGGCGAGAGCCAGTGGACCGAGATCCCCGATCCCGAACGTCCCGGCGAAAAGCTGACCCGCCCGGCGCCGACCGTGCGCCTGACCCCCGCCGCCACCGACCAGGCGCCCGCCATGCCCGACATGCCGGGCATGAAGCACTAGTGCAGAGTTAGAGCCATGAACCGTTTCGCCCTCGCGGCCCTCGCCGCCGTCGCCGTTCCCGCCCTCGTCGCCCCCGCCTTCGCCGGCGACTACCGCACCGGCGGGATCGAGGTCCGCCGCCCGTGGACCCGCCCCGCCCAGGCCGGCATGAACGGCGTCGGCTACCTGACCGTGGCCAATGTCGGCGCCAAGCCGGTCAAGCTGATGGCGGTCGAGACCCCCGCCGCCCGCTCGGCCACGATCCACCAGTCCAGCATGGCGGGCGGCGTCTCCTCGATGCGGGCCGTCACCGGCGGCCTGACCATCGCCCCCGGCGCCAAGCTCGAGTTCGCGCCCGGCGGCTATCACCTGATGCTGATGGGCCTGAAGAGCGCCCAGACCCTGGGCGGCAAGACGCCCCTGACCCTGGTGTTCGCCGACGGCCGCAAGATGCGCATCGACCTGTCGGTGGAAGCCGGCCCGCCCAAGGCCGACCCGATGGCCGGGATGCACATGGGTCACTGAGGGGGCCCTATGGAATCCCTCTCTCTTAGAGAGAGGGAGGGGCGCGCCGCCGCAGGCGGTGGGAGGGTGAGTGGTTTCACCGTCGGCCGGAAAATCCCGATTCCTTCCGTTGCGCGGTCTCGAAGGGCGAGCTCAAGCTTGTCCCATGGATGCGACCGCCAACGCCCGCCGCCTTCGCCGGAGCCAGACCCCGGCCGAGAAGGCGGTCTGGAAGCTGGTGCGCAACCGCCAGCTGGGCGGCTTCAAGTTCGTGCGGCAGTTTCCCATAGACCGCTACTTCGCCGACTTCGTCTGCGAGGCGGGCAAGCTGATCGTCGAGCTGGACGGCCCGGCTCATGACGGGCGCGAGGACTATGACCAGCGTCGCACGCAGGTGCTGGAGTTGTTCGGATACATGGTCCTGCGGTTTCCCAACGATCGGGTCCTGACCGATCCCGGCGCCGTGGGCGACGACATCCTGGCCGTGCTTCGTTCGGACAGGGTGTAACCACTCACCCTCCCACCGCCTGCGGCGGCGGGCCCCTCCCTCTCTCAAAGAGAGAGGGTGCTAAGAGAGGGGGAAACCCAAACATGACAAAAATGTAAGGGACGAAACGCCCCGGGACGGCCAAGTTGCGATCCACTTCTTCCCGTGGAACGGACTTTCATGAAACGAACCTGGTTCGCAGCCGCCGCCATGGCCGCGCTGTCCCTGTCGGCCTTCGGCGCGCAAGCGCGTGAGGACCACGACCACACCTGCATCGACGACGCCTGCACCGTGCAGTCGCTGTTCGTCGCCGCCGACACCCCGGCCGCCGGCGCCCCGACGATGTCGCTGGAGTCGCCGCGCTACGGGACCTGGGGCTTCGACGCGGCGGGCATGGACCGCTCGGTCAAGCCGGGCGACGACTTCTACAAGTTCGCCAACGGGACCTGGGACGCCAACACCGCCATCCCCAGCGACCGTACCCGCTACGGCAATTTCGACAAGCTGTCGGAGCTGTCGGAGGCCCGCACCAAGGCGATCATCACCGAGGCCGCCTCGGCCAAGAACCCCGACGCCGACACGGTCAAGATCGGCGCCGCCTACACCGCCTTCATGGACGAGGCCCTGGCCGAGAAGCTGGACGCCAAGCCGATCGCCCCGGAACTGGCCGACATCAGGAAGGTCGGGACCAAGGACGACTTCACCGCCCTGATGGGCCGCAGCGCCACCACCGGCTTCTCGGCGATCCTCAACCTGGGCATCGGCGCCGACGCCAAGAACCCGACGCGCTACGCCGTCTACGCCTCGACCGGCGGCCTCAGCCTGCCCGACCGCGACTACTATCTCGACGCCAAGTTCGCCGAGAAGAAGGCCGCCTACGAGGCCTATGTCGCCCAGATGCTGACCCTGATCGGCTGGGACAAGCCCGCCGAGAACGCCAAGGCCGTGGTCGCCTTCGAGACCCAGCTGGCCGAGGCCTCGTGGACCCGGGCCGAGCGCCGCGACCGCGACAAGACCTACAACCCCATGACCCCGGCCGAGCTGCAGGCCCTGACCCCGGGCTTCGCCTGGAACCGCTACCTGGTCGGGACCGAGCTGCCCAACATCGACCGCGTGGTGGTGACCACCAACACCGCCTTCCCGAAGTTCGCCAAGATCTACGCCGACACCCCGCTGGACACCCTGAAGGCCTGGCAGGCGTTCAAGGTCGCCGACGGCGCCGCGCCCCTGCTGTCCAAGCGCTTCGTCGACGCCAACTTCGCGTTCCGCAACAAGACCCTGGCTGGCCAGCCCGAGCTGAAGGCGCGCTGGAAGCGCGGCGTCGCGACGGTCAACGGCGAGTTGGGCGAGGCGGTCGGCCGCGTCTACGTGGCCCGCTACTTCCCGCCGGAATCCAAGGCCAAGATGATCGACCTGGTCGGCAACATCCGCGGCGTCCTGAAGGCCCGCCTGGAGACGCTGGACTGGATGTCGCCCGAGACCAAGGCCCAGGCCGAGGACAAGCTGGCCAACTTCACCGTGAAGATCGGCTATCCCGACAAGTGGCGCGACTATTCCAAGCTGGTGATCAAGGCCGACGACGTCTACGGCAACGAACTCCGCTCCAACGCCTTCGAGTGGCGCCATGACGTCGAGCGCCTGAACGGGCCGGTCGACAAGAGCGAGTGGGGCATGACCCCGCAGACGGTCAACGCCTACTACAACTCGGTCAACAACGAGATCGTCTTCCCGGCCGCCATCCTGCAGGCCCCGTTCTTCCATCCGGACGCCGACCCGGCCGTCAACTACGGCGGCATCGGCGGGGTGATCGGCCACGAGATCAGCCACGGCTTCGACGACCAGGGCCGCAAGTCGGACGGCAAGGGCGTGCTGCGCGACTGGTGGACCGCCGAGGACGCCGCCAAGTTCAAGGCCCAGGCCGACAAGCTGGGCGCCCAGTACGGCGCGTTCGAGCCCCTGCCCGGCGCCAAGGTCAACGGCGCCCTGACCATGGGCGAGAACATCGGCGACATGGGCGGCCTGGCCTTCGCCCTGCAGGCCTATCACGCCTCGCTGGGCGGCAAGCCGGCCCCGGTGATCGACGGCTTCACGGGCGACCAGCGCGTCTATCTGGGCTGGGCCCAGGTCTGGCGCGCCAAGATCCGCGACGACGCGCTGCGCCAGCAGGTGGTCAGCGACCCGCACTCGCCGGCCTATTACCGCGTCAACGGCACCATCCGGAACCAGGACGGCTGGTACGGCGCCTTCGACGTCAAGCCGGGCGACAAGCTGTACGTCGCGCCGGAGGACCGGGTCCGGATCTGGTGATGCGTCGGGGACATGCCCTCGCGGCGTGTCCCCACCCCACGCACGGCCGCCGGACGGCTGGCGTGATCTGATGCTGATGGGGACACGCGCAAGTCCCCCAGCCCGGAAATGCAAAAACGGCGGCCCGCCATGCGGAGCCGCCGTTTTTATCAATTGCGTCAGAAACCCGAAACCAGGGCCCAGAAACACCAAACCCGTCGCGGGGGATAATCGCGACGGGTCCAGCTATTTCTCGATCATTCGATCTAGGTGGGCGTTTCCTCCCCGAAACGCCGAAGGAAGGGAGCTCTCTTTGGGCTCGTTTCTTCCTTGCAAGGGTTAGAAACGGCAAATCCGAGATGGTGTCAACGGCAACGATCCGGATTCCGTAAGGGGAAACGAAAATTTTTGACACAAAACCGTTAGATTGGACCGTCGGGTCAAACTTACCGTCGTTCTCCCACGATATTTTTGACAACTCAGTCAAAACTTACCGATTCAGCGTCTCCCGGAGCTTGACCAGGACGGCCGAGCGCGACTCGAAGACATAGTCGGGACGCGAGACCGTCACCGGCTCGACTCCGGCCGCGCCCAGGGCGGCGGCGGCGTCGAACAGGTCGGCGGCCGCCAGCAGGGCGCCGTTGGCCCGCCGGGCGCCCTGGCCGACGAACGGGGCCACGGCCGCCTGGCCCGCCGCGTCCTGCTCGGCCGGCCACACCAGGGTGGCCATGTTGCGCGCCCGGCCCTTGGCCTCGACCACCGACAGCAGCCGGGCCAGCGACTCCAGCTGGTCGGCCGTCCACGGCGTGATCAGCGAGGCGGTCAGCTGGGCCTGGCTCTTGAGGATCACCCCGTCGCTCAGCACCTTCAGGCCGTTGGCCGCCAGGGTCGCCCCCGTGGTGGTGATGTCGACCACCAGCTCGGCCGCCCCGGCCGCCGGCGCCCCCTCGGTGGCGCCGCTGCTCTCGACGATCCGGTAGTCGGCCACGCCGTGGCGGGCGAAGAAGGCCCGGGTCTGGGTGACGTACTTGGTGGCCACCCGCAGGCGACGGCCGGTCTTGGCGAGATGGGCGTGACCCACCTCGTCGATGTCGGCCATGGTGTCGACGTCCAGCCAGCTCTTGGGGGCGGTCACCACCAGGTCGGCGCGGCCGAAGCCCAGGGCCCGCAGCAGCATGACCCGGGCGTCCATGTCGTCGCCGCGCTCGCGCAGCAGGTCCTCGCCGGTGACGCCCAGGTGCAGCTCGCCGCTGTCCAGGCCCGCGGCGATGTCGCCGGCCGACAGCAGCCGCACCGACACGCCCGGCAGGCCCGACAGCTCGGCCGAATAGCCGCGCGAGCCGCCCGACATCTCCAGCCGGAAGCCGCACTCGGCCAGCCAGGCCTCGACCTGCTCCTTCAGCCGGCCTTTTGACGGGATGGCGAAGATCATTTGAGCGCTCATTCGCCGCCCCCCGCATAGGCTCGCGCCGGGCGCACCATGCAGCCCACGGCGCCGGTCTTGGTCTCGGCCCCCAGCCGGGCCGGCAGGCCGTCGTAGCGGCCTCCGGCGGCCACCGGGCGTTCTTCGTCCAGGGCGGCGCTGCGCACTTCGAACAGGAAGCCGTCGTAATAGCCGAAGGCCCGTCCGAAGGCGGCGGCCAGGGTCATGCGGTCCTCGGGCACGCCGCGCGCGACCAGGCCCGCCAGGCGCTTGCGCCAGCCGTCCAGGGCCGCGTCCAACGCCGCGCGCTCGCGCCCGCCCAGGGCCGAGATGGCGTCCAGGGCCGCGCCCGGACGGTCGCCGACCGCCAGGAAGGCCCGCACGGCGTCGGCCTCGCCGGCCGACAGCGACCCGGCCTTGGCGGCCTGGGCCCGCTCGACCAGGCGATGGGCGATCTCGGCGGGACGGCGGCCGCCCACCGGCTCGATGCCGGCCAGGCTCCACAGCTCCTGCAGCACCGCCGAGGCCTCGGCCTCCGGCAGACCGGCGAGAAGCGCCGCGATCCGGCTTCCCTCTTCGCCCATTGCTTGTCCGAGGGCCGACGATCCGCCCTCCAGCTCGATCTTCAGCTGGCGGGGCTTGGCGAAGGCCCGCTTCAGCCGCGCGCCCAGGGGCGGGGTCAGGCCCAGGCTGTCGACGAAGGCCCCGAACAGACTGACGTCGCCCAGCAGCAGGGTCAGGTCGCCCCGTCCTCCGGCCACGGACGACGCCCAGGCCAGGGCGGCGATCTCGGCGTCGGCGGCCACGGGATCGCCGGCCTCGAAGGCCTCGATCCCGATCTGCAGGAACTCCTCGGCCCGGTCCGAGCCGCGCGGCGCGACGCGGAACGCCTTGCCTTCGTAGAAATACCGTCCGGCCCCGTCACCCGCCGCCAGGTGCTGGCGCGCCACGGCCACGGTGAAGTCCGGCCGCAGGCAGGCCTCCTCGCCTGCGTCTCCCGACACCACGAACAGCCGCGAGCGCATGGCCTCGCCGGCCAGGTCCAGCAGCAGGCCCAGGGGCTGCAGCACCGGCGCGTCGGTCGGCCTGGCGTTCGCCAACAGGAAAGGTGCGCGGATGGCGTCGAGCGCCTCCGCCGGGATGGAACGCTCGAGCCTCATGACCTAGCCCCCGATGATCTTCTGGACCGCCGCGACCAGCTCGCCGCGCGGGATGGTCTGCTGGCCCGGCCGCTCGGCCTTCCAGGCCGCGTTGTCGGCCACGCCCGACGCCAGCTCGCGGCCCAGGTCCAGGTCCTTGATGGTGACCGTGCCGGCGGCGATCTCGTCGCCGCCCAGCATGATCGCCGCCGGCGACAGCCGCCGGTCGGCATATTTCATCTGCGGCCGCATGCCCGAGGTCCCGAGATACACCTCGGCTGGGATGCCCGCCGCGCGCAGCTCGCCGGCCACGGCGAAATATTCGCCCATGTGGGCCTGGTCGAAGGCGATGATCACCACCGGGCCTCGTGCGACCCCTCCGGGTTCGCGTCCTGCCGCCCGCAGCGCGGCCGCCAGGCGCGAGACCCCGAACGAGAAGCCCGTGGCCGGGGTCTGCTGGCCGGTGAACCGCGCCACCAGGTCGTCATAGCGTCCGCCGCCGCCGATCGAGCCGAAGCTGACCTTGTTCCCCTTGTCGTCCGTGGTCGACAGCAGCAGCTCGGCCTCGAACACCGCGCCCGTATAGTACTCGAGCCCACGGACGATCGAAGGCTCGAAATGAGCCTGGTCGTCGGCCACGCCCAGGCTCTTTAGGGCCGCGTCGATCTTGGCCAGCTCGTCCAGCCCCTCGTCGCCCTCGGCCGAACCGCCGATGACGTTGGCGATCTTGGCCAGGGTGTCCGACCGGCCGCCGCTCCCGGCCTGGACGAAGTCCAGCACCGAGTCGACCGCCTTGCCCACCAAGCCCGCGCCCTTGGTGAAGGCGCCGCTCTCGTCCAGCCGGCCCTCGCCCAGCAGCAGGCGCACGCCCTCCACGCCCAGGCGGTCCAGCTTGTCGACCGCGCGCAGCACGGCCAGCTTCTGGCCGTTGGTCTCGACCCCGGCCGCGGTCAGCAGGCCGTTCAGGAGCTTGCGGTTGTTGATCTTCAGCACCGACGCGCCGCGCGGCAGGCCGGCGGCCTGCAGGCCCTCGACGGCCATGGCGATGATCTCGGCGTCGGCCTCGGGACGGGCCGAGCCGACGGTGTCGGCGTCGCACTGGATGAACTCGCGGAACCGCCCCGGCCCCGGCTTCTCGTTGCGCCACACCGGCCCGAAGGCGTAGCGGCGGAACGGCTTGGGCAGGGTCTCCCAGTTCTGAGCCGCGAACCGCGCCAGGGGCGCGGTCAGGTCGTAGCGCAGCGCCATCCACTGGTCGTCGTCGTCCTGCAGGGCGAACACGCCCTCGTTGGGACGGTCGCTGTCGGGCAGGAACTTGCCCAGGGCGTCGGCGTATTCGAACGCCCCGGTGTCCAGCGCCTCGAAGCCGTAGCGCTCATAGACGGCCGACACCGCCTCCAGGATCGCCCGCTCGGCCCGCAGGTCGCGGGCGCGCTTGTCGGCGAAGCCGCGCGGATTGCGGGCCTCGGGGCGGAAGGTGTTGTCGCTGGTCTCGTCGGTCATGGCGCGCGTCGGATCCTTAGAACTTCAAGGTCTCGACGGATGGCGCTTGTGCGTAAAGCCCCATCCGCCTTGGGCGGGGCTCGGGCTGGGCGGTCGCTTTAGAGCGAACGGACCCGGCCGATCCCGCGAGGCGAGGTCGGATGGTGGTGGTGGCCGTGATGGTGCGGCGTGCGGGTCATTGCGGTGGGGCTTGTAGCGGATAGGGGCGGAAGGGGGAAGGGGGAGCGTAGCGAGGCGACGATAAGGACCACGTCCTCCAAGAACCTGGGGCGAAATCGTTCGTTGGGCTATTTTGAAGAGCAACGATCAATGCCGAGCCAAGAGGACAGTCCCCGATTAGAGTGGAGGATCGTTACCATATCCTTCGAGCTGCATACTCCAGACCATGCAACTCTGGCCTTGCCGACAGACCGCTCAAGATAGAAGAATTGGCGCGGGAACAAGGGGGGGAGCGGCGCATGGATCTGCTTTCGGTAACCGTAACCGGTTTCAAACGATTCAGGGCGAAGACCAACCTTCAAACGAACGGCAAGCTTTTGGCCATCCTCGGCCCTAACGAAGCTGGAAAGTCGTCCTTTTTAGAAGCTATAGCCCATCTCGGCCACGATCGAGAATTTGAGGCACGTGAGGTTTCTCGCGGCGTGGAGCCCTCTGCATGCGTCATCATCGGCCGGTTTTTTCTCGACGCAGATGATCTCGAGATCGCCGGTCTTGATGGTCCGCGCTGGATGATCCTCACTAAAAAGAAAAATGGAAGGCGCTCGTTCGGATTTGAGCCTCCAGCTCCTGCCCGTGACATTCGTCATCGCCTCGATTTCCAGAAAAAATTGCGGAACATCCTGGAAAGACCAGACATACAGAATGCAATAAGCCAGGCACCACCTGAACTTATTGCAGGCATACCTGTAATAATCGAGGCCCTTGAGTCCGATGATACCAACATCAGCACCAAGACATTAGACCTTCTACAAACGTTACACACATCCATAAGTTCGATAATAGCGATAGATCCCGGCCCGTTTGAGGAAGGCTTCCTTTCTGATTGGACCGACCTGGTAGCTCTTGAGCGCTCACCATCCCCCTCGCAACAGGCGGTCAACGCCCTTGCGCCGCGTGTACCTGATTTCCTTTTTTTCAATGAAGCAGCTCGCGACCTTAAGTCGAGTTACTCCTTGACTGAACTACGCAACAACATACCGACTGCTCTATCAAACCTTCTTGAAGTAGCAGAACTCGATTTGGGGGAAATATTTCAATCAATCGATTCTGGAGATAACCCGAGGAAAACCACCCTTGAGCGCCGAGCCAGCAGAACCCTAGGAAGGAAATTCAGCTCGGTTTGGCGACAATCTGGAATTGAAGTTAATCTCAGTATTCAGAATGATTTTCTCGAAATTCAAGTCGTCAATCACGACGAAGAACACACATCCCTCGCCGAAAGAAGTGATGGGTTAAGACAATTTGTTGCTCTGCAAATGTTTGCCACGCGAAGGCTTGCGAATAATCCCATATTACTTATTGATGAAGCAGAACAGCGCCTTCATTATGACGCACAGGCTGACCTTGTTCAGATGCTGGCGAAGCAAAATGTTTCATCTAAAGTAATATATACCACCCACTCCGCTGGATGCCTCCCCGAAGATCTAGGTAACGGCGTCCGCATGGTCGCCCCCATAGAAGGGACAGACAATAGTCTAGTTGTAAACCGCTTCTGGGGGCGGGATTCTCGCGGCTTCTCCCCTTTATTGTATGGAATGGGTGCCAGCACACTAGCTTTCTTTCCAACACGACGCGCTGTATTGGTTGAGGGCGCATCAGACATGTTACTTTATCCGACGATCTTCCGAGAAGTTCTGAATCAAACCAACCTCGGTTTCCAATTTGTCCCCGGGCTCTCAAACATCGAACGAACAATGTCTCACGACGCTTTACAGGGCGAGATTGGACTCGTTTACTTGGTGGATGGTGATGAAGGAGGATCAGAAATCGCCACAAACCTAAAGCGCAAAGGCGTCTCCGAAAATAACATTCTAGTAGCACGAAATTCATCAGGAACAGCGGTAGAGCTTGAAGATTTTATTGATCCAAAAGCTTTAGTCAAAGCTGTCAATCGAATAATAGATAAATTTCACAACGGATCCGAGTATATTGATGCTACGAGAATCGGATCAAACAAGCGAATGGCCGCCCTCGAAGCTGCGTTCTTTGCATCAACGGCCGTCAAACTACCCAAAGTGGATCTTGCATACGAGCTGCTAGACCAAATTCATTCCGACCCGACAACGCGCCTAGTGGACGCCCGGCGGCGGCAGACACTAGAAGATTTGGTCCTGCGGATAGCCACTCAACTCGAGCCGCCAAAAGTTGCAAGCAAGGCCGGATAGCCCCCACTACTCACGAGTGCCAGTTAGCTGAAACGCTAATAAGGGGATCGACGCGCGTCGATCCCTGGGCGATCCACCCCAAACCCCAACCCAATCAACGCCCTAAATAATCTCGGCCCGAACTTATCCTCGGCGTCCACGTCGCCCGCATACTAACCCTCGCCCCACCACCGGGGAGGCCGTCCAGCTGGCGACCTGGCGGGTGGCGGGGGCGGTCGAGCGGGTAGCGGTCGTCGGGGTCCTTCGGGGCGCCTTCGCGGCGGTCCCGGGCAGGTTCCTCCCAAGCGGAGGACGAAGCCCGGGCGGCGGAGGATCGGCGGGCGCGGCAGGCGCGGGCTGAAATCGCCCGCGCGGTCCGGATGGGTTCGTCACCCTTCCGCCCGCCGGGGGCCTCTCTCGGGAGCGGGTTAAAACCCCGCACCTCGAAGGCTCACCGGATAACGGCCGCGCGGAGCGTCCAGACCCTGTCGAAACGGTACACTCCAAAACTCCACACCGGGCATGGCCCGGATGCTCCGCCGCCTCCCCAGCCTCAGCGGGTTTCCGCGTGAGATCGAGAACCCGTGCCTGCACCCGCTTGCCCCCACCTGACCGCTTCGCGGTCTGTCCGCCCCCATAGGGGGCGGAGCAGCCCTTCACGGAGACTTCCATGACCAAGTACACACCGCCCGCCAACGATGACCTGGCCGCCTTCCGGGCGGAAAGCGACTTCGACAGCCTCACCGACGCGGAGATCGAGGCTCGTATCGAAGCCGGCCGCAAGGCGCTGGGGCGGGAGATCCAGCTGAGGATCCTGCACCTCCACGAGCGCGCGCGGTCCCGGCCGCCGGCCCAGGCGGCGGGCAAGCCGGGCAAAAGCCGTCATTGAGCTTTCGGGGACACGCCGCGAGGGCGTGTCCCCGGCCGCGTTTCAGTGTTCCCCAGGTTCATCCAAGTCTTAACGACGTCTTTACTGATTTATCCACAGCCGCCTCACAGTCCACGAACATGAACGCCGTGTAATGTGACGGCGATGTAACGCACCTTTCCGGCTTGTAACTTGAGATGAATGTCCGGGGTCGGCAGTTATCGCCTCATCTGAGGGGATGACACGATGACCAAGACCATGCTGCTGGCGAGCGCCGCCGCCCTGTTTTTCACCGCCGGCGCGGCTCATGCCGCCCCTGGCGCCGCTGATGCGCCGCAGGCCGCCCAGGCCCCGATCCCGACCGGCCCGACCGCGACGGCGCCGCTGGACGACTCGGCCCAGAAGGGCGTGCTGGTCTTCACCCCCGACTTCTTCGCCGCCCAGCGCCCGAACACGGCGCTGGACATGGTCGAGCGGGTGCCGGGCTTCTCGCCCGACGACGGGGCCGGGACGCGCGGCTTCGAGGGCTCGGTCGGCAACATCCTGATCAACAACAACCGCCCGGCCTCGAAGAACGACCAGGGCACCGACGTGTTGGAGCGCACGCCCGCCAGCCAGGTGGACCGCATCGAGCTGATCCGCGGCGGCGCGCCCGGCATCGACATGCAGGGCTATTCGGTGGTGGTGAACGTGATCCTGAAGACGGCCGCCAGCCGCCAGTCGATCGTCACCTGGAACGCCTATCTGTTCGACGGCGGCCACGACGTCCAGGGCGGCAGCTACCAGTTCACCGCCAAGAACGGCGAGCGCAGCTGGAGCGTGCTGCTGAGCGACGGCACGAGCACCAGCGACTCCAACGGCTCGGGCCGCGACATCGTCCGCGACGCGACGGGGAAGGTGACCTCCGACCTGCCGTTCGCCAACGACGGTTGGGGCGGCGGCGACTCGATCCGCCTGAACTATTCGGGCCCGGTGGCCGGCGGCAAGCTGGAGGCCACGGCCCAGTACGGCATCCACGACTGGCAGGAGTGGCAGGAGATCGGGGTGACCGGCGGCCCGGACCGCTCGTACAGCGACTACGCCGAGGACACCAAGTCGGGCGAGCTGGGCCTGACCTACATCCGCCCGCTGGCGCCGAAGTGGACGCTGGAGACCCGGCTGATCCACCAGTTCGAGAGCTTCGACGAGGTGGCGACCGGCAGCGGCGCGGCCGGCGGCGTGGCCGAGCCCGACGCCCGGTTCACGGCCAAGGGCGACTCCTCGGAATCGATCGTCCGCGCCCTGGTGCGCCACGAGCGCAGCGCGGCCCTGACCATCGAGGCCGGCGGCGAGGTGGCCTACAACATGCTCGACACCCAGCAGGCCTACAGCGAGGGCGGGGTGGCGATCGATCTGCCCAGCGCCTCGGTCAAGGTGGAGGAGCTGCGCGGCGAGGCCTTCGTCAAGGGCGCCTGGCGGGTGAGCCCGCGCCTGACCCTGGAGGGCGGGCTGCGGCTGGAGACCTCGACGATCAAGCAGTCGGGCGACGCCTCGGCCAAGGAGAGCTTCTTCTATCCCAAGCCGCGCTTCCAGGTGACCTGGACGCCCAAGGCAAACCACCAGGTAAGGTTCCGCTTCGAGCGCGAGCTGGGCCAGCTGGACTTCGGCGACTTCGTGGCCTCGTCCGACTTCGACGACGGCAACGTGCACGGCGGCAATGTGGACCTCAAGCCCGAGCAGCGCTGGATCTCGGAAGTGACCTTCGAGCGGCGGTTCTGGGGCGAGGGCATCGTCTCGATCGGCTACCGCCACGACGAGATCATCGACGTGATCGACCGCCTGCCGCTGGACGGCGGGCTGTCGGCGACGGGCAACATCGGCAACGGCACGCTGGACAAGCTGTCGGTCAACATCGTGGTGCCCACCGACAAGTGGGGGATCAAGGGCGGCCGGTTCACCTTCAAGAACGACTGGAACGAGACCCACGTCACCGACCCGACCACCCACCAGGACCGCCCGATCTCGGACGTGCGCCCGACCCAGGCCAATATCGGCTTCCAGCAGGACATCACCGCCTGGAAGACCCAGTGGGGGATCAACTGGCTGCCGAAGCTGGGCCTGGAGACCTTCGATCCGGACCAGACCAGCGGCTGGCGCGGGGCGGGCTATCTGGAGGGCTTCGTCGAGTACAAGCCCACCCCGACCCTGTCGCTGCGCGCCCAGCTGAACATCTGGGACGACTTCGTGATCCGCCGCACGGTCTATGCCGACCGCGCCCCGCCGCGGCCGGTGGCCTTCACCGAGGAGCGCGACATCAATCCGAACACCTTCGTGACCCTGAAGCTGCGGAAGACGTTCTAGCCGCCTGGACCTGATTGGAGCGCCTCATCTCAAGTTGTCATCCCGGAAGCCTCGAAGAGGCTGTCCGGGACCCAGGGGCCGCCGCACCGCACCGGCCCCTGGGTCCCGGCTCTTCGCTTCGCTACGGCCGGGATGACAACGGATGGACGCTACTGGGGCGGCCCGCCCGGCCCCTGGAAGTCGAAGGCGGCGTCCTTGCGCTTGCCGGCCCCGAAGGTCCAGGCCAGGCTGACGCGGAGCATCCGGGCGTCGACGTCGCGGACCACCAGGCTCTTCAGGGCCGGCGTGTCGATCACCTCCTTGTTGCGGTAGAGGCCCAGGACGTCCTGGACCGTGACCACCAGCGACAGGCGATCGTCGATCTTGCGGCGATAGCCCAGGTCGATGCCGGTCGAGGACATCGTGTAGCCCTGGGCGGTCAGGCGCTTGCCGTTGACGAAGCCGTTGACCTGCAGCAGGTCCTTGGCCGTGGCCTGCCAGCTGAGGCTGGCCCGGCCCGAGGCGGCGGTCATCGAGCGCTTGTCGGCGAAACCCAGATTGGCCGCGTCGATCTCGGACCAGAACAGGTTGGAGCTGAGATTGTAGGTCAGGGTCTTGGAGAGCTTGCCGTTCAGCACCAGCTCCAGCCCGCCGTTGCGGCTCTGGGCGACATTGGCCTTGGTGGTGACGAACACCCCGCCGCCGACATCGGCGACCACGTCGCTCATCACCTTGTCGTTCAGGCGGTAGTACAGGGTGGCCATGGCCAGCAGCGGGGCCTTGCGGTACTGCCAGCCCAGCTCGAACGATCGCGTCTCCTGGGGCTTGAGGTTCGGATTTCCGATCCGGTAGTTGAGCGGGTCCAGCATGAACGGGACGGGGCTCAGGTCGAACGGGCCGGGGCGCTGCAGGCGTTCGCTGTAGCTGGCGGTCAGCTTCTGGCGCTCGCCCAGCGGGTAGGACAGGTGCAGGCTGGGCAGCCAGTCGGCCGTATCGTTCTCGTCCCGGCGGTCGGGCGTGGCCAGGTCCAGCTGGGACTTCTCGTAGCGCAGGCCGGCCAGCACCGTCAGCGCGCCCACCGGCCGCTCGTAGGTAGCGTAGGCCTGGCTCAGGGTCTGCTCGTACAGGAAGATGCTGGTCAGCAGCGGGTCGGGGACCAGCGCGTCGAGGGCCGCGCCCCGGAAGCCCCGGTTGGTGTAGCCGTTGTCATCGAACTGCAGGTCGAACCCCAGCTTCAGCGTCCGCCCCTCGCCCACCGGCCGGACATAGTCGCCCTTCAGGTCGGTCTGGCGGACGTCGTAGCCCAGGCGCTGCTGGTCGAAGGCGCTGGAGGCCGCCGGCAAGGTGTTGACGGTATGGCCGGTCCGGACCCGGTTGTCGTCCGTGACGTCATAGCTGAGCTTCAGGGTCAGCTCGTGGCCGTCGCCGTCGAACTTGCGGCGCAGGTTGCCGCTGACCGAGGCGTTGTCGCGCCGCTGGCGGACGGTCAGGTCGCGGTCATAGGCCTGGGTCGGATCGCCGGCGCCGTCCTGGCGGTCCGTGCTGGACCGGGTGTCGACCGCCAGGTCGAAGCGCGACAGCCGCGCCTCGCCGCCCAGCCGCAGTTTGTCGGTCAGATCGTAATCGACCGAGCCCTGGCCGGTGACGCTCTCGAAGTCGAGCTGGCTCGTCCCGCGCGTCTCGCTGTCGAGATCGGCCTGCCGGCGATGCTCGTATTCGACTTGGTCGGTGGCGTCGCGGCGATAGCCCAGGTCGCCCGAGGCCGACAGCTTGCCGCCGTTGTAGCCGACATTGCCGCTGATCCCGCCGCGTCCGGAATCGCCGGTGGTCAGGCGCAGCCCGCTGGTGCGGCCGGCCCCCTTGGCCTTCTTGGTGATCAGGTTGATGACCCCGCCGGTGCCGTCGCCCCGGAACTCGGCCGAGGGGTTGGTGCTGACCTCGACCCGGTCGACGCGGTCGGCGGACATCTGCTGCAGCGCCTGGCCGCGCCCTTCGCCCTGGAACAGGCTCGAGGGCTTGCCGTCGATCAGGATGGTCACCGACGAGTCGCCGCGCAGGCTGACATTGCCCTGCAGATCGACCTCGACCGACGGGATGTTGCGCAGGGCGTCGGCCACCGTGCCGGCCTGGCTGGAGAGATCGCTGGAGACGCTGTAGCTGCGCCGGTCGATCGAGGTGCGGACCTGGGGCGCGTCGGCCTTGACTTCCACGGCGCTGACGCCCGTCGCCGCCTCGGCGGGCTTCGGCGGCGCCGCGACGGGCGTGGACGCGGGAGTCGCCGCCGGAGCGGCTTGAGCGGCGGCGAGCGCCGCCCAGACGAGGCCGATATGCACGTGAAGATCCCCCTGGGAAAGCCGCTGGCGGGCGCGGCGGAATGGCTTATGATACAGCTGTACTTTCGATCAGAATACAAATGTACTTTCGGTAATGGAGGCGGCACGTGCGGATTTCGGGCGCGGAGAGCCAGGTGATGGAAGCGCTGTGGCGATGCGGACCGCTGACGCCGGACGGCGTGGTGGCGGAGGTGGGCGAGGCCCACGACTGGGCGCCGGGCACGGTCAAGACCCTGATCACCCGCCTGCTGCGCAAGGGCGCCATCGCCGGGTCGCGCGAGGCGGGCGGCTATCTCTATCGCCCCCTGATCACGCGCGACGACTATGTGCAGTCCGAAAGCCAGGGCCTGGTCGACCGGCTGTTCGGCGGCGAGGTGGCCCCGCTGGTCGCCCATTTCGCCCAGCACCAGGCGCTGACGGCCAAGGACGTCCAGCTGCTGAAGGACCTGATCGCGGAGATCGAGGACGATGGCTGACCTGCCGGAGCTCGGAGAGATCCTGCTGCGCGCCAACCTGGCCCTGGCCGTCGCGGTGGCCGGGGTGATGGTCCTGCGCCTGCCCGTCCGGCGGCTGTTCGGCGCGCGGATCGCCTACGGCCTGTGGATCCTGCCGCCGCTGGCCGTCCTGGCCATGCTGGTTCCGGCGCGGGTGGTGACGGTGCGCCTGGCCGCCGCCGCGATGGAGGCCACGGAGACGGCGCTTCCCTCGGCGGGAACGGTTCCCGGCGCCGCGCCGTTCGACGCCCTGCCGTGGCTGGTCGGGCTGTGGCTGGCCGGCGTGGCCGCCTGCCTGGCCTGGCAGACCTGGCGCCAGCTGCGGTTCGCCCGCGCGGCTCGGGCCGGACGGGCCGGGCCCGCCGTGGTCGGCCTGCTGCGGCCGCGCGTCGTGACCCCGGCGGACTTCGCCCAGCGCTACACTCCGGCCGAGCGCGAGGTCGTGCTGGCCCACGAGCAGGTCCACCTGGAGCGCGGCGACCCGGCGATCAACGCCGGCCTGGCCCTGCTGACCTGCGTGAACTGGTTCAATCCGGCGGCCCACGCCATGTCGCACTGGCTGAAGATCGACCAGGAGCTGGCCTGCGACGCCCGGGTTGTCGCCGCTCATCCCAAGGCCCGCAAGGCCTACGCCCAGGCCATGCTGAAGACCCAGCTGGCCGCTCGCCCCATACCGCTGGGCTGCCACTTGTCCAGCCACCCCCTGGCCGAGCGCGTGCGGCTGCTGACCCGCCCCGCGCCCAGCCGCGCCCGACGCCTGGCGGGGGCCGGCCTGACAGTGACCCTGGCCCTGGCCGGCGCCGTGGGCGCCTGGGCCGCGCGTCCGGCCCGGCTGGCCCTGGTCTACGAGACCCCGGCGGCGTCCGCCCCGGAAGGCGCGGCGATCCAGCGCGCGGCCTATTCGCCGTCGGCTCCGCGCGCGCCGTCGCCGCCCGCCCGGCCCGCCAAGCCGCGCGGACCGGCGGCCCGGACCGAGGCGAAGGCGACCGCCGAACCCCTGGTCGCGGCCGCCGCGCCGACCCTCGAGCCGATCCGCCCGCCGGGCCTTCAGCGCCCGGCGCGCATCATCCAGGCGGTGGCCGACCGCTCGCTGGTCCAGCCCGGCTCGGCGGTGCGGGTCGTGGCCAGCGGCCTGGCGCCGGACGGGATCGCGCTGTGGTCGGACTTCACCGCCTTCGGCTCGCAGCGGCTCTATCGCAAGGGCGCCTACGAGCGGGGCGGCAGCCGCTATTCGGTGTTCACCAGCGTGGTCCAGGAAGGCGAGCGCCTGCGGGTCACGGTCAGCCTGGGCCGGGCCTTCCGGCCGGAACTGACCGGCTCGATCGATCTCCTGCCTGGCCAGACGGGTATCGTCCGCATGCCGACCGGCCAGGCCATGGTCGTCACCGCCACCGTCCGCCCCGAGACGCCGGAGGAGGTCGAGGAAGGCCGCCGGATGATCGAGCACGGGGACGCGGGTTGGGGGTGACTTCCAACCCGCTCATCCCGGCGAATGCCGGGACCCAGATGGAATGGCGGTGAGGCTGACGCCAAGAGCGCCGAGCTCTTCCAATCAGCCACCCCGTTTTAGGATCTGGGTCCCGGCATTCGCCGGGATGAGCGGATCGAGTAGGGACTGATCCCTACTTCTTCAGCCGCGAGATCAGCGCCGTCGTCGACGGATCGTGGCTCCCCACGGCCCCGCTCTCCAGCTCCGGCAGGATGCGGCCGGCCATCACCTTGCCCAGCTCCACGCCCCACTGGTCGAAGCTGTTGATGCCCCAGATCACGCCCTCGACGAAGGTCTTGTGCTCATAGAGGGCGATCAGGGCGCCGAACGCCTGGGGCGTCAGGCGGTCCATCAGCACCAGGGTCGAGGGCCGGTTGCCGGCGAAGGTGCGCTGCGGGGCCAGGGTCGCGATCTCGGCCTGGGAGACGCCCTTGGCGGTCAGCTCGGCGACGACGTCCTGCGTGGTCCGGCCCACCATGAAGGCCTCGGCCTGGGCCAGCAGGTTGGACAGCAGCTTCTCGTGCATGCCGGCCGGGCCCTCGTCGGACTTTGCCACGCCGATCAGCTCCATCGGGGTGATGTCGGTCCCCTGGTGCATGCACTGGAAGTAGGCGTGCTGGACGTTGGTGCCCTCGTCGCCGAACACCACCGTGGCGGTGCCGCGCTTGACCGGCTTGCCGTCCGGACCGACCGACTTGCCGTTGCTCTCCATCTCCAGCTGCTGGAGGAACGAGGCCAGGCGGCGCAGGCGGTGCGAATAGGGCACGACCGAGCGGGCCCGGCGGTCCAGGCCGTTGCGGTTGAAGATCTGGGCCAGGGCGATCAGCACCGGGGCGTTGACCTCCAGCGAGGCGGTGCGGAAGTGCTCGTCCATGGCCGCCGCGCCGTCCAGGAAGCCCTGGAACACGTCCCAGCCGCAGGCCACGGCCACCGACAGGCTGACCGACGACCACAGCGAATAGCGGCCGCCCACCCAGTCCCAGAAGCCGAACACGCGGTCGTCGGCCACCCCAAAAGCAGCCGTCTTGTCCAGCGCCGTGGAGATGGCGGCCAGGTGCTGGTTGGCGCCGGTCTCGCCCAGGGCCGCGGCCAGCCAGGCGCGGGCGGCGCCGGCGTTGGCCAGGGTCTCCTGGGTGGTGAAGGTCTTGGAGACGACGATGACCAGGGTCTCTTCAGGGTCCATGTCGGCCGTGGTCAGGGCGAACTCGGCGCCGTCCACATTGGCCACAAAGCGCAGGTCGATCGACGGCTTCACCGGCCGCAGGGCGTCCCACAGCAGGCGGGGACCCAGGTCCGAGCCGCCGATGCCGATGTGCAGGATGGCCTTGAACGGCTTGCCGGTGGCGCCCTTGATCGCGCCCGAGCGGACGGCCTCGGCGAAGGCCTTCATCCGGCCGCGGACGGCCTCGACCTCGGCCATGACCGGGACGCCGCCGGCTTTCACGTCGGCGTCGGCCTTGGCGCGCAGGGCGGTGTGCAGGACCGCGCGGCCCTCGGACGAATTGATCGCCTCGCCGCCGAACATCGCGGCCCGGGCGCCCTCGACGTCGGCCGCGTGGGCCAGGTCGAGCGCGGCCTCGAGGCCGGCCTCGTCCCAGGCCTGCTTGGACAGGTCGACGTGCAGGCCGGCGACGTCCAGGGTCAGGGTTTCGAGACGCCGGGGCTCGGCCTCGAAGAACTCGACGATGCGCTTTTCGCCGGCGGCCTTGGCGGCGGCTTCCAGGCGGTTCCAGGCGGCGTCGAGATCGGCCATGCGGCGTTCCTTCACACTGAGTCGATGCGGTTTGGTAAATCGGCGTTTACCCGGGCGGGCTTAGCAAACCCCTGCCGCCACGTCATGGCAGACCAATGACGTTTTTTGCGGGAGGTCCCCATGTCGTGTGACGCCGTCGCCTTTTCGGCCATGCTGTTGTTCGCTTCGTTCAGTCCGGACGCACAGGCAAACGCCGCCCCGGCTGTCGTCCAACAAGGCCAGCCCCCAGCTTCAGTGGCTGGCGAGCCGCTGTTCGTCGACATCGTCGGCCGGGCCAGGAAGCTGAAGGCCCAGACCGAGGCCTACCGCGCCGCCCTGCCCAAGGACCCCGCCGCCGTCGCCGCCGCCCTGAAGGGCTGGGACAGGTTCGGGGTGAAGATCGGCGAGCTGTCGGACCTGGACATGAAAGGCCACGTCACCCTGAAGGAGCGCGGCGCGGTCGACGACCTCAAGTGCATCCTGCGCGGCATCAGCCAGGACCTGCCCGAGAAGCTGAAGGCGGTGACCGAGGCCAAGACCGTCAAGGACCAGGACCTGGCCCTGCGCGACATGGTCTATCTGCTGAACGACAACGTCGAGGTGATCACCGCCCCGCCGCAGCCGGCGGCTTAAAGAACCCGCTCATCCCGGCAAATGCCGGGACCCAGATCCCAAGGCGTGGGGTCTGACGGGATGGGCTCACAGCGCAAGGAACCCACCACTCCGCTATTCCATCTGGGTCCCGGCATTCGCCGGGATGAGCGGGTCTATGGGAAACCTAAGCGTCCTTGTACTTCACCGAGCACCCGTACGGCTGGCTGTAGGCCACCGCCACCTTGCGCCCCGCCTTCACGTCGTTGAGCGCCGCGGCGACGTAGTTCTTGGCCGTCTTCAGGTCCTCGACCTTGGCGCTGGGCGTATCGTCGATCGCGCCCTCGTAGACGATCTGGCCGTCGCGATCGATGACGAACATGTGCGGTGTGGTCTTGGCCTTGTAGGCCGTCGCCACCGTCCCCTGCGGGTCCAGCAGCAGGGTGGTCGGCTTGGCGCCCTTGGCGTTCATCCAGGTCCTGGCGGCCGCGCCGTCGGGGAAATAGCCCTGCTTGCCCGGCGCCGACGAGGCGATGGTCAGCCAGACCACGCCGTCGGCCGTGGCCGCCTGCTGCAGGCCCTGCATGTTGCCGGAGTAGTGCTTGCGGACGTAGGGGCAGCCCTCGTTGACCCACTCCAGCACCACGACCTTGCCCTTGAACTCGGACAGTGAGCGGGTCTTGCCGTCCACGTCGACGGCGGTGAAGGCGGGGGCGGCCTTGGCGTGGGCCAGGGACGGGATCGCCAGCATCAGCGCGGGCAGGCCGGCGGCGACGAGACGGCGGGTGATCGGCATGGCGTTTCTCCCAGGATGAAACCCCTCCGGGGCGGAGGATTCCACAAAACCCCGTTCCGCGAAAGACTCGCAAAAACTCCACGCCGCCTGCACGGCTCATCGCCGCACCTTCGCCATCGACGCTTGATAAGGCGAAGCTCGTTGTCCAGAAGACCGACCATGCCGCCGAAGTCCAAGATCTCCGCCGTTCTCGTCACCCTCGGCCTGGCCTTGGCCGGCTGCGCCACCGAGACCAAGACCACGGTCTTCGTGCCGGTCGTGGCGCCCACCCCGCCCAGCTCGCTGACGCCGCAGCCGGTGATGCTGTTCAACCAGACCAAGGACGGCCGCAAGCTGTTCACCCTGGACGCCGAGTTCCCCTATTGCGACGTCGAGACCGGCAAGGTGATCGTGGTGCCGCGCTGGTACGTCACCGACTTCGCCAGCGTGCCCTGGTACGGCCAGGGCTTCGTCGACCCGCAGGGGCCGACGGCGCGGGCGGCCATCGTCCATGACTGGCTCTACACGATCGGCGAGCCGGGCAAGCGGCAGGAGGCCGACGACATCTTCCTGCGGGCGATGCTGAAGTACGGCGTGCCGCCGTTCCAGGCCAACATCGCCTACAAGGCCGTGCGGATCGGCGGCGAGAAGGGCTACGGCCTGCCCACGGACTGGCGGTTCACCGATCCCAAGCGCCAGGACCTGTTCCAGCCCGCGCCGTTCGCCAAGCCCAGGACCGGGGCCGTGCGCGTCATGCCGCGCTGCCAGGGCTTCGGCGCCCTGATCCAGTCGGGCTGGCGGGCCTATCCCCTGCCGGTCCAGGTGACGGCCCCGCCGCCGCCCGTGACGGTGACCCGCACGCCGCTGGACCAGGTGAAGGAACGCCTGCCGTTCGGCGGCAAGGGCGATAAGAAGAAGTAGGATCGAGGCTCACCTACTTGCCCCCACCTGGCGGCTTCGCCGCCTGTCCGCCCCCTTAGGGGGCGGAGCCACTCGCGCGGCGGCGGCGGCAGGGCTCTTCCCCCTCCGGGGAAGACGACCGCGAAGCGGTCCGTAAGGGGCAAGTGTTCGCCGCTCTAACCCTTGGCCGCTTTTTCGATGGCCTCGATCACCAGTCCCTCGGTCAGCAACTGCGGCAGCACCACCGGCTCGCCGCTCCCCTTGGGATAGACCAGGTACAGCGGCACGCCCGCGCGGCCGTGCTCGGCCAGGGCGGCGGCGATGGTCGCGTCGCGCTTGGTCCAGTCGGCGCGCAGCAGCACGGCGTCATGGGCCTTGAAGGCGTCGACCAGGCGCTGGCCCTTCAGGGCCGTGCCCTCGTTGACCTTGCAGGTCACGCACCAGTCGGCGGTGAAGTCGACCATCACCACCTTGCCCTGGGCCTGCAGCGCCTTGACCTTCTCCGGGCTCCAGGCCGCGGCGGCCAGTCCGGGACCGGCCGCGCTCGAGGCCGGCGGCCGCTCGTCATGGATGGGGGTCACCTGGGGCTCGCCCCGGGCGGCGACCCAGACCAGGGCGATCACCCCGGCTAGGCTGACCAGGGCGATCACCAGAGGCGCGACCTGGCTCTTGCCCAACGCGCCCCGCGCCTGGGCCAGGCCATAGAGCCAGGCGGCGAAGGCGATCAGGACGGCGGCGGCGAATATCATCGCCAGCGGAATCGGCCCGGTCTGCTGGCTGAACACCCAGGCCAGCCAAGCGGCGGTGGCGTACATCGGGAAGGCCAGGCCCTTCTTCAGCACGTCCATCCACGGACCGGGGCGCGGCAGGCGGCCCAGCAGGCCGGGGATGAAGGCCAGCAGCACGAACGGCGCGGCGAAGCCCAGGGCCAGGCCCAGGAAGACGGCCAGCGACAGCAGCGGCGGCTGGGTCAGGGCGTAGCCCAGGGCCCCGGCCATGAACGGCGCGGTGCAGGGGGCGGCGACCAGCACCGCCAGGGCGCCGGTCAGGAACGAACCGGCCACGCCGTCGCCGCTCGCGCCCGCGCCCGAGGCCGCGTTCTGCACCGAGGCCCCGACCTCGAACACGCCCGACATGTTCAGCGCCACCAGCAGCATCAGCAGGGCCAGCCCCGCGACCACGGCCGGCGACTGCAGCTGGAAGCCCCAGCCCACGGCCGCCCCGCCCGCCCGCACGGCGATCAGCAGGCCGGCCAGGGCCAGGAAGGTGACGACCACCCCGACCAGGAAGGCCAGGCCCTGGACGCGGGTCTTGCCGGCGTCGTGGGCGTGGGCGGTCAGGCTGGCGGCCTTCAACGACAGGATCGGGAAGACGCAGGGCATCAGGTTCAGGATCAGGCCGCCCAGGAAGGCGAAGGCCACGGCCAGGGGCAGGCCCAGGCTCGCGCCCCCATCGGCGCTATTGGCGGTCCCGCGGGCCTTGGCCGGTGCGGCGGGCGGCGCGCCCAGGCCGCCGGCTTCGGCCGGGATCGTCCCGGGCGTGGCGGTGACCTCGTAGGCCACGCCGTTCAGGGCCAGCACGCCGGACAGCTCGGTCGGCTTCTGCTCGGCCTGGGTGAAGTCGTAACCGGGGGTCAGCGACAGGGTCAGGCCCTCGGGACCGCGCTCGATCGCCTGTTCGGGCGGATGCTCGATGGCCTTGCCGGAATAGGGATAGAAGAACGCGCCCGAGACGTCGGCGCCCTTCAGCGGCGCGCCGGTCACGGCCAGCTTCAGCACCGAACCCTGCAGCTGGAACACCGCCTTCAGCCCGGCCGGCTTGGGGGCCTTGGCCAGGGTCTCGGCGACCTTGGCGCCCCATTTCGGATCGGTCCCGGGCATCCCCGCCACCACGGGCAGGGTCAGGGTGACGACGGCGTCCTCGGGCACGCAGACCTGTTCGCAGACCAGGAAGGCGGCGGCGGCCTTCAGGGTGACCACCGAGCCGACCTGGGCGTTGGCCGGCACGCTGATCGGCACGGGCAGCAGCACGTCGCCGGTATAGGCGAAGTCCAGCAGCGGCCCGACGCGGCTCTTCTCCGGCGTCGGCCAGACGATGTCGCCGGCGGTCCAGCCGGCCGGCAGGGTCCAGACGATGCGGGTGGCGTCGCCCGCGTCGCCGGGATTGCGCCAGTAGGTGTGCCAGCCCGACTGGATCTTCTGGCTCAGGGCCACATAGACCGTCGAGCCCGGCGCGACGCCGGCCTCCTGCGAGACCAGCTCGACCTCGATATGCCCGGTGTGGACCGGATCGGCCTTCGCCGGAGGCGCGCCCAGGAACAGGGCGACCATCAGCGCCGGTACGACGGCGAACAGCTTGCGAAGCGACATGAACGGGTTCCAGGCCAGGTCGAGAGCACGACACATGACCTCTCCGAGCGCTCTCGACAATGGCCAAGCCGCCGTGATCAGGTCGTAGACCCGCGTTCGCAAGAGAGTCGCCCGTCCATGCCCGCTTCCTTCGACGACATCGAGATCGGCCAGGTCGTGTCCCTGGGGACCACGGTCGTGGACGGCAAGGCGCTGGAGAGCTTCTGCGCGGCGTTCCAGCCGGGCTGGCCCGCGGCCAGCGGCGCGCCCGACACCATGGTCTTCGCCATCTGGTCCAAGCTGGACAGCGAGGCCAGCGCCGCCTGGCCCCAGACCAAGCGGGTCGGCGTCGACGCCCTGCGCTGGCTGCGCAACCCGCCCGCGGGCGAGCTGCTGCGCGGCCGCATGACGGTGATGGGCAAGGACCCGGTCGGCGACGGCAAGGGCATCGTCATCGCCCAGCACGACCTGCTGGACGAGGCGGGACGGCTGGTCTTCTCGTGCCTGACGCGGAGCATCTTCGCGCGGTAGGCGGCGACCGAAGCTGGGGACAGGCGCATGCGCCTGTCCCCGACCGCGCAAAGAAAAAGGCGGCGGGCTCTTTCGAACCCGCCGCCTCTTCGCGACACCCGAGGGTGTGAAACCTAGTTCAGCGCGCCGTTGGCGGCCGTCTGCTGCTGGCGCAGGGTGGCCATGGCGATCAGGCGGTCCCAACCGATCAGCGAGACCAGGTGGGCGTAGATCTGGGCCAGGGCGCCGCTGGTCTGCAGTTCCTTGACCTTGTCGGCCGGCAGGGCGTTCAACTTCTCTTCTGAGACGCCGTAGTACTCGGCCACGGTCTGGGGCTCGCCGGCCTGGCCGTTGGCGTCGACCGGGGTGAAGACGGCCTTCTTCAGTTCGAAGAGGTCGTTGTCCTTCAGCAGCTGCACGAACGAGTCGGTGCGGCGGCGCTCGACTTCGAAGTCGTCGCAGAACTTGATGCAGTTCTGGGTGTATTCGGTGGGCTCGCCCTTGTCGTCGAACAGCGGGGTCTGGCCGCCTTCGGCCAGCAGGTCCGAACCGCGATCGATGCAGACGATCATGCGCTCCTGGGCCTCGTCATTGGCCAGGACGAACGGATAGCGGCGGATGTAGGCGGGGATGTAGCAGCCCGGCTCGAAACCGCCGTCGGCGGCGATGAACAGGTTCTCGCCGGTGTTGAGGCCCATGACGGCCAGCGGGACGCGGTCCTCGCCGGCGAAGATCACCGGATAGCTCAGGGCGGCCGGGGCGAACTCGGTGACGGCCAGCGGCACGGCGGTGCCGCTCAGGGCGAAGCTGTAGGGCTTGTCCTTGTGGACCAGGCCGAGCTTGGCGTGCTGCTCGCGGTTCAGCGGCTCCGGCGAGGAGTAGAACAGGACGTTGCCGGAGATGCCGCCGGCGGGTTGGGTCGTTTCCATGAACAGCTCGACAAAAAGCTAATGAGACGGACGCCTATTGCGTTTAGGCGTCCTTAGAAGGGTCCGGCGCTTCTAGCCGATCCGGAGGGGCCTCGCAATCGACCCCTCCGCCTTACGGTTAAGTCGGACCGCCGTTTCGCTCAGTACGCGAAGGAAGCCCGGTAAACGCTGTCATGGGTGGAGCGTTATCGAGGAGGCGAACCCGCCCTTTCCCCCTTTGTTGTCATCCCGGAAAGCGCGGAGCGCTTGTCCGGGACCCAGGGGACTGGGCGAAGGCGGTGCGGCTCACCTGGGTCCCGGACAGCCTCTTCGAGGCTTCCGGGATGACAACCCTGGGGGATCGACAAGCTCGTCCGCGATCCTAGAACTTCCAGGCCACGCCCGCCCGCACCGAGCGGCCCGGCGACGGGGCGATGTCCTTGAGGAACGAGACGTGCTCGCGGATCTCCTCGTTGGTCAGGTTGCGGCCGTCGATGAACAGCCGCAGCGGGGAGTCGGCGATCGGCTTGAACGTGGCCTTCAGGTTGACCACCGTGTAGCCGTCGGTGGGCAGTTCGAAGGTCGCCACGCGGTCCTGCTCGGCCACCCGGCGCACCTCCAGGGTGGTCTCGACGCGCGGCGCGGTCCAGACCACCGAGCCGCCCAGCGACCACGGCGGGATGCGGGCCGGGACGCCGGCGTCGGTGTCGCCGTGCACCCAGTCGAAGGTGGTCTCCAGGCGGATCGACTGGCTGGCGCCGCGCCAGGCCTCGTAGCTGGCCTCCAGCTCGGCCCCGTGGAAGTCGGCCTTGGTCTGGAAGTACTGGTAGACGGGCAGGTCGTCCTCGACCGCGCCGGTCGGGGCTTCCTCGATGAAGTTGTCGTACTTGGCGGCCCACAGGTGGCCCTCGGCGCGCAGGCGGTCGCTGTTCCAGCGGACCGTGGCCTCCAGCGAGGTGACGGTCTCGGAGTCCAGGCTGTCGTCGCCGACCTCGAAGCCGCCGGTGCCCGGGTGCGGGCCGTTGGCGAACAGCTCGAACTCGGTCGGGGCCCGGCCGTTGCGCGACAGGGTCAGGGCGGTGAACAGGGCGTCGGTCGGCTTGTAGAACACGCCCAGCGAGGCCGAGACGTTGTCGAAGTCGCGCGTCTCGGTCGGAGTCCGCAGCTCGCGGGTGTCGAAGCGCAGGCCGGCGTCGATCCCCCACTGGCCGCGGTCCAGCCGCTGCAGGGTGAAGATCCCGTACTCCTTGATGTCGGTGGAGGGCACGAAGGCCTCGTCGCCGATCGCCTCGAAGTGGCGGTCCAGGGCCTGGAAGCCGATGGCGCCCTGGTGGCCGTCATGCTCGCGGTGCACCAGCTCCACGCGGCCTTCCGTGCCGTGCGACAGGAAGCGGGTGCCCACCTCGCCGTCCTCGACGCTGACCTCGGCGTGCTCGTAGTCGGCGTAGCCCAGCGAGACACGGACCTTCTCGAACCACGGATTGTCCAGTTCCTGCTCGCCGCGCAGGTCGTAGCGGGTCTGTTGCAGGTGGATCGAGACCGGGCCCTCGGCGTCCGGATCGATCGGGGCCAGGATCTGCTCGTAGGGCACGCCGTAGGTGGTGTCGGTCTTCTTGACCGACGCCCCGATGAAGCCCCGGTCGTGGACCCAGGAGACGCCCGCGCCGTAGGCGTCGACCTCGACGTCGGTGTTCTTGACCACGTGGTCGGGATCGACCGTCAGGCCGTCGCGGGCCGCCAGGCGGTCGGAGACGGCGGCGGTCGGGATCGAATAGTCGTCGGTGCGGCGGCTGGAGAAGTCGGCCGCGAACACGATCGGGCCCTTCCCGGCCTTGACCGCGCCGCTGTAGGCGTAGCCGTCGTCGACGCTGGAGGCCGAGGCCGACAGCCGGCCCTCGGGGCCGTTGGCGGCGGGCGTCGAGGGCACGCGGTCGTCGATCATGTTGACCACCCCGCCGATGCCCGAGCCGCCGTAGGCCAGGGTCGAGGGGCCGCGCAGCACCTCGATGCGCGAGGCCTCGCCCGGGTCGCTGGCCACGGCGTGGTCGGGCGACAGGGCGCTGGCGTCCACCTGGCCGACGCCGTTCTGCAGCACCATCACCCGGGGGCCCGACAGGCCGCGGATCACCGGGCGCGAGGCGCCGGGGCCGTAGAAGGTGGAGCGCAGGCCCGGCAGGCCGTTCAGCATGTCGCCGATGCCGGCCGGCGGGGCGACGTCCAGCTGGTCGCGGGTCACGACGTTGACGCTGCTGGTCACGGTGTCCAGCGACACGGCGTAGGGGGCGGCGGTGACCACCACCTTGTCGACCGCGTTGGGGGCTTCGGGCGCGTCGGGCGCGGCCGCGGCGTCGGCGGGCGCCGGCGTCTCGGCGGCGTGCGCCAGGGGCGCGGCGAGGGCGAACGCCAGCAGGCTCGCGGCGGAAAGCAGTACGCGACGGGGCATGGGAAATCCTGAACCTTGACCGGGGGAGCGGCTTGGCCGAAGTGTTATGAAATAACATTACGAGTCGTCAAGCCGCTTCTTGCCAAAACCCGGCTTGACGCGGCGTCTCGTCGCCGTTCTGTGGTCGGATGACCGATCGGAGGCCGCCCATGACCCGAAACGCGATGCTCGTCGCCGCCTTTTCAGGCGCCCTGCTGATGGGCTGCTCGCCGGTCCAGGACCTGTTCTCCAAGGCCGGCCCGGCCGCCGCGCCCTATGCGGTCAGCCCCAGCACCGCCAGCTGGACCAAGCCGCCGCCCGGCTACCTGACCACCGGCATGAACCTGGACGGCGCGACCATCGTCGGCCCGCCGCCCGAGCCGAAGTCGACGCGCGGCCGGGCAGACCGCAAGATCTTCAACCAGACCCGCAAGCTGGCCGGCGGCCCGGCCTGGGACAAGGCCATCACCGACGCCGACCTGTCGGGCGCACATGGCTTCAAGAGCTTCTCCTGCGCGGCGGGCGTCAATATCGGGCCCGAGGCGACGCCGGTCCTGGCCAACATGCTGCTGCGGATGACCGACGACGCCGCCACCCTGTACCAGCCGGCCAAGGCGGTCTTCCAGCGCAAGCGGCCGCCGGTGGGCAACAAGAAGCCGATCTGCGTGCCGCGCGAGAAGTGGATCGAGACCGACGGCTCGTATCCGTCCGGGCACGGCCTGATCGGCTGGTCCTGGGCTCTGGTGATCTCGGAAGTCGCCCCCGAGCACGCCAGCGCCGTCCTGGCGCGCGGCCGCGAGTTCGGCGACAGCCGCATCGTCTGCGGCGTGCACTTCCAGAGCGACATCGAGGCGGGGCGCTACCTGGGTTCGGCCATGGTCTCGCGGCTGCACCAGGACCCGGCGTTCCTGAGCGATCTGGAGAAGGCCAAGGCCGAGGTGGCGGCGTCGAAGGCCGCCGGACCTCCGACCGGATGCCCCGCCGCCTAGCACTTGCCCCCTACGGATCGCTTCGCGATCGTCTTCCCCCGGAGGGGGAAGAGCCGCGCCGCGTTCGAGGGCTCCGCCCCCTACGGGGGCGGACAGACCGCGAAGCGGTCAGGTGGGGGCAAGTGGGTGCGCTACGGATAGGCCCTAGGCCGTCCCACGAACACCACGTGCGGCTTCAGCGGATCGCCCTCCGCCACGCCCGGATGCTCGAAGTCCCGCGCCGGGTCGTAGGCCATGCCCAGCCGCCGCATCACCGCCTGGGAGGCCAGGTTGGTGCGGGCGGTGAAGGCGATGATCTCGTCGATGCTGAGGTCGAAGCCGTAGTCGAGGGCCGCGCGGGCCGCCTCGGTGGCGTAGCCCTGGCCCCAGGCGTCGGGGGCGAAGCGCCAGCCGATCTCGACCTGGCCGGCCAGCAGCGGGTTCTCCTCGGGCACGTGCCAGATGCCGGTCAGGCCGATCACCCGCCGGTCGTCCCGGCGCTCGACCACGTAGAAGCCGAAGCCGTGCTCGGCGAAGTGGGCCTGGACGCGGTCGACGAAGTGGTCGCTCTCGGCCCGCGAGCGCGCGCCGCCCAGCCAGGCGCCGACCGCCGGATCGGCGTTGATCGCCGCGATCGCGTCGCGGTCGGCGTCGACCGGCGCGCGCAGGACGAGCCGGCCCGTCCCTATCACTTCAAGCCGCCGATCACGCGGGACGGCCGCTGGCCAGGGCGCCGTAGAACTCCGGCCGCCGGTCGCGGAAGAAGCCCCAGGCCGCGCGGTGGGTCTGCAGGAAGTCCAGGTCGAAGGTGGCGTTGACCAGGCCCTCGTCGCTGCGGCCCAGCTCGCTGACCAGGTCGCCGCGATGGTCGGCCACGAAGGACGAGCCGTAGAAGGTCTGGCCGCCGTTCGGATAGCCGTCCCACGGCTCGAAGCCGATGCGGTTGGCGCCGACCACCGGGATCACGTTGCTGACCGCGTGGCCCTGCATGGCCCGCCGCCACGGCAGGGCGGTGTCCAGGCTGGGGTCATGCGGCTCGCTGCCGATGGCGGTGGGATAGAACAGGGCCTCGGCGCCCATCAGGGCCATGGCGCGGGCGGCCTCGGGGTACCACTGGTCCCAGCAGATGCCGACGCCCAGGCGGCCGAAGCGCGTGTCCCAGACCTTGAAGCCCGTGTCGCCCGGCCGGAAGTAATACTTCTCCATGTAGCCGGGGCCGTCGGGGATGTGGCTCTTGCGGTAGAGGCCCAGCAGGCTGCCGTCGGCGTCGGCCATGACCAGGCTGTTGAAGTAGTGCGGGCCCTCGCGCTCGAAGATCGAGATCGGGATCACCACGCCCAGCTCGCCGGCCAGGGGCGCGATGGCCTTGACCACCGGGTGCTCGCGCCACGGATGGGCCTCGGCGAACCAGCGCTCCTCCTGGGCCACGCAGAAGTACGGGCCCTGGAACAGCTCGGACGGCAGGATCACCTGGGCGCCCTTGGCGGCGGCCTCGCGGATGAAGGCTTCCGTCTTCTTGATGTTGGCCTGCAGGTCCATTCCGTACGAGGTCTGGATCGCGGCGACGCTGAGCTTGCGGGTCATTCGCCGGGCTCCTGTTGGCTGATGCAGTGGAACGAGCCGCCGCCGGTGAGGATGGCGGTCGAGGGCAGGCCGATCACCTCGCGCTCGGGGAACAGGCCGCTGATCACCTCGACGGCGAAGGCGCCCGACTCCTCGGCGTAGATCGGCACGATCACCGCCTCGTTGGCGATCAGGAAGTTCATGTGCGAGGCCGGGATGATCTCGCCGTCCTCGCCCGTGATGCGGCCCGGCGACGGGATGCGGACCACCTGCAGGGGCGAGCCGCGGCTGTCGGTCATGCCGGCCAGGGCGCGGGCGGTCTCGGCGTAGACCTCGGCGTTGGGGTCGTCGACGCCGAAGGCCATGGGGCAGGCCACCACGCCCGGCGCGACGAAGCGGGCCAGGTTGTCGACGTGGCCGTCGGTGTGGTCGTTCAGCAGGCCGTCGCCCAGCCACAGCACCTTCTTGGCGCCCAGGGCGGCGGTCAGGGCGGCCGTGGCCTTGGCCTCGTCCCAGTCGCCGTTGCGGTTGGCGTTCAGCAGGCACTGGCGGGTGGTGAGGATCGTGCCCGTGCCGTCGTGGTCCAGGGCGCCGCCCTCCAGCACGAAGGCGTTGCGGGCCAGGGGCGCGCCCGAGGCGGCGGCGATCTGCTCGGCGACGATGTCGTCGCCCTCCAGCTGGTACTTGCCGCCCCAGCCGTTGAACTTGAAGCCGGCCGCGACGGCGCCCTTGGCGGTCTCGGTGAAGATCGGGCCGGTGTCGCGCAGCCAGATGTCGCCGAACTGGCCGCGGACGATCTCGACCGTGGTGTCGGCCAGCAGGGCGCGGGCGGCGGCCTCGGCCTCGTCGCCGACCACCATCAGGCGCACGCGCTCGCCGCCCGGACCGGCCAGGGCGCGGGCCAGGTCGGCCACTTCCTGCTGGGCTTGCTCGAGGTCTTCCTGCCACAGCTCGGCGTGGCTGGGGAAACCCACCCACATGGCGCGGTGCGGAGCCCACTCGGCGGGGACGGTCGTGGTCATGAACGGAACCTGGATCGAAACGGGAGGCGCAAATGGGCCGGGACGGCCCCGGGGTCAAGCCGCCCTTCTAGCAAACTGGTGCGACAAAAGAAAAAGGGCGGTCCGTTTCCGGACCGCCCTTCCGTCTTTGACCGAGAGGTCAGCCTCGAGAGGCCGATTAGAACTCGGTGCGCAGGGTGAACTGAACCGTGCGCGGCGAGCCGATGTAGTAGGTCGGCGCGCTGGCCGCCGAACCCGTCAGGGCCACGGCGTTGGTGCGCGAGCTGATCGAGCCGAAGTAGGTCTCGTTGAACAGGTTGTTCACGTTCAGCTGGGCGTAGGTCTTCTTGGCGAAGGGCAGGTCGTACGACAGCGACATGTCCCACACGGTGTAGTGCGGGGCCACTTCGTCGTTCACGTCCGTCGAGTAGCGGTTGCCGGTGTACTTGCCCTGGACGCCCATGTGCAGCGCCTCGGTGATGTCCCAGTCGACGCGGCCGCCGAAGGTGTACTTCGGGGTCTCGACCACTTGCTTGCCCGACAGCGGCAGGAGGGCGCCGGCGGCGTTGAGCACCAGGTCGTCCTGGATCTCGCTGTTGTTGTACGAGAACGAGCCGGTGACCGTCAGGTATTCCGCGACGGCCCAGGCCGCTTGCGTGTCGAAGCCCCAGGCCTTCACGTCACCGACGTTGCGGTCAATGCTGATGTTCAGGTCCGGATCGAAGGCTTGCACGATGCGGTTCTTGTAGTCGGTCTTCCACAGCGCGGCGGTGGCCATGACGGTCGGCGCCGAGTAGCGGTAGCCCAGGTCGTAGGTCTTGGTCGTTTCCGGACGGGTGTCGGCCGGGGTGCCGACGCCGTTTTCCAGCGTGGCGGTGTAGAGGTTGTCGGTACGCGGCGAGGAGAAGCCCTCGGCGTAGCTGACGTACACGGTGTGACCGCCGCCGATGTCATAGGTCGCGCCGGCGTTCGGCAGGACCTTGTCGTACTTCACGGTGGCCGACCACGGCTTGATGTAGCGCAGGTTGGCGGCCGTGCCGGTGGCGAACTGCACGGTGCCGTCGGTGTTGGTGACGACCGGCGCCTGGGTGGTGCAGCTGACGGTGAAGCCCGAGATGACGGTGGTCAGGTTCGTGGCGTTCTGCGTGTAGCAGTACTGGTTCAGCTCGCGCTTGAAGAAGGGCGCGCGCACGCCGAGGTTCACGGTCAGGCGGCTGTCCATGAACTTGCCGCGGTATTCGGCGGCGACCTGGTTCAGCTGGGCGATCGAGAAACGGTCGCGAGCGCGCAGATAGCTGCCGTCCGAGGTGTAGATCTTGGCGCCGTGGCCGTCCTTGCCGCCGAACACGTTGGTCGTGTTGCCTTCGGCGTCGAGGGCCGTGTACTCGCCGGTCTGACGGTGGCGGCCGTAGTCGCCGGTGTAGGCGACGCGGATGCGGTTGTCGTCGTTCAGGTCCCAGATCAGCGAGCTGGTGACCGTGTAGCGGCGGGTGTTGGTGACGCTGGGCGCGAAGAACGCGACGGTGTCGAGCGTGTCGCCGTCGCCGTTCAGGTCCTTGGCGGCGCCGTTCGAACCGCGGACGCGGCCGTCGGTTTCAGCCACGGTGGCCAGCTGCGAGCCGCCGTCGGCCAGGGTGTACTGGAACGACGGGTCGATCGTCAGGCGCAGGTTGTCGGTCAGGTGGAACAGGGCCGAGCCGCGGACGCTGCCGGTGTTCGACGGGTTGACCTGGCGGCCGTAGTAGTCCGAGCAGTTGCCCGGGATGGCCGGGGCGGTCTCGGTGATGGTGCGGGTGCCCGCGTTGATCACGCGGTTGGTGCAGGTGGCGGTGTAGTCGAGGTTCTTGCCGAAGGCGTTGAACTCGGCCAGCGTCAGCTGACGGATGTTGTTGTTGCGGTTCTCATTGTAGTTCACCGCGAGGCTGACGAAGTCGCCGCGATCGCCGATGTCCTGGATGATGCGGGCGTTGACCTGCTTCTTCTCGAGCGAGCCCGGGCCCTTCCACTTGTCGTACTTCTGGTACGAGCCGGCCACGAAGGCGCGGGTGCCGATCGGACCGAAGTCGCCGGTTTCCAGCATCAGGAAGGCGCGGCGATAGTTGTCGTCGCCGATCGAGGCGTCGGCGATGCCGCCGAACTCATGAGCCGGCTTGCGGGTGATGTAGTTGATGGTGCCGCCGGTGGCCGAAGCGGTCGGGCTGTCGACGTCGGTCGTGCCCAGGTTGACGCTGGCGCGGTCGATCAGTTCGGGGTCCAGCTGCTGGTTCGGATAGACGGCGTAGTTGCCGGTGTCGTTCAGCGGCACGCCGTCGAAGGTGACCGAGACGCGGGCGCCGTCGAAGCCGCGCAGGCGCAGGTTGCCGCCCGACGAACCGTAGGGGTCGTTGTTGGTGAAGCTGACGCCCGGCAGCAGGTTCAGCGACTGGAACACGTTCTGGCCGGTGGACTGGGTCGCCAGGAAAGCGTTGTCGACCGAGGCGCGCGACTTCGGCAGCGTCTCGACGATCTGGCCGGCGACGGCGCGCTGGCCGGCGGCGGTCACGACCACGCTGTCGACTTCGTTGGCTTGCGAGCCGGTCGACTGGGCGAAGGCGGCGGTGGCGCTGAGCAGGCAGCCGACCAGAGCGGTCGACGCCAGACAGGCGAGCTTTTTCGTCATCATCTTGATCTATCCCCTCGTTCAAGTCGCAGCGGGGTGCATGAAGCCCGCCGGACCACTCATTAAGAGGCTCTTTAGCGACGTATTTAGAAGGTTTGGTGACGGAAAGGCCACGATCGCGGATAAACACGCTTCGGGGGCCCCGCTTGCGGAAGATTTAGTCAGCGTCCTCTTACTTATGCGGGAGAAATCGGCGTGGCCCTTGATGAAACAGCGCGGGCGACTCGAGCGCGAATCGAAAGGCTGACCCTGATCTTGATCGGGGTCCTGACGATTCTGAGGGTCGTGGCGCTGTTCGTGACACCCCTGGAGTTGTACCCGGACGAAGCCCAGTACTGGCTGTGGTCGCGCCACCTCGATTTCGGCTACTTCTCCAAGCCTCCGGTCATCGCCTGGCTGATCTGGGCGACCACCGGGATCGGCGGCGACGCCGAGGCCTGGCTGCGCATCGGTTCGCCCCTGCTCAACGCCGCCACGGCCCTGATCATCGCCCGCATCGCCACGCGGCTGTACGGAAACGAACGGGGCGGGACCTGGGTCGGCGCGGCCGCCGCGGCGATCTTCATCCTGATGCCGGGGGTCCAGCTGTCGTCGGTGCTGATCACCACCGACACCCCGCTGCTGTTCTTCCTGGCCTTGATGATCTGGGCCTGCGTCAGCTTGCCGCACGCCTCGCCCCGCGTCCGCATCTGGGTCGCCGCCGGCATGGGCGCGGCGCTGGGCATGGCGTTCCTGAGCAAGTACGCGGCGATCTACGCCCTGGCCAGCCTGGCCGTGCACCTGTTCCTCTCGCGCGAGGCCCGGCGCGCCTGGACCCCGGCCATGGCGGTCGCCTTCTTCGCGGCCCTGCTGGTGGTGTTCGCCCCCAACATGATCTGGAACTACCAGCACCACTTCTCGACGCTGGAGCACACCGCCGCCAACGCCAACTGGAAGTCGGGCAAGCTGTTCAACCCGATGGAGCTGATCCAGTTCGTCGGCTCGCAGTTCGGGGTGTTCGGGCCCATGCCGTTCGCCGTGCTGGGCGGCGGCGCCCTGCTGCTGGCGGTCCGAAAGCGGCTGGCCGCCGCCGACATCACCCTGCTGTGCTTCGCCCTGCCGCCGCTGGCGACGGTAGCGGCCCAGGCTTTCGTCTCGCGCGCCAACGCCAACTGGGCGGCCGCGGCCTATGTCGCCGGGTCGGTGCTGGTCGCCGCCTGGCTGCTGCGCTGGGACGCCCGCCGCTGGCTGATCGGCGGCCTGGTCCTGCAGGGCGCGCTGGCCTTCCTGTTCCTGACCTGGGTGATCGCTCCGCGCACGGCCGACGCCATGGGCATGGGCAACGCCTTCAAGCGGGCCCGCGGCTGGGACCAGACGGTGCAGGCGATCATCGACCGCTCGCGCGAGGAGCAGGCCCTGCACGGCGGCCTGACCGCCGTCGCCCTGGACGACCGCTTCCTCTACAACGTGGCCGCCTATTACGGCCGCGACTATTTCGGCACGCCGGCCGCCCCGCCGCTGAAGATGTGGGTGCACGAGATCGCCCCCCGCAACCAGGCCGAGGCCGAGGCCCCGCTGGACGCCGGGCTGGGCCGCCGGGTGCTGATCGCCAGCCTGGAAGGCACCTATCGCGGCAAGATCCAGCAGGACTTCGCGACGACGTCCGACCTGCAGATCGTCCGCGTGCGCCTGGACAGGAAGCGCTCGCGCCGCACCGACCTGTTCATCGCCCAGGACTTCCGGCCCGTGCCGCGCGACCCGGTGACGGGGCTGCCGCCGGATACGCCGTGGAAGGATCCGGGTAAGTAAGTGATTTCCCTCCCCCTCGTGGGGAGGGTGGACGCGAAGCGGACGGGTGGGGCCTGCTGACTCATCAAACCCCACCCGACCCTGGCTCCGCCAGGGCCACCCTCCCCACAAGGGGGAGGGACAAAGCCTTAGCCCTAGAGGGCGACCTCGAACGCCGCCTCGGTCTTGGCCTTCACTTCATCCACCGTCACGTCCGGCGCCAGCTCGATCAGCCGCACCGGCGTCTTGCCGCGGTTGATCTCGAAGACGCCCAGCTCGGTGATCAGCAGGTCGACCACGCCCGCCCCGGTCAGGGGCAGCGAGCAGCGGTGCAGCAGCTTGGGCGCGCCGGACTTCTCGCAGTGGTCCATGACCACCACCACCCGCTTGACGCCGGCCACCAGGTCCATGGCCCCGCCCATGCCCTTGACCATCTTGCCGGGCACCATCCAGTTGGCCAGGTCGCCGTTCTCGCTGACCTGCATGCCGCCCAGGATCGACAGGGCGATGTGGCCGCCGCGGATCATCGCGAAGCTGTCGGCCGACGAGAAGTACGAGCTCGAGTCCAGCTCGGTGATCGTCTGCTTGCCGGCGTTGATCAGGTCGGCGTCCTCCTCGCCCTCGTAGGGGAAAGGGCCCATGCCCAGCATGCCGTTCTCGCTCTGCAGCGTCACGGACATGCCCTCGGGGATGTAGTTGGCCACCAGGGTCGGGATGCCGATGCCCAGGTTCACGTAGAAGCCGTCCCGCAGCTCCTTGGCCGCCCGTTCGGCCATCTGGTCGCGCGTCCAGGCCATTACACCGACTCCTTCGGACGGGTGGTCACGCGCTCGATGCGCTTCTCGAACTTGGCGCCCTTGATCAGGCGGTCGACATAGATGCCGGGCGTGTGGATGTTGTCCTTGTCCAGCGCCCCGATCTCGACGATCTCCTCGACCTCGACGACGGTGGCCTTGCCGGCCGTGGCCATCATCGGATTGAAGTTCCGCGCGGTCTTCCGATAGACGAGGTTGCCCTCGGCGTCGGCCTTCCAGGCCTTGACGATGGCGAGGTCGGCGACCAGGCCGCGCTCCATCACATACATCTCGCCGTCGAACTCGCGCGTCTCCTTGCCCTCGGCCACCAGGGTGCCGTAGCCGGTGCGCGTGAAGAAGGCCGGGATGCCCGCCCCGCCGGCGCGGATGCGTTCGGCCAGGGTGCCCTGCGGATTGAACTCCAGTTCCAGCTCGCCGCTGAGGTAGAGCTGTTCGAACAGCTTGTTCTCACCCACATAGGACGAGACCATCTTCTTGATCTGGCGGTTCTCCAGCAGGATCCCCAGGCCGAAGCCGTCGACGCCGCAATTGTTGGAGATGACCGTGAGGTCCTTCGTCCCCGCCTCGCGGATCGCCGCGATCAGGTTCTCGGGAATGCCGCACAGGCCGAAGCCGCCGGCCATGATGGTCATGCCATCGAATAAAAGACCCGCCAGCGCTTCGGCGGCTGTGGACTTCACCTTGTCGACCATGGTTCCTCCCGGAGCGACGTTCGCCGATTGCTCTGGACCGGCGGGCGGAGAAATTCAACTCTTGATGAATAAAATTTCGATGCGTGGAGTGAAGGCGTGACGGATCAGGCTAACCCTGGGGAAGCTATCATCGGCGGCGTGACGCCCGCCACCTCGGGCGTGCTTTTGACCCTGGCGCATCCGGCGCTTGAACGGTCTCGCGCCAACCGCGCCCTGGCCAAGGCGGCCAAGGGGCTGGACGGCGTCACCTTCCACGACCTGTACGAGACCTATCCGGACTTCGCGATCGACATCGAGGCCGAGCAGGAGAAGCTGTTGAACCACGACGTGATCGCCGTGCAGTTCCCGCTCTACTGGTACTCGACGCCGGCCCTCCTGAAGGAGTGGTTCGACCTGGTGTGGCTGCACGGCTTCGCCTACGGCCTGGAGGGCAACGCCCTGGCCGGCAAGCGCCTGTTCGCCGCCTGCACCACCGGCGGGGCGGCCAAGGCCTATCACGCCCACGGCTACAACCGCTTCACCCTCGACGAATATCTTCGCCCCCTGGAGCAGACCGCCTATCTGTGCGGCATGGTCTGGGAGACGCCCTTCGTGGTGCACGGCGCGGCGGTCAAGGACGACGAGGAGCTGAAGGCCGAGGCCCAACGCTACCGCGCCCGCATCGCCTCGCTGCTGACCGTCCCCGCCGACGCCGAACTGGGGGCCTGAGCCATGCCGTTCCTGCTGCAAGCCTTGGTCTACCTGGGCGCCGCCGTCATCTCCGTCCCGATCGCCAAGCGCCTGGGCCTGGGCTCGGTGCTGGGCTACCTGATCGCCGGTGTTGTGATCGGGCCGTTCGCCCTGTCGCTGGTCGGCGAGCAGACCGACGTGCGGACCTTCGCCGAGTTCGGCGTGGTGATCCTGCTGTTCCTGATCGGACTGGAGGTCCAGCCCTCCACCCTGTGGGACATGCGCAAGGCGATCTTCGGCTTCGGCGGCGCCCAGGTGGTGGGCACCTCGGTCGCCATCGCCGGCGTCTCGATGCTGCTGGGCCTGCCCTGGCAGACGGCCCTGGCCGTGGGGATGGTGCTGGCCATGTCGTCCACCGCCATCGTGCTGCAGACCCTGGACGAGAAGGGTCTGAGGCAAGGCCCGGTCGGGCGCGCGGCCTTCGGCATCCTGCTGCTGCAGGACCTGGCGGTGATCCCGATGTTCGCCCTGTTGCCCACCCTGGCGACCATCGCCCCGCCGGTCCACGCCGAGGCGGCCGGCGGGCACGGCGGCGCCAGCCTGATCGCCCACCTGCCGCCGTGGGCCCAGGGCCTGTCGGTGCTGGTGGCCGTCGGCGCCGTGGTCGGCGGCGGCCGCTACCTGGTGCGGCCGATCTTCCGCTTCATCGCCGAGGCCCGCCTGCGCGAGATCTTCACCGCCGCGGCCCTGCTGATCGTGGTGGGCGTGGCCAGCATCATGCAGATGGTCGGCCTCTCCCCCGCCCTCGGCGCGTTCCTGGCCGGGGTCGTGCTGGCCGAGAGCGAGTTCCGCCGCGAGCTGGAGACCGACATCGAGCCGTTCCGCGGCCTGCTGCTGGGCCTGTTCTTCATCACCGTCGGGGCGGGCATCGACCTGAGGCTGGTGGCCAGCCAGCCCCTGACCCTGATCGGCCTGGTGCTGGGCCTGATGGTCCTGAAGTTCGCGGTGATGTTCGGCCTGGCCCGGCTGTTCGGGGCCCCGGCCCGGGGCGCCGCCGCCGTCGCCACCGCCCTGGCCCAGGGCGGGGAGTTCGCCTTCGTGCTGCTGACCTTCACGGTCGGGGCCGGCGTGATCGGTGCGACCCTGGCGGCCCTGCTGACCGCCGCCGTCGCCGTCTCCATGGCCCTGACCCCGGTGGCGATGATCCTCTACGAGCGCATCGCCCAGATGTTCGACGCGGCGATCCCCAAGGTGACGCCCGACACCGGGGCCTTCGACGACAGCGAGCCCGACATCATCATCGCCGGCTTCGGCCGCTTCGGCCAGATCACCGGCCGCCTGCTGACCGCCAACGGCTTCCGCTCCACCGTGCTGGACAGCGACATCGAGCAGATCGACCTGCTGCGCCGCTTCGGCCGCCGGGTGCACTACGGCGACGCCACGCGGATGGACCTGCTGCGCGCCGCCGGGATCGAGCGGGCCCGGATGCTGATCGTCGCCCTGGACGACCGCGAGAAGACCGTCGAGCTGGTCGAGACCGCCCGCAAGGCCTTCCCCGACCTGGTGATCCTGGCCCGGGCCTGGGACCGCCGCCACGCCTACGACCTCTTGGCCAACGGCGCCGACGCGGTCGAGCGCGAGACCTTCGAGGCGGCCCTGGCCCTGGGGACCACGGCCCTGCAGAAGCTGGGCTACCGCGCCCACCGGGCCCATCGCGCCGCCGGCATCTTCCGCCGCCACGACCGCAAGTCGTTCGAAGACCTGCGTCCCGTCTGGGGCCAGGAGGAGGCCTACATCCTGGCCTCGCGCGACGCGGCCCAGACCATGGACAAGCTGCTGACCGCCGACCTGGCGCGCCTGCGCCCCGGCGACGGCGCGGGGGCCTGGGACACCGCCAGCCTCGACGAGGAGCTGAAGGAACGCGCCGAACGGGAAGCCGCCCGGCGCGAAGAGGCGAAATAGAGTCGGGAACCGGACTCTGTCGCGGGGGCTTCCCCTTTCCGGAGGAAGCCAGGCGATGCGGTACTATTTCCAGCTCAGCGACGGCCACGTCCTGACCGACGAGGAGGGCGAGGTGTTCGACGACCTCGACGCCGCCAAGGTCGAGGCCGCGCGGATCGCCGGCGAGTGGCTGCGCGACAACGCCGACGAGTTCGCCCAGGACGGCGCCCTGCTGGTCGAAGTGCTGGACGAGCGCCGGGCCGTGCTGGCCACCGTCGCCGTCGAAGCCGACGCCCCGACGGGCACGATGCACTAGCCCCGGCCGGGGACATGCCCTTGGGCGTGTCCCCAACGTTCGCTGGGCTTGGATGGGGACACGCCCAAGGGCATGTCCCCGGCCGTGATCCCTACAGCAGCCAGTCGCCGACCACGTGGTGCTGCGGGTCCAGATAGCCGCCCTGGGTCAGGCCGGCGATCGTCCAGTTGTCGAGAATCACCGTGCCCATGCCCACGGCGGTGATCTGCACCGCGTCGACATGGTGGTCGCCGTTGGTGTCGACGTCCTTGAAGCTGGGCTTCAGCAGCTGGTCGATCAGGCCGTTGAGCACGGTCTGGGCCCGCGACGGTCCGCCGAAGTCGAACAGATCGCCCAGCTGTTCGCGCAGCGGGGTGACGATGCGGTCCTGGCCGGGGTTGAAGTCGGTGATGTGGTCGGTCCCCGACAGCAGGCCGAAGACGAAGTCGTCGGCGCCGGCCCCGCCGGTCAGGATGTCGTTGCCCAGGCCCCCTTCCAGGGTGTCGCGGCCAGTCCCGCCGTCCAGCCGGTCGTTGCCCAGACCGCCGATCAGGTGGTCCGACCCGCCGGCGCCGTTGATCACGTCGTTGAGCAGGCCGCCGGTATAGGTGGTGTCCTTCTCGCCGGTGTCGGTGAAGCTGTTGGCCTTCAGCAGATTGCCCGACAGGGTGCGGTTGTCGCCCGCCTCGCCCACCGTGATCGAGACGGTGATCGGGGCGGTGAAGCCGCCGTGGCCGTCCGAGGCGGTGTAGGAGAAGCTGTCGACCACCGAATGGCCGGCGGCCAGCTGGTCGAAGCTGTCGGCGTCGGCCACGTAGCGGACCTGGCCGTTCTCGATGCTGATCGAGGCGCCCAGGGCCGACTTGGCGCCCGACAGGGCCGCGATGGCCAGGGCGTCCAGGTCGACGTCGTGGTCGTTGGCCAGCACGTTGACCAGGATCGAGGCGTCCTCGGCCACCGAGGCCGCGTCGGCCGCGCCGATCGGCGCGTCGTTGACCGCCTCGACGCCCAGCTGGACCGTCACAACGCCCGAGACGCCGCCATAGGCGTCATGCGCCGTATAGGTGAAGGCGTCGGCCCCGTTGTAGTTGGCGGCGGCCGTGTAGACGAACGAGCCGTCGGCGTTCAGCACCAGGGTCCCGTAGGTCGGGCCCTGGCCCAGCACGGCCGTCAGGACGTCGCCGTTCAGGTCGCTGTCGTTGGCCAGCACGCCGTGGGCGGCGTCCACCGTCAGGACCGCGTCCTCCGAGACCGTGAACACGGCGTCCAGCGTCGCCACCGGGGCGGTGTTGATGAACAGCTGCGACAGGATCGCGTCGTGGTCGGTGGGCTGGTCGATCGCCGCCTGGCCGGTGTTGAGGTGAACGTTGTCGAACACCGCCCCGTCCTTCAGGCTCTGGGAGACCAGCAGGTTGTCGATCTGCTGGGCGTTGCCCTCGAAGATGTACGAGTAGCGCTCCTCGGGCGTCAGGGTGCGGGCCAGGTTGTACAGCGCGCCGTCGGCCTCCAGCAGGGTCAGGCTCTGCTCATAATAATAGGCGTTGAAGTCGCCCATCACCGCGATGTGGGCGTCCGGGTTCGCGGCCAGCAGGCCGGCGACATAGTCGTGGACGGCCGTGCTCTGATCGGCGCGGCGGTCGTCGCCGCTGTTGGCGGCCGGCTGGTTGGCGCCGAACAGCGGGTCGCTGCCGCCGCGCGAATAGTTGTGCACGTCGATGGCGGTGATCGTCTCGCCCCGGAACACGAAGTCGGCGGCCAGCGGATTGCGGCTGTTGTTGAAGGCGTTGGCGGGGCCGGTGGTGTCGGTGACCAGCCGGGCCGAGCCCTCCACATACGTCACGCGGTCGGCCAGATAGAGGAAGGCGTTGCGGATGTTGCCGTTGCTCTCGCCGCCGGTGGTGTTGTTGGCGGTCGGGGCGATCTCGATCCAGCTGTAGTGCGGGCCGCCGGCCGCCTCGATGGCCGCCACCAGCTTGTTCAGGGTGTCGGCCCCGCTGTAGTTCGTACCGTTGCCGGTGCCGTCGGCGTCCTGGATCTCCTCGACGCCCAGGATGTCGGGCGCGCCCAGATTGTGGGCGATGTCGGCCGCCAGGGCCGCGAACTTGGCGTCGGAGTCCTGGGGCGAGATGTTTTCGAGGTTGTAGGCCCCGATCGTCAGGTGGCTGTCGTCGCCGGCCAGGGTGGTGACCTCCAGCGGCACGGCGCCGCCGCTGGTGGTGGTCTCCACCGAGGTGGCGATCACCTCGTACTCGCCGCCGAAATAGCTGACCACGCCGGTGACGTCGCCCAGGTGGTCGCCCAGCACATAGGCCGAGTTGAAGCCGGGGTTCACGCCGCTGTCGGCATAGACCAGGATCCGCTCGGGATTGTTGTCGCCGTCCGACAGGGTGACCCCGCCGCGGCTGTTCAGGCCCGTGGCGTTCGCGCCATCGTCGGCCACCACCCAGGTCTGGCCCTGGTAGGTCGCGCCCGTCGACTGGGCGTTGTGGATCGTCACGACCATGCCCTCGACCGACTCGTAGAAGTCGATCCCGTCCGTCGCCGGATCGAAGGTGGAAAGGTGGTCGTCGTCGATCACCGTGGTCGGGATGGCCCGGCCGCCGGCGCCCAGCACCGTGGCGGCCACCGTGCCCGTGCCGATCACGCTGATCGTCGGGGCGGTGATCTCGGTGATCGACAGGTTGGTGGCGACGCCGCCGTTATATTCGTCGACCGTGCCCGTCACCTTGACCAGGTCGCCGACATGCACCGTCGGGATGGCGTTGGTGAACACGAAGACGGCGTCCGAGGTGGCGTCGTCGCCGTCGCCGTTCGGGTCCTGGATCCAGAAGCCGCGCGAGCCGGTGGTGTCGATGGCCGTCACCACGCCCTGGGTCGAGACGGTCTGGCCGTCATAGGCCGAGATGTGGCCCGCGCCCTGGATGTCGTAGATGGCCACCGGGGCGAAGTCGTCGTTGACGATCGCGCCCTGGCCCACGCCGTCGACGATGGCGGCCGCGCCGCTGGCCACCACCAGGTTGGAGAGGTTGACGCTGAAGGCCTCGTTCGGCTCGGGCGTGGCGTCGCCGTGGACGATCACCGAGATCGTCTGGCTGGCCGGGCCGCCGGCCGTGAAGGTCAGGGTCCCGTGGGTCTCGTTATAGTCCGAGCCGTTCTGGGCCGAGCCGTCGGCGGTGGCGAAGTCCACGGTGAAGGCGCCGGTGGTGTTGGTGCGGGTGACGGTGAAGGTCATCACCTGGTCGCCGCTGTCGCCCTCGGTCAGGGTGACGTCGCTGATCGAGACGTTGGCGCTGGGCACGCCGCCGTCGGTGACCGTGAAGCCGGTCTTGTAGGCCACCGGATTGCCGTCATCGAGCGACCAGTTGGCCGCATTGGCGATGGCCGACAGGATCTCGGCCTTGGTCCCGGTGGTGGTCCCCACATAGGCGCCGTTGTCCAGCGAGAAGGCCAGGGCGGTGCTGCCCGCCGCCAGGCCGGTCGGGATCGCCGAGGTGTTAGAGTTGGTGGCGTCGCCGGCGTAGGTGGCGTTGCCGTCGGCGAAGTCCAGGGCGAACAGCGGCGTCGCGCTGGCGGCCGAGCCCTGATAGGCGATGATCTGGTCGCCCGAGGTGGACGGATTGAACGAGCCGGTCAGGCCCGTGACCGTGATCACCGTGCCCGCCGCCGCGCCGCCCGCCGGCGCGGTGTAGGTGAAGACACCCTCGCCGCTCCGGAAACCGCCCGCCGCGAACCAGCCGTTGTCGGTGAAGCTGATCACGGTGCCGGCGTCGATCGCCTGCAGCAGCACGAACGAAAACGACTTGCCGGCGGTGTCGGCGCTGTAGCCGATCAGGGCGAGATCGCCCACGGTCAGGGTGGTCATGCGTTTCCTCCGAAGGGGGGTCTTGTTCTAGGTGATCGCCGCGGGTCGGGAGTGGATGGACGGGCCGAGTGTTCTAGGCGCTTTCAGCACGGCCGCGATCTTCGACCAGCCTATGGACGCTCGATGACAGGACGATGTCGAAGTTTTCAGCATTCCGCAATCGAGAGCTTGCGGCTCAGCTTTCAGAAATCCGGATTTCCGATCTGAATATAAAGTCGTGGCGAATCATTATTTACATGCTCAGCACACCTCTCCCGGATAGACTTCCGTATTCGACCTTGAAAAGGACCTCGCCGGGTCCACGGATATTTCGAATATCCTCGATACGCCAACCTCGGGGACGACTGACGGCGCCCCTCGCAATGCCTGGGGCGGGCGGCGAAGATTGCGGCCGGAAGCGCGCGATGTCCGATCGGAAAGAAAAACTTACTTACTTGATCGGAAACCAGACGCCGGAGCGCGCTCCGCGCCGCCGCCCGATTGCTGGGCGCCGCCTCGCGCCCTCTCCCGGAGGGAGAGGGAGGGGCCCGCGCCGCAGGCGTGGGAGGGTGAGGGGTTTCACCCTGTCAGGTTTGGCTGCGACCGCCCTGCCGGCGCGCCGGTTGGCGTCGTAACCCCTCACCCTGCCCTCTCCCTATGGGAGAGGGTTCAGATGGGCGACTTGCGCTCGGCGAATAGCGAACGAACCTCAGCGTTTTCAACGCCCTGAACTTTCTCGACCAAACTTATCCTCCCCCTTCCAGACGCCCGTATCCTTTACCCACCTCGACGCGGGAAAGGGCGCATGGCCAGCGACCGATGCGGCGGCGGGGGGCGATCGAGCGGGAAGCTCTGTCGGCGGTCCGAAAGGATCAAACTCCATCCATCTGGTGCCGGCTGGGCTCGGAACACGGATACAGCGTTGGATGGGGGCCGGTTGAGCAGCAGGCGGGCGGTGAGACGCTCGCGGTCCGGGACTGGAGATCGTTGCTCCAGCCCGCCCGTCGGAGGCTTCAAGGCGGCGAGGTTCGAACAGAGCTCAGCGCCGCCGCGCTTCCGGACAACGACCGCGCGGAGCGATCGGGCTTCGTCGAAACGGTATTCTCTAATTTCTTCCGGACGATGTCCGGCGCTCTGCGTCCCTTTCCATCAGCTCACAGCCGGATTGGCGTGGGATCACACTCCCTTGCCCCCAACCTGGCGGCTTCGCCGCCTGTCCGCCCCCGTAGGGGGCGGAGCCTTCGCACCCGCGCTCTTCCCCCTCCGGGGGAAGACGACCGCGAAGCGGTCCGTAGGGGGCAAGCAGTCGCCGCTCCCGACTCGGAAAGAAGGCCCCCACCGCACGATGTTCTCCGCCGCACACCCGTCGTTAAGCCGCTCCCGCTAAGCTCCGCGCCCATGAACGACCGTCCTTCCTCCGCCGGGGTCACGCCCGAACAGCTGGCCACCCTCAGCCACGAGTTCCGCACGCCGCTGAACGGCGTGCTGGGCATGGCGCGGCTGCTGGAGGGCACGCGGCTGACCGCCGAGCAGAAGGCCTATGTCGGCACCCTGCGCGAGAGCGGCGACCACCTGCTGTCGCTGGTCAACGACGTGCTGGACTTCGCCCGCCTGGGCGCCACGGCCATCGAGCTGCACGCCGCCCCGGTCGATGTCGAGAACCTGCTGCGCCAGGTGGCCGAGCTGCTGAGCCCGCGCGCCCACGAAAAGGCCATCGAGATCGCCTGGGCCGCCGCGCCCGGCCTGCCCGCGATCCTGGCCGACGAGGGCCGCCTGCGGCAGGTGCTGCTGAACTACGCCGGCAACGCCATCAAGTTCACCGAGACCGGCGGGGTGCTGCTGAGCGCCGAGCTGGTTTCCGACGGTCGCATCCGCTTCAACGTCCGCGACACCGGCCCGGGCGTCGCGCCCGAGGCCCGCGCCGCGATCTTCGAGGCCTTCGTCCAGACCGATCCCTCGCACCAGGCCCAGCTGGGCGGGGCGGGCCTGGGCCTGGCCATCGTCGCCCGCCTGGCCGGCGCCATGCACGGCGAGGCCGGGGTCGGCGGCGAGCTGGGCCAGGGCGCCGACTTCTGGTTCGAGGCGCCGTTCGAGTTCGCCCCGACCGAACCCACCGACCTTCCCCTGGCTGGCCGCGTCGTGGCCGTCGCCTCGCCCAATCCCATGGTCCGCGAAGCCGCCCTGCGCCAGGTCCGCGCCAGCGGCGGCCAGGCCCTGGCCGGCGAGACCGTCGCCGCAGCCCTGAAGGGCGCCCCCGCCGACGCGGTGCTGCTGCTCGACGCGGCGCTGTCGGGCCCGCGCGGCGCGCTGAAGGCCCCGGCCGGCCGCGCCTGCGTCGCCCTGCTGACCCCCGACCAGCGCGACCGCATCCCCAAGCTCAAGGCCTCGGGCCTGGGCTATCTGATCAAGCCGCTGCGCCGCGCCTCGCTGATCGCCCAGGTGCTGGCGGCCCGCCCTGTGGCCAAGGCCGCGCCCGTCGAGGCCGCGCCGCTCGCCCCCGCCCACGAGGACGACCGCATCGCCCCGGCCGCGGCCCCCGGCGTCCGCGTGCTGCTGGCCGAGGACAATCCGATCAACGCCCTCTTGGCCCGCGCCCTGCTGGAACGCGAAGGCTGCAAGGTCGACCGCATCGCCAGCGGCGACGAGGCCGTCTCGGCCCTGTCGCGCGGCTTCTACGACCTGATCCTGATGGACCTGCGCATGCCGGGCCTGAACGGCATCGAGGCCACCAAGGCCCTGCGCGAACGCGGCGTGACCACGCCCATCGTCGCCCTGACCGCCGACGCCTTCGACGAGGACCGCCGCGCCTGCCTGGCGGCGGGCATGAACGACTTCCTGGCCAAGCCCCTGACCTCGCCGGCCCTGCGCGGCGTGCTCACCAATTGGGCCCGCCTTGGACAGAGTGGGCTCGGCTGGACGAAAGCGGCGACACGCGCCAAGGTCGCCGGCTAATGGCGGGGCGGCTTCCCCGCTTCGGGGACCGCCACGCATGACCGACGACGCCAAGGCCGCAGCGCCGCAGAAGAAGACCCTTCTCCAGACCCTGGCCTTCTTCGGCGAACGCCGCAGCCTGGTGATGCTGGGCCTGGGCTTCGCCTCGGGCCTGCCCTTCATGCTGATCTTCGACACCCTGTCGCTGTGGCTGCGCGACGCGGGGCTGTCGCTGGCGGTGATCGGCTTCTTCAGCCTGGCCACCCTGAGCTTCTCGTTCAAGTTCCTGTGGGCCCCGCTGATCGACCGCACCAAGGTGCCGATCTTGCACAGCCTGGTCGGCCATCGCCGGGCCTGGATGCTGGTCTGCCAGGCGGTGATCATCCTGGGCCTGCTGGGCATCTCCGGGACCAACCCGGCCGCGAACCTGCCGCTGATGGCCGCCATTGCCGTGATCGTCGGCTTCGCCACCGCCACCCAGGACATCGTCATCGACGCCTGGCGGATCGAGGTGGTCGATACCGACCGCCAGGGCCAGATGGCCGTGGCCGTGCAGTGGGGCTATCGCGGGGCGATGATCATGGCCGGCGCCGTGCCCCTGATCCTGGCCGAGCGCTTCGGCTGGAACATCTCGTACCTGGCCATGGCCGGGGCGATGCTGGTGGGCGTGATCTCGACCCTGCTGGCCCCGCGGGAAGAGGCCCACGCCATCCGGCCGATCCACACCGACGGCGTCAACCAGCCCAAGGCGCTGGAGATCATCGAATGGCTGGCGCGCCTGGCCATCCTGGTGGCCGGCGCCCTGCTGGTGGGGTCGGGCCTGTCGGGCGACGCCAGCCTGCTGTCCAAGGTCGTCGGCGGCGACGCCCTGGCCGAGGCCTGGAAGAACAAGCAGAACGGCGTCTTCCTGCAGCTGCCCGGCGTCGCGCTCGGCCTGGCGGTCATCGCCGTCGCCGCCTGGCCGGTCCCCGGGATCAAGACCAAGCCCGGCGTCTATCTGTCGACGGCGCTCTATTCGCCCCTGAAGGAGTTCCTGACTCGCTTCTCGGGCGTGGCCGGCCTGATCCTGGCGGCGATCTGCGTCTACCGGGTCTCGGACTTCGTGCTGAACATCATGAACCCGTTCTACCGCGACATGGGCTTCACCCTCACCGAGATCGCCGAGATCCGGAAGGTGTTCGGCATCATCGCCTCGATGGCGGGGGTGTTCCTGGGCGGGGTGGTCGTGGCGCGCTTCGGCCTGATGCGGGCCCTGATCATCGGGGCCTTCGCCCAGCCGATCAGCAACCTGATGTTCGCCCTGCTGGCCATGAGCGGCCACGACACCCGCATGCTGTTCGCCTCGATCTGCATCGACAACATCGCCGGCGGGGTCGCTGGCACCGCCCTGATCGCCTACATGTCCAGCCTGACCACGGCGGGGTTCACGGCCACCCAGTATGCGCTGTTCTCGTCGCTCTACGCCTTGCCCGGCAAGCTGATCGCCTCGCAATCGGGCCGGATCGTCGAGGCTTCGGCCGTGGCGGCCGAGCACGGCGGGCCGATCGGCGCCCTGAAGGGCCTGTTCACCCGCCTGCCGCCCGAGAGCTTCACCGCCGCCGGCGCCAAGCTGGGGGTCGGCCCCGCGGCCATGGCGGCGGGCTACACCGCCTTCTTCATCTACACCGCCCTGATCGGCCTGGTGGCCATCGCCCTGTCGTTCGCGGTCGCGGTCCGCCAGCCGGCCCACATGGCGGCCAAGGCGGCGGCGGAGGGCTGATGTGCGGCCGGCGACATGCCCTTGGGCGTGTCCCCAAGTCCTCGTGCGGCGCGAGCTGATGGGGACACGCCCAAGGGCATGTCCCCAACCTCAGGCCTCGCTCTTGAGGCACACCACCTGGGCCACGCGCAGGTCGCGGCGCAGGCCGTCGGCGACGCGGCCGTAGTTCTCGGTGGTGATCGACTCGCCCAGGGCGAAGCTGGCCGGACGGCGGCGGCTCTGCTTGAGCAGGTCCTCCACCGTCTCCTGGGCGGTCGTGTAGATGCGGCCCCGGCGCGGCGATTCCGCCACCGTGACGCCGATCACCCGGCCGGCGCTGTCCAGGGCCGGCGCGCCCGACAGGCCCGACAGCGTGCCCTTCAGATTGTCGGTGCGGCCGACCTCGGCCCAGACCAGGACCGGCTCGACGCGGGCCCCGCGCCCTCGGATGACCAGGTTCTCGCGGCCCAGCAGGCGCGAGGTCACCTCGCCCGGATGGCCCTGCGGGAAGCCCGGGTGATAGGCCCGCTCGCCCCGGCGAGGCGGCTCGGCCGCGGCGCGCAGCGGCACGGCGGGCGCACCGCCCTCGGTGGTCAGGATGGCCGCGTCGCCGGACGGGTCCAGGGTGATGCGGGCCGCCACGCCCCGGCCGTCGGCCACGACGATCGCCGCCTCGCGGCAGCCGTCCACCACGTGGCGGGCGGTCAGCCAGGAGCCGCCGTCGTCGACCGAGAAGGCCGTGCCGCTGCCGGGCTGGCCCTTCTCGGGCACCTGGACGACCACCGACGGGTCGAACGGCGAGGCCGGCCCCAGCGGCAGGCCCACGTCGCCGGGCACCGGCGGCGGCGGCGGCGGGGCGTCGGAACGCTCCTGCCGGCCGATCGCGACGACCAGCAGGGCGCTGACCACCGCCCCGTAGATCAACCAGTCCGGAAGTTTGGGGAAATGCACTGGACCCGCCCCGGCCTTTCCCGCCTCAGCCCGCGACCGCGGCGGCGAGGATCAGGGCGGTGGCCAGCTTGGCCCCGACCAGCAGGGCGGCGGCGGCCACCTCGCCCTCGTTGATCCGCTCGGGCAGGCCCTTGAGCAGCATGTCGGTGATCCGGAAGACCAGCAGCTGGACCACGATGGTCGAGACGCCCCACAGCACGATCTCCAGCGGCGACACCGAGGCCGACAGCGAGGTGGCCAGCGGGATGGCCAGGCCCACCATCACCCCGCCCAGCGACAGGGCGGCGGCGGCGTTGCCCTCGCGGATCAGCTTGATCTCCTTGTGCGGGGTCAGGAGGCAGTAGAGCGCCGTCCCCACCACCAGCATCGCCAGGGTGATGGCGGCGTGCATCAGGGTCAGCGGCAGACCGCTGGCGAAGGCCTGGATCTCGGGCGACTGGAGCTGAGGCGGCATGAAACAGGAACCCCCGGAACTGAAGACGGCATTGCTAGCAGGGATCAAAGGTCCTGCGAAGCCGGGGACATGCCCTTGCGGCGTGTCCCCATCGACATCCACCGAGCCAGGACTTGAGGACACGCCGCAAGGACATGTCCCCAATCGGAGACGTTACTGGACGAACCTCGTCACCGACCAGCCGTAGGTGCGGATCCGCCAGGCGCCGTCCTCCAGGACCTGCGTGAACGACCAGCCGCCGTCCTCGTCGAACGGCTTGCCGTCGCGCACGCCGGTCCAGCGGGTGGGCAGGGAGAAATAGACCGTGTCGCCGGTGCGGCCGAAGTCCTGGGGCGGGCCGAACGTGTGGCGCAGGTCGCCGATCGCGCCCACGTGGTGGGTCATCAGCTCGCGCCAATGGGCCAGGCCCGCCTGGCCGGTGAAGACATGCGGCGGGAAGTTCTCGAGGATGACCACATCGCCGGCCGAGAACACGCCTTCCAGCATGCTCGTGTCGGCCGTTTCCAGGAACCGCGCCAGCGCCTTCGGGCCGGCCATCATGGCGGCGTCCGGCGCGGCGGGCTCGGTCGCCATCAGGCGGCCGCCTCGTCCTCGTCTTCGTCCAGAACGCCGGCCATGGCCGCCATCGACAGCTTGCGCATGGCCGAGGCGCGGACCTTCTCGCTCTCGCTCTTCAGCTGGCCGCAGGCGGCCAGGATGTCGCGACCGCGCGGCGTGCGGATCGGCGAGGAGTAGCCGGCGCGGTTGAGGATCGCGGCGAAGGTCTCGATCGCCGCCCAGTCCGAGCACTGATAGTCGGTGCCGGGCCAGGGGTTGAACGGGATCAGGTTGACCTTGGCCGGGATGCCCTTGATCAGCTTGACCAGGGCCCGGGCCTCGTCGGGGCTGTCGTTGACGCCCTTCAGCATCACGTATTCGAACGTCACCCGGCGGGCGTTGCTCAGGCCCGGATAGGCGCGGATGCCGGCCATCAGTTGCTCGAGCGGGTACTTCTTGTTCAGCGGCACCAACACGTCGCGCAGGGCGTCGTTGGTGGCGTGCAGGCTGATGGCCAGCATGGCCTGGGTCTTCTCGCCCAGAGCCTCCAGCTGCGGGACCACGCCGGAGGTCGAGACGGTGATCCGGCGACGCGAGATGGCGATCCCCTCGTTGTCGCTGATGATCTCGATGGCGTCGGCCACCTGGCCCATGTTGTAGAGCGGCTCGCCCATGCCCATGAACACGATGTTGCTCAGCAGGCGGTCGTCCTTGTCGGATGGCCATTCGCCGAGGTCGTCCTTGGCGATCTGCACCTGGGCGACGATCTCGGCGGCGGTCAGGTTGCGGACCAGGGCCTGGGTGCCGGTGTGGCAGAAGCTGCAGTTCAGGGTGCAGCCGACCTGGCTGGAGACGCACAGGGCGCCGACGCGGCCGACGGACGGGATGTAGACGGTCTCGACCTCGATGCCCGGAGCCATGCGGATCAGCCACTTGCGGGTGCCGTCCTTGCTGACCTGGCGCTCGACCACCTCGGGCCGGGCGATCGTGAACTGGTCGGCGAGGCGGGCGCGGGTCTCCTTGGCGACGTCGCTCATCTGGGCGAAGTCGGTGATCCCGCGGTGATGCACCCAGCGGAAGATCTGAGTGGCGCGCATCTTGGCCTTGCCGTGCTCGACCACGCCGCTCTCGGCCAGGGCGGCAACCATCTGCGGCCGGGTCAGGCCCGACAGGTTGATCAGGGGCTTGGGCGCATCAGCCCCTTCTTTCGAAGAGGAGGGAGCCATGCGCGACAGGTCGAGGGTGACGCTCAAGGGGCGGTCCAGGGGCAAGACATTTCGGGATCGAGGCGAGGATATAGCAGCTCTCGCGGCTTTTTCCAAAAGGACGGGGCGTCGCGGCCCATCCCGCTTGACGCCTGGGCCTTGGCCTCCTTCCATGCGCCCTTCGATCCCGAGACGGATCGCCGAAGTCTGGGGAGGCTCCGATGAAGACCCGCCTGCTGGCCGCCTGCGCGGCCCTCGCCCTGTGCGCCGGCGCCATGGCCGCGCCCGCCGCCCACGCCCAAACCCAAGCTCGGGCGTCCGCCGCCGCGCCGACGCCGACGCCCGAAGAGGCCAAGGCCTTCGTCGACAGCGCCGAGAAGGACCTGATGGCCATGGGCGAATACGCCGCCCGCATGGCCTGGGTGCAGGCGACCTACATCACCGACGACACCAACTGGCTCAACGCCAAGGTCGATGCCGAGGCCAACGCCATGGCCGTGCGCTACGCCAAGCAGGCCGCGCGCTTCGACAAGACCCCGGTCGACGCGGTCACCCGCCGCAAGCTGAAACTGCTGAAGGCCGGCCTGGTCCTGCCCGCCTCCGACCGGCCCGGCGCGGCCCAGGAGCTGGCCGACGTCCAGGCCCGGCTGCGGGCGCTCTATTCCACCGGCAAGGTGACCATCGACGGCGAGACCCTGACCCTGGACGACCTGGACGACCGGCTGCGCACCGAGCGCGACCCGGCCAAGGCCAAGGCCATGTGGGAAGCCTGGCACGCGGTGGCCAAGCCGATGGCCGCCGACTACCCCAAGCTGGTCAAACTGGCCAACGAAGGCTCGGTGGAGCTGGGCTACAAGGACACCGGGGCCCTGTGGCGCTCGTGGTACGACATGGAGCCCGACGCCTTCGCCGCCAAGACCGACGCCCTGTGGGCCCAGGTCGCGCCGTTCTACAAGAACCTGCACTGCTACGTGCGCGGACGGCTGAACGCCAAGTACGGCGACGCCGTCCACCAAGACCGGCCCGATCCGCGCCGACCTGACCGGCAACATGTGGGCCCAGAGCTGGGGCAACATCTACGACATCGCCGCCCCGCAGGGGATTCCCGGCCCCGGCTACGACCTGACCCAGTCCCTGGTCGCCAAGGGCTATGACGCCACGAAGATGATGAAGACCGGCGAGGGCTTCTACACCTCGATGGGCATGGCCCCGCTGCCCCAGACCTTCTGGGAGCGCTCGATGATCACCCGGCCGCGGGACCGGGAGGTGGTCTGCCACGCCTCGGCCTGGGACGTCGACAACGACCAGGACATCCGGGTGAAGATGTGCACCCGGGTCAACGCCGACGACTTCTACACCGTGCACCACGAGCTGGGGCACAACTTCTACCAGCGCGCCTACGCCGGCCAGCCGTTCCTCTTCCGGGGCGGGGCCAACGACGGCTTCCATGAGGCGATCGGCGACTTCGTGGGCCTGTCGGCCCTGACCCCGACCTATCTGAAGCAGATCGGGGTGATCGACGCCGTCCCCGGGGCGGACGCCGACGTGCCCTATCTGCTGAAGATGGCGATGGACAAGATCGCCTTCCTGCCGTTCGGCCTGCTGGTCGACAAGTGGCGCTGGCAGGTGTTCTCCGGCCAGGTCGATCCGGCCCACTACAACGAGGCCTGGTGGAAGCTGCGGACCCAGTACCAGGGCGTCGTTCCGCCCGGACCGCGCCCGGCCGACGCCTTCGATCCTGGAGCCAAGTTCCACGTCGCCGACTCCACCCCCTACACCCGCTACTTCCTGGCCCAGGTCTATCAGTTCCAGTTCTACCGGGCCGCCTGTCGCCAGGCCGGCTGGAAGGGTCCGCTGAACCGCTGCTCGGTCTATGGCGACAAGGCCGTGGGCAAGAAGTTCGAGGCCATGCTGGCCATGGGCCAGTCCAAGCCCTGGCCCGAGGCCCTGGAGGCCTTCACCGGCGAGAAGGACTTGGACGCCAGCGCCATCGCCGACTATTTCGCGCCGCTGAACGCCTGGCTGATCCAGCAGAACAAGGGTCAGTCCTGCGGCTGGTAGGCGCCTGAGACGGGCCCAAACGGCGCGGCGATTCACCATCGTCGTTTGCGGCCCGTTCACCGTCCTCGGCGACAATGCCCGATCTCTGGGGAGTCGGGCCTTGCTCATGACCATGTGGAAACGGCTTGCGACGCGTCTCGCGATGCGCCCCCTGGCGCGCCTTGGCCACGACGAGCGCGGGGCGATCGCCGTGCAGTTCGCGCTGCTGCTGATCCCCATCGCCATCCTGACCTTCGGCCTGATCGACCTGAGCCGGACCAGCGTCCAGAAGCGCCAGCTGCAGGACGCCCTCGACGCCGCGACCCTGATGGCCGCCCGCTCGACCGCGACCACCGACGCGGCCCTGGACACCGTGGGCGACGCCGCCCTGGCCACCGAGATGGCCGGCCTGGGCGTGGCCCTGGGCCCCAGCAACTCGACCTTCGCCCTGGGCCCGAACAACACCGTGGTCGGCACGGTCCAGAACGTCACGATCAAGCCGATCATCGCCAACCTCTGGAGCACCGGCGACAAGACCATCACGGCCGGCTCGACCGTGATGCGCTCGGTCAACAAGCTGGAAGTGGCGCTGGTGCTGGACAACACCGGCTCGATGGGCAGCACCCTGAACTCGGGGACCAAGAAGATCGACGCCCTGATCACGGCGTCCAAGTCGCTGGTCGACGTCCTGGCCGCCGCCGCGGCCCGGGCCAGCGAGACCGACGCGGTCAAGATCAGCGTCGTGCCGTTCTCGATGACCGTGAACGTCGGCTCGACCTATCAGAGCCAGACCGCCTGGCTGTCGGGCAAGATGCCGGCCACCGGCTACGGCACGGACGTGTTCGCCACCAACCAGAACCGCTTCACCCTGCTGTCGAACCTGGGCCTGACCTGGGCCGGCTGTGTCGAGAGCCGGCCCGCGCCCTACGACGTCACCGACGACGCGCCCAGCAGCTCGACCCCCGCCTCGATGTTCGTGCCGTTCTTCGCGCCCGACGAGCCGGACGACAACACCGTGGGCGTCAACCAGTCCAGCACGACGCGCTATCGCGACGCCCGCACCCAGAACACCTCGTATCCGATCGAGAACAACTGGCTGCCCGACGGGGTCTCGCCCAGCGGCACCTCGGCCACCGCCTGGACCAGCCGCTCGACGCCGATCGCCAAGTACGGGACCAGCAACAAGAACAACGTCCTCAGCGTGGCCAAGAGCGGGACCGACTACGGCCCCAACGCCGGCTGCGGCCTGACCAGCGTGATGCGCCTGACCAATGTGCGCACCACCACCCAGCGGGACCTGGTCAAGGCCAAGCTCGGCCAGATGATCGCCGACGGCAACACCAACGTCGCCATGGGCCTGGCCTGGGGCTGGCACACCCTGTCGAAGAACGCGCCGTTCGCCGACGGCGTCGATCCGACCACCAGCGCCGGCAAGAAGACCACCAAGGTGATCGTGCTGCTGACCGACGGCGACAACACCAACGACGTCGTGAACAACCCCAACAAGTCGATCTATACGGGCTACGGCTATATCGGCCAGGGCCGCCTGAAGAACGCCAGCGGCGTGGCCCTGACCACCAGCTCGACGGCGACCGACCGCCGCGACGCCATCGACAGCCGCGAGAAGCTGCTGTGCCAGAACGCCAAGGACAAGGGCGTGGTGATCTACGCCATCGGGGTGGGCGTCTCCGACCACTCCAAGGGCATCCTGCAGCAGTGCGCCACCAAGCTGGACATGTACTACGACGTGACCAGCGCCGATCAGCTGACCTCGGTGTTCAACACCATCGCCGGCTCGATCCAGAACCTGCGGATCACGAAATAGAAAAGGCCCGGAGCGCTGCTCCGGGCCTTTTTTCTCTCGATCCGCCTACCCACAACATCCGTCATCCCGGGCCTTGTGCCCGGGATCCCTCTGTCCGACGCGAGTGCGGAGGGGTGGCGCGCCAGCGCGCCATTTCACTTCACTTGCAAGCTGAACCAGGGGTCCCGGGCACAAGACCCGGGATGACGGTGCAGGGGGACGGACTCGGAGCGACCGAACGATCTCGGACCCGAGTCCCGCAGCCTAGGCCAGCTTGATCTCGCGCAGGCGCTGCTGGAGGAAGGCGTCGGCGGTGATCGGCTCGGGATATCGGTCCGGGTTCTCTTCCGTGACGCAGCTGGGCAGGGTCTTGATCAGGTAGTCCGACGCGAAGTGCAGGAAGAACGGCGTCGAATAGCGCGGCACGTTGCGGCGCTCGGGCGGCGGGTTCTGCACGCGGTGGATGGTCGAGGGCAGGACGTGGTTGGTCAGGCGCTCCAGCATGTCGCCGATGTTGATGACGATGCAGCCCGGCGGCGGGTTGATCGGCAGCCACTGGCCGTCGCGGTCCAGGAGTTCCAGCCCGCCCTCTTCCGCGCCCATCAGGAGGGTGATGGTGTTGATGTCGCCGTGGGCGCCGGCCCGTACGCCGGTGGCGTCCTTGGGGATCGGCGGATAGTGCAGCAGGCGCAGCACGCTGTTGCCGTCCTTGACCGTCGGGTCGAAGAAGTCGCGGCCCAGGTCCAGATAGGTGGCGATGGCCTTGAGCACCCGCACGCCCAGGCTGTCGAGCGCGCCGTACAGCCAGCCGACATTGTGGTGGAAGCTGGGAATCTCGGCCGGCCAGACGTTGTCGGCCATGTTGGCGCGGAACGGGTGGCCGGGCGGCAGGTCGCGGCCGACGTGCCAGAATTCCTTCAGGTCGTGATGGGTGGCGCCCTTGGCGGTCTCGATGCCGAACGGGATGTAGCCGCGCGAGCCGCCGGTGGCGCCGGCGTACTGCTTCTTGGTCTCCTCCGGCAGGGCGAAGAAGCCCTTGGCGTCGGCGATGGCCGCGTCGATGCGGGCCTGGTCCAGGTCGTGGTCGGAGATCACCGCGAAGCCGTAGCGCTGGAACGACGCGCCCAGCTCCTGGGCGAACCTGTCGAAATCCTTCGAGTACAGGGTGAACGAGACGGGTTCGATGGCGGATGCGGACACGGGCGTGGGCCTCGATATTTAGTAAGAGCGGACTTACTACACCGGCAGCGCCCCGGCGCGAAGTCCCGTTCATGCTGGCGTCATGCGCGCTGTTGGAACTTGACCATTGGCGATGCGTTCAGCCTCGCAATCGTTCAAGACGCCAAGGATCACGGGCGATACCCCAGGATCAAGGCCGCAAGAGGGAAAAGATCGAGATGATGAAGAAGACCGCGCCCTGGATCGCGCTGGCGGGCGCCGCCGCCCTGACCGCCGCCTGCACCACCACCGATCCCTATACCGGCATGCCCGTGCGCAACAACACGGGCACAGGGGCCCTGACGGGCGCCGGCGTCGGCGCGGTCCTGGGCTACCTGACCAACACCAACAAGGGCGAGCAGGGCCGCAAGAACGCCCTGATCGGCGCGGGCATCGGCGCCCTGGCCGGCGGCGCGGTCGGCAACTACATGGACCGTCAGCAGGCCGACTTCCGCCGCAGCCTGGAAGGCTCGGGCGTGATGATCCGCCGCAACGGCGACCAGATCGTGCTGATCATGCCCAGCGACGTGACCTTCGCCGTCGACAAGTCCGAGGTCCAGCCGCAGTTCACCCGCGTGCTCGACGACGTGGCCCGCACGCTGAACGCCTATCCGCAGACGACGATCGACGTGGTCGGCCACGCCGATTCCAGCGGTCCGGACGACTACAACCAGACCCTGTCGGAACGCCGCGCCAGCGCGGTCGCCGCCTATCTGACGAGCGCCGGCCGGGTCCTGCCCGACCGCGTCTTCGTGGCCGGCCAGGGCGAACGCCAACCGATCGCCAGCAACGACACCGCCGAAGGCCGCGCCCAGAACCGCCGGGTGGAGATCATCCTGCGGCCGCTGACGAAGTAGGGCTGCGACAACGGCCGGGGACATGCCCTTGCGGCGTGTCCCCAACCGCCTGGCGCCGTGCGAGCTCTGGGGACACGCCCAAGGGCATGTCCCCGGCCCCGGCTCAAAACACTCCGGCCGCCCCGCTCAGCGCGTTCGTCCGCCGGTGCGCCAGGGCCTCGGCCACGTGCACGCGCTTGACGCCGGTCGCGCCTTCCAGGTCGGCGATGGTGCGGGCCAGGCGCAGGACGCGGGTCCAGCCGCGGGCGCTGATCTGGCCGGCCTCGGCGGCGCGGGCCAGCAGGCCGCGCCCGGCCTCGTCGAGATCGGCGATCTTCTCCAGGAAGCGCCCCTCGGCCCGGCCATTCAGGGCGTCGGCGCCCACCGGCGCGCTTCCCAAGTCATGGGCCATCGCCTCGGCCCGCTCCTGCTGCAGCCGCCGGGCGCGGGCCACGCGGGCGGCGGCCTCGGCCGTGCCTTCCGTGGGCGGCGGCAGGGCCAGGTCGGCGGCGGTGACGGCCGGCATGTCGATCGCCAGGTCGATGCGGTCCATCAGCGGCCCGCTGACCCGGCCCTGATAGTCGCGCAGGCAGCGCGGAGCCTTGCCGCACGCCCCGCGCCCGGCCCCGCCGTGGCCGCAGCGGCAGGGGTTCATCGCCGCCACCAACTGCACCCGGGCCGGATAGCGGACGTGGGCGTTGGCCCGGGCCACCATCACCTCGCCGGTCTCCAGCGGTCCGCGCAGGCTGTCCAGGGCCTGGACCCCGAACTCGGGCAGTTCGTCCAGGAACAGGACGCCGTTGTGGGCCAGCGACACCTCGCCCGGCTTGGCCTTCAGCCCGCCGCCGGTGTGAATTTTCAGAGATAATGAGATGAAATCTCAGTTTGTTCCCCCTCCGCAGCCCGAAACGCCCACAGATAATTTTCAAAGAAAGCGAGACGGAATGCTATTTTATCGAAGAAAGTGCGACGAGATTGGAGACGGGCAATGACTCGGATCATCCCGCCAAGCCATCGGTCGATCACGGGCTCGCTGCCGACGCGGTTTCCCGCTCGGCAGCTTCACTACGAGTCGAAGCTGGAGCGCGACTTCCTGATCATGCTGGAAATCGACACAGGCATTGAGGCGCTGGCGACACAGCCGGTCACGCTTGATCTGGTCGTGAACGGGCGCCGTCGGCGCTACACGCCCGACATCCTGGCGACCTGGTGGGAAGATGCGCGCCAGCCATTCGGCAAGCGGCAGGTCGTGTTCGAGGTCAAGCCGTACCAGATCCTCAAGCGGGACTACGCGGACCTGGCCCCAAAGTACCGGGCCGCCAGGCAACACTTTGCCGCCGAGGGCATCGGCTTCAGGGTCGTGACCGATCGGACCATCAACTGCGCCCGGCAGGCAAACGCCGCTCTACTTGGCCCGGCGATGCGGCGGCCACTGTCGCAGGACATCATCTCCACCGTTCGCGCCATCCTCACCTATCCGGGCGTCGCCAGCCGCTCCTTCGGTGAGGTCAGAAAGCTGCTGATCGCAGACGGCCTTCTGCGGGACACCGCCCAGCAGGCGCTCTTCCACATGTTGGGCATGGGCTACCTGGTGGCCGATCTGGACGTCCCGGTCAGCGATATGACGGCCATGCAGTGGTGGGCGAAGCTGGCTGAAGAGGAGGCGGCGATTGAAACCGGCTAATTTCCGCGTCAGCGAAGAGATCTCCGTCGGCGGGCGCGCCGGCAGGTTCGTAAAGATCCTCGACTTCGACCGCTTCATGGTCCGGTTCGAGAGCGGCGAGACGCGGGTCGTCACGGCCCAAGAAATCGACCGCGAACCCGTCTTCAGCGCGCCTAAGCGCCACTATGACGATTGCAGCCCTGCCGAAATTGAAACGGCCTATCGATGGCACGATACGCTCAAGCCGCTTCTGGAAAAGAGCGTGGGGCGTGGCGAGCGGGAGGCCTTTGTCGCCGCGGCCGCCGACAAGTTGGCGACCAGCCCGGCAACGATCTATCGCCGCCTGGAACACTGGAACGGAGATCCGGTGAGCCTGCTGCCTGGCAAACGGTCCGGCGGGCAAGGACAGAGCCGGCTGGGCGATGAGCGCAAAGCCTTGTTGGCGCACATCATCGACAAGGAATACCTCAATCGCCGCCAGCGGAATGTCGTGGAAGTCTACAACGACTTCGTGCTGCCCGCCTTCGCGGACGCCCAGCTGGCCGCGCCGGGCATGGTCACGCTCTATAGGCACATTGCCGAGGTAGACCCCATCCACGCGATCGAGCGACGCCAGGGGAAGCGCGCGGCGCGGGATGCGAAGGCATCCTTGATGGGCAAGTTCCCCTTCGGCACGGCTCCACTCTCCTGTGTGCAGATCGACTACTGGCCCTACGACGCCGAGATCGTCGACGACATCTATCGGCTTCCAATTGGCCGACCGTGGCTGGCGCTATCCATCTGCACCCACACCTTCATGCCCACCGGCTTTGTCCTGACGCTCGACCCACCCTCCGCCAGCGTCGCCGGCGCGGCAATCTTCCACGCCATCACCCGCAAGGAAGCCTGGCTCAACGAGGTGGGCCTGGACATGACTTGGCCCGTCTGGGGCCTGCCCCAGATCATCATGGCCGACAATGCCAAGGAATTTCGCGGCACGATGCTTCGCCGTTTTCTGGCGCAGGAGGATCGCGAACTCCTCAACAGACCGGTCAAGCGCCCGCAGTTCGGCGCCCATATCGAACGCTTCTTCGGCACCTTGGCCAAGAAGGTCAAATCAATGCCGGGGGCCACCGGGTCGAACGTTCAGGAACGCAAAACTCGCGACAGCGCCAAGACCGCCAGCCTCACCCTGCAGGAGATGGAACTCTACCTGCTCAGCGTGCTGAACGAATACATGAACACACCGCACTCCTCGCTCGGCGGCCTGACGCCCCTGCAGAAGTGGCGCTCCTGCTTCTTTGAAAATGGCGTCCAGGTTCGCGAACTCCCTGAGGAGCCCAGCAATCTTGAGCAGCTTCGCATCGAGCTGCTGCCCTTCAAGATGCTGACCCTCCAAGCCTATGGTGTGGTGTGGGACCTGATCAAATACGACTCCGACGAGCTGGTGGCGATGCGGCACCGCCACGCCCGTGAAAAGGGGAGCACCTTCACAGTACGCAGGGACCCCCGCGACATCAGCCGGACCTATATCTGGGACCCCGACAACAAGCGCTATCTGACCGTGCCCTATCGGCATGCCGAAGGCCCGCCCATGAGTATTTGGGAGTTGCGCGCGGTCCGTGCAGACCTCAAGGCCAAGGGCATCAAGGCCTATACGGAGCTGACGATTTTCGACGCCTACAATGAGCGGCGCAAACGCCTCGCCCTCTTGGAGGAAGCCCAAAAGCTTACCCGCAAAGCCCAGCGGGACAACCAGCGCCGTCTCAGCCAAAATACCGCCATCGCCAGGGAGAAGGCCGTCATCGCCGCTGCGGCCCCAACGTCGCTGGCCGCGACGACGCCCATCGCTCGCGACAGGCCCGCGCCACACGAGCCTACCAGCCGAGCCTTTTCGCTGACGCCGGCCGCGCCGATCGTCGAACCCGACGACGACTATGATGATCTGGACATCTGATGGACCCGGTTGAAACCACGGCCGCCCCCGTCATCGAGGGGCTCGACCACCTTCACCCCAAGGCCCGTGCGCTCGTTGACCTGCCTGTCGAGGAACGGATCATCGCCCGCTGGCCGGGCTTGTGGATCGGCCACAAGGCGGCCGACAACATCTTTGCGACCCTGGACCGCTACCTGATCACCCCGCCCTCGATCCGGCCGCGCAACCTGCTCATTTACGGGGAGTCCGGCTTGGGCAAGTCGACCATCCTCAAACGCTGGGAAGCCCGCGTTCGCGCCGAGAACGCCAAGCGGGTGGAGAGCGAAGAGTTCGATGGGGCGGGTGACTGGATGGTGCTGCCGGCGATCCGGGTCCAGACCCCGCCGGCAGGGGACGAGACCAAGCTCTACAACAATATCCTGCTGGAATTTGGGATGAAGGTCTCGCCCTCCATGGGCGCGGCCCAAAAGGAACTGATGGTCCGCCAGCTGATCGCCCGATGCGGCGTGAAAGTGCTGTTGATGGACGAATTCCACAACGCATTGTCAGGCCGCTTCGATAAGCGACTGCACTTCAACGTCCTGATCAAGAACCTCACCAACGAGACCGGCGTGCCGATTGTCGCGGCGGGAACCGCCAGCGTCGACCAGGTCTTTCAGAAGGAAGATCAGCTCGACCGGCGCTTTAATCGGATCCATCTCGAGCCCATGAAACTGGACAACGAGTGGCGCAAGATCTTGCGGGCTTATGGCAAGCTGATCCCCTTGCGGCACCCCAGCGACCTGACCGACCCGTCGCTTTGCGAGCGCCTCTACGCCCTTTCCAAGGGGGGCATCATCGGCGAGCTCTCCAACCTCCTCTATGACGCGGCCCTGGCTGCGGTCGACAGCGGCGAGGAGCGCATCACCGAAGCGCTTGTTCGGTCCGTCAGATGATCGAGGCGGTCGAGGCGGTCTTCCAGGCCTGGAAGCAAAGCCCCGACCCGGCCAGATCGCGGCCCTGGCCCTATTACCCCGCGCCGCGCCCAGACGAGCTGCTTTCGTCCTGGTTCCTGCGCATCGCCCATGGCTTGGGGCTCAAGCCCTACACCTTGGCCCATATGACATGGCGCTCGACTCCGCCGCTCCTGACGCGCGACATCGACAACTTCGCCGACCCCCGCATCGTCGGCGTGATGGCCGCCAAAACCCTCACACCCGTCACGCGCGCCTGGGCCACGACGCTGGCGGCCTATGACGGATATCTTGTCGACCACTACGTTCCGGGCGGCAGGAACGACTGGGTGCTCCAGGTTGGCGTCCGCCACCGGATCAGGAACCTGGCCGGGCTGCAGTACTGCCCTGGCTGCCTGGGAGAGACGGGCTATTTCAAGCGAGCCTGGCGCCTTGGCTTCGTGACGTGCTGTCCTGCACACGCCCGCCGGCTTCTTGATCGGTGCGATGGCTGTGGCGGGACCCTGGAGCCTCACCGCGCGCCAGTCCTGCATGTCTGCCCACGATGCGGATGGGACCTTCGCCAAGCCATCGCCCCGATGGCCAGCCGGCGGGCCCTGGAATTGCAGACCCGGACCCTTTCGATCCTGGAGCGAGGCTGGGGGCACCTGGGCGCCAGCATCTTTAGCTGGAGCCACCTTTATTTCGACAGCCTGCGGATCATCGCCAAGAGCTTGGCCTTTGGTCCCCGCTCGGAGGTTTTTCGCAAGGCCGTGGTCCGGCGCTACGGTGGCGATCCCTCGCCCTATCCCTACACCAAGGGACGGTCGCTGGAGCATCTTGGTGTGGCCGACCGCCACCGGCTCTTGGACCTGGTGGCGGCCGTGCTCAAGCAATGGCCCAACCGCCTTGTCCAGACCTGCAAGGAAGCGCGGGTATGGCGAAGCTGGCTGCTGCACGACGAGTTGAACCCACCTTACGCGATCGAACGCGTCGTCGCCGACCATCTGGGCCATGGCTTTTACAAGCCCAGCGATGCGGAGATCGCCGCGGCCCTGACCTACCTTCGCAACACCGGCACGACCGTGACCAAGGAGACCCTGCGCCGATGGGTGGGCGACTGCCAGGCGGTGACGGCGATCTTCAAGGCCGACGCGCGGATGCGGTTTGAGCAATTGGCCGAAGATCTTGGCCTGCGCCGGCTGGGCGACTAGCTAGGGGTGGCCTCCGCAGGATTGCCTTCCAGCCGGCCGATAGCCCGCTTGATCGCCCGGGCGTAAGACCCGTGATCGTGAAGCCAGGCATTGGCCCTGCGTACCGTCATCCTCGGCAGCGCCAAGCCCGGCCGCGTCCACACGCCTCGGGATAAGGCGTTCACACGCAGCAGATCGCCAATCATATCGGCCGACATCAGGTCCCCTCCAGGATAGAAGAGGACACAGAGCGCCGAGTAGCCGTCCTGGCCGATGACCGATGGCGTCCCGCCGCCTGGCTCATCGCTTTCGATCTCCAGGTGCTCGGCCTCAAAGAAGTAGATCCAGCCCCGCTCGCCCCGCAGGCGCGCGACCAGGGCGCGGCGCTGGCGCCCCTCCCTGGTGGTCGCCCAATGCAGGACGCCAGCGCCGCTGTCCGCCGGATATCGCCAAAGCCCGTCGATACGATCGCTACCGGGCCCCTCCCTGGGCGCGATAATCTCCAGATCACGTCGCAGGTCCACCGACAGCTTCTCGAGCGCGGCGATCGTGGAGGCCACGCGAGCCGGGGGTGGGCGAGAGACGTCCATCTTGGCCTGCACCTTGTCCTTTATGTTCAGCTTGATGGCCAGGCGACCACGTCGCTCCGACTTGGGCCCATGCCCGGCCGTCGTGGCCGCATGGATTGGGCCATCGACCGGCACGATCTTGGTTTTCCCCGCGCCCAACTCTTCGGGCTCAACGGGGATGTGCTCGATGGTCCAGCCTCCGGACGCCCTCTGATCGAGCGAGGCCTTCTGCATGACGCCCAGCGCCGACCAGCTCGCCTGGCCGGTGATCACCTGGACGTCCTGGCTGATGTCGCCCTGGGCGCGCAGGCGCAGCCGCTGGGAGCCTGCATCGAACGGAACCTCCTCCTCGTCAGACTCGACCCGGCCAGGATGCAGAACACGGACGTGATCCAGACCAAGATCGTATTCGATGTGCAAAATCCGCGTGACCAGGTGGCGCTTCTTGAGCTGGCCATCGGCCGCCTGGACACCCACCCAACGCGTTTCGACCGTCCAGGTGCTTGGCCTGGAAAACGGGAAGGGCATACGCACATGGGTGGGGCTACGTCCGAAACCGTGGCGCCGCAAACTCTCGCAGACCTGATTGAAGCTATAGCGCAGGCCATGATCGGCGCAGATCCGCGCGGCGGCCAGCACGTCCAGCTCGTCCAGGCCTCGATAGGCCCAAATCCTCAGAGACCTGCCGGCCTCGCCATAGCGCCTCGATCGCTCGGGATCGATGATCCGCCCGCGCAGGTCCGGCCAGATGTCCATACCGCCTTCAATCATCAGCCGCAGCCACTGGCTGGTCACCCCGAAGGTCGCCCTGGCCACCTCGATCGCCGGGACCCACAGCATCCCGCCGTCGCCGGTCACGACCCGAAAGAGCGGCGCGGCCGCCTCTTCGGTCAGCGGGTAGGCTGGCGTCCATGGCGCCGTAGGCGAAAGCTGATAGGCGGCCGTCCGCCCCAGTAGCAGGTCCGACCACTTTTTAGACGCGGCAACGACTTCGACGCGGCTGGCCTTGCTGGGGGGCTCCTCCTGATAGGCTCCATCGCGCCAGCGGCTGCCCACCGGCGTCAACGGCAGTTGGCCCACCCCGATCCAGATCAAGCAGGTCCGCGCCGCCGCCGGCGGCTGCCAGGACACCTTGTCCCAGCCGACTTCGGCCAGACTTACCTCGCAGGCGGCTTCATCGACTTCGGTCGGCGCCCTGATCTTGCCGTGGCCGACGACCTGCCACGTCAGTCCATCCCTAGGGAAGGCGCTCAACGAAAGGTGCGCCGGAGCCTTTGTACGCATGGCTTACTCATCACCGTGGTCGCCAGACAGCGCCCCTCACTATTGGGTCGCCGCGAGGAATGAATCGGTAGTCGGCAAAGTTGTGCAAATCCTAAACTTCACCATGGCTGACCGGCTTTTCACGCATCCGATTAAGGCCGATAGAAACTTCACCAACAAGATCAGCGCTTCGTCCGAAGTTGGCGTTCTCAATTGCTATCTATTATTCGACAACGACAGTTGCCGCTAAATTACAGAGAAAATGCAGTAAAATCAGCAAAATGCCTTGGATTTCGACACCTACTCTGGTACAAAACTGGAGTAAAGATCAGAGCTTGGAAGATTATTCCTAGCAAACCCGGCAAAAATCGGTCGGAGAGAAGAAAATGCCTACTGCGATAAAGCCGCTCAGGCCTCGCGATATTCAAGCGAATGCGTCGGCGACAGACATTCCTCTGCCGCCCGCAACGCTGGCTCAATGGCTATCCGGAAGGGAGCCCTCGCACCTTTCGACCAACAGCGGCACGCCGCTGGTGGCTTTCCAGGCTTGGCGGAACTTCAAGGAGGCATTCGCCCCGGAACTAATCGGCCAGGCGTTCGAGGAGACTTCGCTCGCCCTGGGACGAAAGATCGAGCGCAGCATCGACCCATTCGGTGGGTCGGGCACCACGGCGTTGGCCAGCCAATTCCTCGGCGTCCAGCCCACCACCATCGAAGTCAATCCGTACCTGGCCGATCTCATCGAGGCCAAGCTTGCCAGCTATGAGGTCGAGGCGCTGGTTGAAGACTATGCCCGGGTCCTGGAAACCTTCACGGACGTCGCAGCCGATTGCTTCCCAGGCGCCCCCAACACCTTCGTCGAGCCGGGGCGTTCGGATCGCTACATCTTCAACGCCGGCGTCGCCGGCCGCCTGGCGGGACTGCGCAATGCGATCCTGGCCCTGGAAAATCCCACTCACGCCCGCCTTTTCCGGGTGCTGCTAAGCTCAATCGCCGTGGACGTCAGCAACGTCGTGGTCAGCGGCAAGGGGCGCCGGTACAGGCGCGGCTGGGAGGCGCGCCAGTCCACGGCCGCCCAGGTTCTGGGCCTATTCGACGACGCCTTTGTCCGCGCCATCTACGATATCCGCCGCTACCGCAACCGCGCCTGCCTGGATTACACCCTGCTGCGCGGGGACTCCCGCTTGCTGACCCCCAGCCAGGGGGAGTTCGACGTGGCGATCTTCTCGCCGCCCTATCCCAACAGCTTCGACTATACCGACGTCTACAATGTGGAACTCTGGGTCGGCGGCTATCTGAACAGCAAGACCAGCAACGAGATCCTGCGCAAGCAGACGCTTCGCAGCCACGTCCAGATCCACCGATCCTTTGAAACCGAACAACTCGTCTCCAAAACGCTCGACCGGGTGTCGACCGAGCTTGAGCATGTTCGGGCCTCGCTCTGGAATCGATCGATCCCCGACATGGTCAAAGCCTATTTCGGCGACATGCAGACGATCATGGCCAATCTCGCCGGCGCACTCACCCCGGGGGGACGCGCGTACATGGTCGTCGGCGACAGCCGCTATCACGGCGTCCAGATTCCGGTAGCCGATATTCTCATCGAACTGGCCGAGCACCTTGGTTTTGAAAAGGTGGCCGACGAGCCTTTCCGCTCGATGCGTGCCTCACCTCAGCAAGGCGGACGCGAGGAACTGATAGAGAGCTTGATCACGCTTCGGCGGGCCTAGCCGCAGCCAGCCGCTCCTCGCGCTTAGCCAAGCGGCTGGCCTCAGCACTTCGGTAGAGATACCAGCGCCACAGGTGCACGTCGTTGTCGTTGGCTTCCTGCGCGACCTTTTCAAAGGTCTTGGGGCCCAGGTCGGTGGCGCGCATGTCAAAGCAGCACAACGCCGCCTGATTAACGTGTTCGGCGTCCTTGTACGAAATCGCCTGGGTCAGCCCTTTCTCGATAGCTTCGTCGATCTTGGCGGCCGACTGGCTCGTGCCCGTCGTGGTCCGATCCGTCAGGGCCTTCAGCTCCAACACCCAGACGTTTTTGATGATCTTGGCGCCCGTGGCGTCAAACAGCTTGGCGAAGATCTTCAGATCCAATCGCCCATCTTCGTTGACGACTTCCGCCCTAACCTCGAAGCGGCTGTAGCGGGCATGCAGGAAGCTCATCAGCACGCCCTGGATCTTCTCTTCCGGCCTGTCGGCCGGCCAACCTTGAGCTGCCTTTCCCTCTGCCCATATCCTGACGCTGTTGCCCTGGACCACCAACGACGGCGTGCGCAGTCGCTTGGTGTAGAACTCATCCAGGCCCGCCTTCAGATCCTCCGGCGTGATGTCGGTTTCGGTCAGATAGACGTCCTCGACGTCGCCTGGATCGTCGACACCGGAACCATAAAGCGCAGCTTTCGGCACCGCCCCTCGCCAGTCGATAATTAGGGCCGGCAACCCGCCCAGGCCGGCCTGTTGCACGGCCGCCATCTGGTCGGCGGCGCTGTCATCGACATGGATCGCGTAGGCTAGGCCAAGCACGGTGTTGGAGACGAAGATCTTCTGGCTGATGGCGTCCTGGCCGTTGCGCAGATAGGGAACGCGTTCGCAGTTCTTGCCCTCGACATCGCTTTCCAAGGCGTCGCTACGAAGAATGATGGACACGCCCTTGTCCTCGCCGGCGGCGACGCGCAGCGCCACTAGCTCGGAGATCTGGCGGACAAACCGTTCTGTCGGCGAGGTCCCCGCGCGCTCAGGAATCTGCACCTCCTGGGCCAAACCTCTGATCTCGTCCTGCGTGAAATTCCCAAGCGCCTCAGGCATTCGCCCTCCGCTTGAGAAGGCGCAGATACATCGCCAGCTTTTCGGCTCGGCTGTAGATTACGCCGGCCGGCGCATAGCGCTGGAAGGCGTTGACCACGTTGTGACTCGGATTGCGTCCTTGATCGACAAACTCGGCGAAATCGACAACCCGCTGGTCGGCCACGGCCGGATTGGTCCACGACGCGTCGGCCAAGGCGGTGTCATCCCACAACTCCGGCGCGATTTCCGCAAAGGCGAAGGCCAATTCGTTGAGGAAGGAGCGAACCACCCCCTCGTCGGGAAAGCCATTGATCACAGACAACACCGGCCGAGCGCGCTCAGCCGCCAGGCGATAGCTGGCCGCGATGCGATTAGGGCTTTGCGGATCGTCCGTGAGGGAATCGACAACGACCAGGCCCTGGAAGATGCAGCGATCCAGCTGGGCCTCAAAGAGGGTGGAATGGGGACCATCCTTGCTCTTCAGCACCGACCCCTCGATCGGCTCGATCTCCCACATCGGGCTCAGCACGTTGGCCAGATAAGCGATCGCGTGCAGATCACGGTTGGCGATCGGCGTGGCGCCGGCCTCTTCGAGCGCGGCCAGAATTTGCAACACACGCGATTGAACGTCGATGTCGCACCCGGCTTCAGACGCAGACATCACCGCTCATCTCCCAGGATGTGCGTGACCTTCTCCATATAGAGCGGACTGAGGTCGCGTAACGCGGCGGTCGGAACTGCCTGATCCAGAAGGTTAATCACCCGAGAGGAGCGTTGATCGCCCGGATACGCCTGCAGAGTGCGAGGGATAAAGCCGCCCTCAACGATGTTGCAGGCCAGAATCGCATTGGAATTGGGCGTGGAGGCAAAGGTCGCGAAAAGGTCCCCAGCGCGCTCGGCGAACACTGCGTCCACCGATCCCTCCGGCCCATCGACCACCAGGCTGCCCCCAGACTCGCCCAGGACATTGAGCAGCACCATCCGGAAGATCAGATCCAGATATTCCCTTTGCGAGAGGGAGACCTGCTCGGCCTTGCGCCGCACGTAGTCGCCATGCGTGGCACCCGAGGTCATCTCCACCTCGAACGCAGGAAGCGGAAATTGCTTGCCCGACTGGCCGATCCGCACATCACGTGGCGCGTACACGAGCCTGACGTGTTCGGCGAAGAACGGCTTGGCGATAGCGTCAAACCTCGCCTGCAGTTGATCGCTGATCGCCTCAGCTTTCCGTTTGAGATCAGCCAGCAAGGCCTCGATTTCGCCCTCAGCGGTCGTCCGCTCTGCTTGGAACTCCTTCATCTGTTCCATGAAGGAGGTGATCCGCGATTGCTCCTTGGTCAGCTTCTCGGCGTCACCCGCCGGCAAGAGCTTGCTCAGCTTGTGAATTTCCAGTCGATGGGTCTCGATCTTCTGGCGCACATCGAGCAATTGCTTGTCAGACTTGGAAGCCCGTTCGGCCCGGTCGTCATAGGTCTTCTGGTTCTCCGCCAGAACGGCCCGAACCGTCTCAAGCTTTGCGTAGGTGCCCCTGGCCCGTTCGCGCCATCCCTCTGGCAGCGGCGCCCCGTCCGAGGAGGCATGCTGGCTGCCGCAGACCGGACAAAGACCCTTGTCCACCCGTTCTTGAACGATCGCGGCGGCCTCGTCGGCCTGCTGGCCGCACGCCAGGCAGATACGATCGGTGGCCAGTTTCAGAAAAAGGTACTGCTCGGTCGGCCGGATCCCCTGGAAGGCCGAACGCAGCGTGTCGAACTTGAACCGCTCGTAGTCCTGGGCCGCCGCAGCCACCTCGCTGTCAGCGCGCTTTAGCTGGAGGCGCGCATTGTCGCGCTCTTCCTCTAGGCCTTCGAGCTGAGTTTGGAGAGCTTCTTCGGCGTCTTTCAGCTCGGTAATGGCACCGTGCAGCAAAGCAAGCCGCGCTCGCGTTTGCCCTTCACTCTTTTGGCGCGTCGCTTCCTTGTTTCGGTCCTGGGTGATTTTATAGATCACGGCGCTAACGTTGCGCGCACTACTGTCGGCTGAAACGATGCGCCCTTCCAGAGTCCGAAGCCGTGCCGATTGCTCGGGCATCAGCAGCGCCCGGAAGATCTCGAACTGTGCGGCCTGATCCCAGATCAACGGACGCCTGGCCTCAAGGAAGAATGCAATGTGGTCGACGATCCGCAGCGCGTCTTCGAATGTCTCCAGATGCATCAGACGCGCCAACGCCGACCGGTAGACCTCCTCGTTGTCAATCCGTTCGACCGCTCCGCCAGGCCCGTGAATCTCGGCCGACACGAGCGTGAGGTTGGAAAGCCGCCTGACGACAGTCAGCGTCTCTCCACCAAACGCCACTTCAAGCTTACCCATGGCGCTACGCGCATCGTCGCCGACACGAACGGCGAAGAAGCGGTCACCAAGATTTTGAATATCGCTGCGATCACCGCCAAAGCCGGCTGGCCGCACCCTCACCGCGCCCACCAACAGATTGCGCATCAGGAACAATAGGGTGCTCTTGCCCAAACCGTTGACGCCCAGGATGAGCCACGGTCCCGGACCCAACTGAATATCCATCACGCCGTCGGCGTGGGGGCCCGGATAGAGCTGATATCCTTCGACCTTCAGACGACGAAGAAGCGGAAAGCTGATCAACGGCCCGCCCTCAAAGCCGGCGCGGCGCAGTAACTTTCAGACATTGTCTTTCCCCGTCTCGCGCTAGACCCGTCAGCGCGATGCGACCACCGATTGTTATAGCCACGCTTAAGCGCGATCAACCATGGAGTGATCACCCCCAATGGCCTCACCTTGCCACGCAGGTAGACCACCAACAACCGACGCGCCGGAGCCTCTTGGGCGCTTGCGGCGGAGCGTCTTCAGCGTCGCGGCCGCGCTCCAATCAATAATCCGTGCAAGCCCCGTGGCCGCTGTGATCCATTGACGGGGAACACGAAGAGGCATCGCTAAGCGCAATCACCGTCGCAGCAGCGGCCATCGCGCTTTGATCGCCCGAGTCTGTCGATCGGAGAGAGGAGGTCGAACCGGTGCCTCGGCGGTCCATCCACCAACATCCTCCGACCACGACGATCGTGAACGCTAACAACGAGAGGCTGGCGTTGAGCATCGTGCCGCACTCCTTTGGTTCATCAATCTTGCCCCGATCATGAGCTCCGAACAATGGGCTCTGTGGGGGGAGCATCCTGACCACTGATCCGACGACCTTCAGGGCCATTTGGCGACCGATCTAGTCGATTATCGCATTTACTCGGCGGCCATTTCATCGTTTCCGATGGTCCGCATCTCCGCGATCGACTGAAATTCACCAAGATATTCAGGCCTGTTCTGCGCGAGCCAACGCACGACCCGTCCCGCTGCGAGCAGCCTTGAGAGGTATCCCTTGGCCACGGTCAGATGCAGGGTGTCCACGCCGAAGGTGTCCTCCACCGACTTGATCTGCCCCTGCAGCGCGGAAAGCTCGCGCTCCAGGCGCGCCATGTTCTCACGCGACGCACCGCTCGCAGGCGACTTTCTCTTCGACGTTGCCAACTGGCTCTCGGGCGTCGCCACCAACATGGCGTTGGCGAAGTTCCTTGAGAAATTGCTCTGCCCGACCATTAGTTCGGCCGCCTCGATTTGGCGCAGCGGCTTCATCATGCGCAAGATGTCGAACACGACCATTGGGGTGGCGGTATCTTTTAAGAGATCCACGACTTCAGGACAGATCCCGTTCAGAAGTTTCGCCCGACGGCGGATGGTAATGACATCGACACCAAGAGCCTCTGCGAGCTTTTCCTCCGGTACCCCGCGCTCGATCGCGCGCAGGATCATCTTGTGCTCCTGCGCGACGGAGATCCGATTGATCCGCTTGTTGTACGTGAAAGTTTCGTCGTCGGTAGCGACCAAGCACGCGACCTCGGCTACTCCAAGATCACGCAACGCCTCCAGGCGAAGATGCCCATCCAGTACGAAGTACGAGCCTACGTTGTCAGCGTCGGGGATGACTATGGGAGGTTCGACCAGGCCGACGGCGCGGATCGACGTGACGATCTGGCGGTACTTGCCGCTCTCCTTTGTGGTGGCCCGAAGCGTCTTGAGAGACTTGATGGCCGCGACCTGGAGAACGACGCCATCCTCCCGGAAGCCCAGCTTCACCGGCGCCGTCCGGGTCATCGGCCGACGCCCATGCGCTCAGTCAGCCCCCGCGGCATGGTCAATAACTGCTCGGCCCCCAGGATCGCCACGAAGGATTCATCGGAACGCAGTTCCTTCAACGCCTCGATCACGAAGAGCAGCCGGCTCTGGGCGTAATCGGCCTTTTTCACCAGAACCCGCTGCCGATCCGTTTCCTTTTGATAGAGCTTGACGAGTTGATCGCCAGTCAGGCCCCGAGATGGGTTCTTTCGACCCAGGGCACTGTCTGGCATGGCGCGTCGGCGCCTGGCGCGCTGATCAAGCAAGCGGCGCACCACCCCGATCTTGGCGCCCTTTATCTTGCCCTCCTCGTAGGCGTCCGCGAGCGCTTGCTGGGCCTCGGCGTCGTCCACCTTGGCGATCTCGACCGCAAAGCTTAGAGGGATCAGACCCGTCTCCACCGCGGCGACCAAACGCCCCTCGCCCCTTTCCAGTAAGCCCGCGATCATGCAGACCCACGAGGACGTCACGCCGATCTTGTTGGCAATCTGGGAGTCGCTATAGCCGCGCTTTCGCATGCTCCCGACTTCTTGCATCAGGTCGATGGCGCGATGTTGGCGACGAGCCACGTTCTCGACCAGGCTTTCGACGAGGCAGTCGGCCTCGTTGGCCTCCACGACGATGGCGGGGATTTGCTCCTGCCCAAGCGCTTGAAACGCTTCCAGCCGTCCTTGACCACAGATGAGCGAATAGTGAGGACGACCATCTCGTTGCGCGCGGCGACTGACCTTGATCGGCCGTTTCAAGCCGATCAGGCTGATATTGTCGATAATCTCTCCGTGGCCCTTCTTGTTACGGCCGCGCGGATTGATCACCTCAATCTGATCGATCGGGATAAGTTCGATTTTGGGAACAGCGTTCATCACGCGGCCCTTTCGACTGGCACTCGCGCCGCCAGGTTGTTGAAGATCCCGAGGTCATCGAAGCGATAGGCGTCTAGGGAAAAGCCGTTTTCCTCACGCAGTCGCAGCCTGTCGCTCAGCACATCGATCGCTGGAAAAAGGTAGTAATCAAGGGGTGCTCGATTTGCCGCGTCCATGCGCACGGCGATCGTGATGTCGGGCTCCAAACCCGTTTCGAACCGAAGCTTCCAACGATAGGCGCCGCCTGGCGTTTGCAGGCACCGCACGATCAGCACCGAGGCGGTGAACTCACCATTGACCAGCAGCAGTCCGCTCACTGGGTCGACGTGGATCGATCCGCCCGCGCTGGAAACGCCCGAGACGATACCAGCGACAATGCCGGGATGAAGCTGGCGCAGTGCGCGGTTAATGGCGACATACTGATAGTCGCGGTCAGGGCGGTATCCGACCAACATGTATGCGCGCAGCAAGCTTCCGAACCGCGCGCGATAAGCTGAGCTGGATGGCATCTTGTCTTGCTCGTCGATGACCAAGCCAGAGAGCATTCCGACATCATCGAGAAGTTGCCGCAGGCATGCGAGCATTTCGTCATCATCGTAGGCACGCGAGCGGTCTGCGATAATGTCCCGCGCGCTATCGAACAGTCGTCGATCAACAATCGGTTCGTAGACGCCGTCTGCCCGGATCCAATTGTCAGGCGGATTGCGCACGCGCTTTTGCTTGAGCTTGAAGGACACGCGATTGAAGACGTTGTTCCCGATGTACTTCTCATTGGTCAGTATTTGATGGACTACCCCACGCGTCCAGGGCCGCCCCATATCGGTGATACGACCCTCGCTATTAAGCAGCTCGGCGATCGCCCGCTCGGTCATCCCCGTGATGCAGAAGAGTTGGTAGATGCGCCGAACGGTGGCTAGCTCGCCCTCTGGGCCCGGCACCAGGATGACGCGGTCGGTCTGCAGGCTCTTGTGTTCGCCCCTATCGAGCAGCGCTTTGCGTAGCCCCGAGCCGTCGATCAGTTGTCGGCGAAGACCATAGCCCGCCGCGCCGCCTTGACGGAAACCCAACTCTATCAAACGGCACTGCCCAATGAAGACCTTCGCGGACAATTCGCGGCTATACTCGCCGGCCATTGCGCGCTTGACGCTCTTTATAATGGTGGCCGTTGGACTGCCGTCGTTCTCGAATTGCTCAACGCAATAGACGACCCGGACGCCCCCTCGTCGACACGTGTACTCCAGGTACGCGCTCTCGTCGGCGTCTTGGAAGCGCCCCCAGCGGCTGACGTCATAGACCAGCAGGACTTCAAAGTCCGCCCGGTGGCCACGGACATCGTCGATCAATGCCCGTAGCTGATCTCGGCCCTCAATGGTCAACCCGCTTTTGCCTTCATCGGCATAGGTACGGACGATCTCCATGCGGTGCTTGTCCGCGTAAGCCTTGATCGCGGCGGCTTGGTTCTCGGTCGAATAGCGCTGATGATCGGTCGACATCCGCACGTATTGCGCTGCTCGCACCCGGGGCGCGGCGATATCGGATCCGATTGTGAGGTCGTCGGCACCGTTCACGGCACGCTCCGCCTATAAGGCCGCCGCCACTCAAACAAATTGTTGGAATGTGCGCAAGATTAGAATCTCGCCCTTCTCCTCGGCCGTGATCAATCAGCTCGGCTTATCAGTGAAGGGGGCTTTATTTCGGCGAGCAGCGCCTCCTGCCTCGTGCCGGAAAGCCCCCTGAAGTAATTGAGTAACTGCTGCTCGCGGGGAGTAGTGCTCACTATCGGGTCGGCCGACACCAAAGCCCAAGGATGGCAATCAAGCGCCTTTGCCAGCTTTTCCATCCATCCGACAGTCAAGCGTCGCTTTCCCATTTCAAGATGGCTGATTTGCTGATTGGTCGTTCCAGCCATATCAGCCAGCGCATCTAAAGTGAGATGGGCGGCCTCCCGCAAATGGCGGATGCGGTTCGTGGACAAGATCTTCCCACAATCTGTTGAGTAGACGAATCTGGATAGCCGGATTCGCTCGAATGCCTCGCAATGCGCAGTGTGGTGTAAGTCATATTTTGAGGAGATCGTCAGCGCGCAAAAGGTTGGCGGCACTCGACATACGTGCAATTGGTTGTCCGATTCGCGCCTAAGTGGCCGCGCTGTAAAATTGGAATCTGGCGCACGAGTAGGGAGAAACATGGCGGCCAAAACGGCCTTCACCTGTCACCTCGAATCCTAGACGTCGCCTAAGTCGAGAGCTCGTCCTCTCAGATAAACAGGGTGGATCCCCATGACCGACATTGCTGCCCCGCCTCCGCCCAACTGGGCGACGCTCCAATCTGGCTGGGATGAGTTCCGGCTGCGTTGGTCCAACGACGATTTCACGACCAAGGTCTTGAGCGGCGGCCTCAAGGTGGCGATGGACGGCGACAATCCGATTGGCGGCAACCTCTTCGCGGCCGCCGTGCGAGAACTCAGCGGCCACATCCTCCATACTCGGGCGCCCGACGAGGCGGTGCGGCGATGCGCCTGGTTCGAGCAGGCGCGGGACACTCGAACGGTCACCCGCGCCCAGCGCGCCGGCTTCATCGCCCACGCCGGGCTGCTTCCGAGCTACGTCGAGGGCACGCTTGGATTGGCTCGCGAAGAGTATATCGACCCCCTGATCGAAGCGATGGACTTGCTGAACAAGGCCACGCACGTCAGGCCCAACACCATCATCGCCGGGGGCGCCCAGACCCACGCCCTGGCCGGCGATATCCTCACCGCCCTGTCTGGCCTCATGGAGGCTGCGGAGGAATGCCGCGACGCCGTCATCAAAGAGCTGCATAAAACGATCAACACGCCCGTCCTGAACAAGCTGATGTCCGAGACTGTCGGCGCGCTGGACGAGCTCTCGACCCACACAATCGTCGAAGAGGCGTCGGTCGATGATATCCAGATCGTCGATCTTGGCGTCGACCGCCTGGACCTCGCCCTTGAAGGCACCGTCTACGTCACGCTCCAATACGGATCTGGCTCGGATTTCCGCCGCGGCGACGGGGCCAGCATGTCGGACAACTACCCGTTCACCGCCAATCTCGAGGTCGGCATCGGCGAGACCCTCACACTCGGCGAACCCACCGAGGTGGAGGTGGACAACTCCAGCTTCTATGGACTGGAGCCGGACGATGACGAGAACGAGGAGGAGACGGTCTAGATGACGCAGGATCCCGCCCCGCCCTTCTTCGTACCCTACATCGAGACCGAAAAGATGGAGGAAGCCTATGCCGAATTGGCGCGGGCGGCGCGGCGTGCGCCACTTCCCCTGGACGAGCGAATCTACTCGATCGCCTATAATAGCCGGGGCGAGAGCTGGACGGCGACCGTCGGCAAGCAACTCGCCGGCGAGAAGGTTGTCCGCAAGCGAGTCCGCGGCGGAAGCGCCGAGCACGTCCAACGACTTTCTGATGGGGCCACAGTCCTAGCGATCTTTCCCGGTATCCCCTTCATGGTCTGGCATGACGGTGTCGCGTCGGTTTGGGAAAACCCCCTCATGGCTGGGTCGCCGACCTCGATCAGGCGGTTCGGACCGCCTGCGGCGACGCCCTAGGTTGGTCTGGATCGATCTGATCCCGCGCGGCGGTGTCCTGGGACACGGCAAGTCGCTCGACGATGTTGTCGTATCTCGTCCGCCGAGGAAGCCTTCACATCTCTCGGCCACCGGAGACGCTTTGGCCTGCAGCAAAACCATCTGCCGAAGCCTCGACCGGATCACTCGCGACGGTGCGAGGCCACCTCCCTCTCATTATCTTCGAAAATTCTCATTATCTTTGAAAATTTACAGCCGGTCAGGGCCGCCATCGAGGCGCTGTGGTGCGGGGCGCGATACGGCCGGGCGCGGGTCAGGGTCCCCTTGGCGATCAGCCCGGCCACCGAATGGACCATCGAGGTCTCCAGCAGCTCGTGCGAGCTCAGGGGCGGCAACAGCCCCGGCAGCCGCTGGGCCAGCATCGACTTGCCCGAGCCCGGCGGGCCGCAGAACAAGAGGTTGTGCGAGCCGGCGGCGGCGATCTCCAGCGCCCGCTTGGCGTGCTCCTGGCCCTTGACGTCGCGCAGGTCGCGGAAGCCCTCGCCTTCGACCACCGGACCGGGCGACGGGGCCGAGAGGATCTGGCCGCCCCGGAAGTGGTTGATCAGGGCCACCAGCGAGCGCGGGGCCAGGATGCGCGTGCCGCCGGCCCAGGCCGCCTCGGGCCCGCAGGCCTCGGGACAGATCAGGCCCAGGTCCATCGCCCCGGCGGCCATGGCGGCGGGCAGGGCCCCGGCGCAGGGCGCGATCCGTCCGTCCAGGGACAATTCCCCCATCGCCGCCCAGCCGTCCAGCGCGTCGATCGGGATCACGCCCATGGCGGCCATCACGGCCAGGGCGATCGGCAGGTCGTAGTGGCTGCCTTCCTTGGGCAGGTCGGCCGGGGCCAGGTTGGCGACGATGCGCTTGGGCGGCAGGGACAGGCCCAGGCCGGCGAATGCTCCGCGCACCCGCTCCTTGCTCTCGGCCACCGCCTTGTCGCCCAGGCCGACGATGACCATGACCTGGGCGCCGCCCGTCAGCTGCACCTCGACGTCGACCCGGCGAGCCTCCACGCCCTCGAACGCCACCGTGACGACCTTTGCCGCCATAGGGATTCCGCCCCTTTGTCCACCCATTTATCCACAAGCCAAGCATGGCCGTTGGAGCGGAGCAAGAACGAAAAATGAACGTTTCAGGAAAGTGTGACGATTCAGTCGTCTAGAAGTAGTTCCTAATCCTCAGGTAGAGCTTAGTTCGGCGATCCGATCCCAGAGGATCGCCGCGGCGTCGGCGCCGCCGAACCGCTTCAGCTGCTGGGCGCCGGTCGGCGAGGTGACGTTGATCTCGGTCAGGTACTCTCCGATCACGTCGATGCCGACGAACAGCAGGCCGCGCCTCTTCAGCTCCGGGCCGATGATCGCGCAGAGCTCCAGGTCGCGCTTGGTCAGGTCCACGGCCTCGGCCCGGCCGCCCACCCGCAGGTTGGACCGCACCTGGCCGGCGGCCGGCACGCGGTTGACCGCGCCCACCGGCTCGCCGTGCACCAGCAGGATGCGCTTGTCGCCCTTGCTCACGGCCGGGACGAATTTCTGGGCGATCACCTGCTCGCGGCCGATCATGGCGTGCAGTTCCAGAAGGGCGTCCAGGTTGGGGTCGTCGGCCAGCAGCCGCGCCACACCCGAGCCGCCGCCGCCGTAGAGCGGCTTCAGCACGATGTCGCCGTGCCGGGCGCGGAAGTCGTAGATCGCCTCGTGGTCGCTGGTGATCAGGGTCGGCGGCTGGACGCCCGGGAAGTCGGTGACGAACAGCTTTTCCGGCGCGTTGCGCACCTCGGCCGGATTGTTCACCACCAGGGTGTGGGGGTGGACCTTCTCCAGGAAGTGGGTGGCGGTGATGTAGGCCATGTCGAACGGCGGATCCTGGCGCATCAGCACCACGTCGACGTCGTCCTTCATGTCCAGGATCACGGTCTCGCCCAACTCGGCGTGGGCGCCCTGAGTCTTGGTCAGCTTCAGCGGCTGGGCGCGGGCGAACACCCGGCCGTCCTCCATCGACAGCTTGTCGGGCGTGTAGAACCACAGCTTGTGGCCGCGCGCTTGCGCCTCCCACATCATCAGGAAGGTGGTGTCGGTTTCGATATTGATCCCCAGCACGGGGTCCATCTGGACGGCGACTCTCAGCGACATGGGGACTCCGGACGGGCTTGGATCGACTTGGGGGATCGGCTTGGGCGGCGCGGGAGGTCCCGCGCCGCGATTGCCTAGTTAAGGCGGCCCGGCCGCGAATGCGAGGGGCGTCAGGCCGTTGCGCCGCGCCGGCGCGTCGTCACGGCCAGCAGGATCGCCGAGACCAGGAAGTAGAACGCCCCGAACGCGGCGTAGGGCGCGACGACGGCGATGGCCGGCATGGCGGGCGCGGCGGCGCTCTTGATGAAGAAGCCGCCGGCCAGGGCCGACTGGGCGCCGCTCAGCACCATCGCCCACTGGGCGCCGTAGGTCCGCCAGCGGCGCACGCCGATGGCCAGCTGCAGCAGGCCGGCCAGCACCGCCCAGACGCCGAACAGCACCAGCACCAGGCGCGGATCGATCCGCAGGGCGGCCAGCACGCCCAGCGCCACCGCGGCGCTGACGGCGGTATTGAGGGCCTGGGGGATGTTGGCGCGGACGCCGCCGTTGGCCTGGGCGTCCCGGGCGTTCGCGAAGGCGTCCCAGGCCGGATAGAGCACCAGCAGGATCCCCGCCGCGACGGGATTGGCCACGCCGATCGCGAAGGCGGCCGCCACCCAGGCGGCGGCCACGACGGCGCGAAGGAGATAGTAGCGCACGAGCGCGCCGGCGTCGGTGCGCGAGGAGGAGGTGTTGTTGGCCATGCTGGCCTCCGTCAGGGCTGAGGTCGCGGGATTGCATCAATGTCGCGACATTTGATGTCGCGACATATGAGTTGACCTAGCCGATCCACGCGACCCCTGTCGAGTCATTATTTGTCACGACATATATTTTCACGCTAAGGCGAAGGGCGCTTCCCAGGAGTCCACCCGTGTCGAACACCGACCGCGCCCTCACGCTCGACGACCAGCTCTGCTTCTCCTTGTACGGGGCGAGCCTGGCGATCAACCGCGCCTACAAGCCGCTGCTCGACGCGCTGGAGATCACCTATCCCCAGTACCTGGTGCTGGGCGCGCTGTGGGAGGTCGACGGCCAGAGCGTCGGCGCGATCGCCGAGCGCCTGGGCCTGGACTCCAGCAACGTCACGCCCCTGGTCAAGCGCATGGAGGCGGCCGGCTTGCTGTCGCGCCAGCGCAATCCCGACGACGAGCGCCAGGTGGTGGTCAGCCTGACCGACCACGGCCGCGACATGCAGGCCCGTAGCACGTGCCTGGGCCAGACCCTTTTCGCCTCGGCCGGGATGAGCGTCGAGCGGCTGATCCAGCTGAACAAGGACGTGCAGGCCTTCCGCGACTCGGTGGCGCGGTTCGTGGCCGAGCGGCCGGAGCACTGAGGTCGGGGACACGCCCTTGCGGCGTGTCCCCGGCCGCCAGGTTGACGTCGCGGCCCGCTTGAACGGCCGGGCGGCCGGGCCCACGCTCGTTTCGAGGAAACGCTCACAGCGAGGCCAAGCCCATGAAAGCCATCCAGATCGCGCCCCCCGCCGGCCTCGACGCCCTGTGTCTGGTCGATCTGCCCGAGCCCGCCCCGCCGGGACCGGGCGAGATCCTGGTCCGCGTCCGCGCCAGTTCGCTGAACTATCACGACTATCTGGTGGCGCTGGGCGGCATCCCCACCGCCGACGGGCGCATCCCCATGTCCGACGGGGCCGGCGAGGTGCTGGCGGTGGGCGAGGGCGTGACGGGCTTCGCGGTCGGCGACCTGGCGGTCTCGACCTTCTTCCCGCGCTGGCTGGACGGCGAGGCGCCGGACGACGGGTTCGCCGGCGTGCCGGGCGACGGGGCCGACGGCTACGCCCGCGAGCGGGTGGTGGCCCCGGCCACGGCCTTCACCCGCGCGCCCCAGGGCTGGGACCCGGCCGAGGCGGCGACGATCACCTGCGCCGGCGTGACGGCCTGGCGGGGTCTGGTCGCCGACGGCGCGCTGAAGGGCGGCGAGACGGTGCTGGTGCAGGGCACGGGCGGGGTGTCGATCTACGGCCTGCAGATCGCCAAGGCCTTCGGCTGCACGGTGATCGCCACCTCGTCGTCCGACGAGAAACTGGAGCGGCTCAAGGCCCTGGGGGCCGACCACCTGATCAACTACAAGTCCGAGCCCGAATGGGGCAAGGCGGCGCGCAAGCTGACCGACGGCCGGGGGGTGGACCACATCCTGGAGATCGGCGGGGCCGGCACCCTGCCGCAGTCGATCGTGGCGGCGCGCAACGGCGGCCACATCGCCCTGATCGGCGTCCTGGCCGGGGTGGCGGGACCGGTGCCGACCGTGGCCATCATGGGCAAGCAGCTGAAGGTGATCGGCCTGACGGTCGGCAGCCGCCGCCACCAGCTGGACCTGGTCCGCGCCATCGACGTGGCGGGCTACCGTCCGGTGCTGGACCGGCGCTTCCCGCTGGAACAGCTGGCCGACGCCTTCCGCCACCAGGCCTCGGGCGGCCACTTCGGCAAGATCGTGGTGGATATCTGAGGACGGGGACATGCCCAAGGGCATGTCCCCGACTAGTTCAGCCGCAGCCGCACGCGCTCGCGCGCCGCCCGGGCCGCGATGGCCGCGCCGCCGTCCAGGACCTGGGCGCGGGACAGAGCCTGCAGCGCGCCGGCCAGGGCGCCTTGGCCCTCCCGGGCGGCGGCGACGTCCAGCCAGGGGTGGTGGTCGGTGGGGTCCAGCAGGGCCCGGCGCAGGGCCGAGCGCTCGGCGCGGTGCCAGTCGCGGGCCTGCTGGGCGCGGGCGAAGATGGTGTTCTGTAGACGGATCAACACGGCCCGGTCCGAGATCGGGCTCATCAGCACGTCCAGCTTGGCGGCGACGTCGGGCATCAGGCCGGTGCGCAGGGCCCGGCGCGACAGCTCGGACGGCAGCACCACCCGCCCCTCGCTGAACGGATCGAGCGCCAGCGGCCCCTCCTCGGTCTCGATGCGCAGCAGGAAGTGCCCCGGGAAGTCGACGCCGTGCAGGTCCAGGCCGCAGGCCCGGCCGGCGTGCAGGTAGAAGACGCCCAGGGTCACCGGCAGGCCCTTGCGGCGGTCGGCCACGGCGATGACGTCGGCGTTGTCGGGATGGTCGTAGGTGATCAGGTCGCCCGACAGGCGCAGGTCGCCGGCCATGGTCTCGGCCAGGGCCTCCTCGGGCGACTCGCCCTTCAGCCGCTCGGTCAGGCGGGCGATCGAGGCCTTGGCCATGTCGAGCACGGGGGCCAGGTCGCGGTCGGGATCGTCGTGCACCGCGCAGGCCAGGGCGGCGTCGAACAGGGGGAAGGCCTTGTCCGAGCACTCCCCGGCGCTCGTCAGCAGGGCTTCGGCCTCTTCCCGCGTCATTGGTCGTCCGCCCAGGCGTTGGGGACGTGGCGCGGGCGACGGCCGGGGGCCAGGGCGATCAGGTCCAGGCGCACCGTCGCGTCGCGCAGGCCGGCGCGGTGGGCGGCGACATGCGCCCCGGCGCGACGCAGGCGAGCCCTCTGCTCGTAGGTCACCGCTTCCAGCGCGGCCTCCAGACTGGTTCGGCTCTTGACCTCCACAACGGCCAGCACGCCGCCGCGTTGCGCCAGCAGGTCGATCTCGCCCAGCGGCGTGGCCAGGCGGAAGCCGAGGATGCGATAGCCCTTGGCCATCAGCCACAGGGCCGCGACCACCTCGGCGCGCCGTCCCGACAGCCGCGCGGCCGCGCCGCGCGCCTGCCGTTCCGGCCGGATCGGACGTTCTGGGCGGGCGGGACGGGCTAGGCTCATCCGGCCTCCTTCATGGCCAGGGCCTGGCGGTAGAGGTCCTTGCGCGACAGGCCCAGGGCCTTGGCGACCTCGGCGGCGGCCTCGCCCAGCGGCAGGCGGGTCATGGCCTCGCGCAGCGCGGCCTCGGCGTCGTCGGCGCTGGCGACCTTGTCCTCGCCGGGGCCGACCAGGATGACGATCTCGCCCTTGGGGGCCTCGAACCGCGGATCGGCCGCCAGGACGTCGAGCGGGCCCCGGACGCAGGTCTCGTAGAGCTTGGTCAGCTCGCGGGCCACGGCGCCGGGGCGCGGGCCGAACACGGCGGCCATGTCGGCCAGGCTGTCGGCCACCCGCGAGGCGCCCTCGTAGAAGATCAGGGTGGCGCGCGTATTGGCCAGCTCCTCGAAGAACGTCTTGCGCGCGGCGGTCTTGGTCGGCGGGAAGCCGGCGAACAGGAAGCGGTCGGTGGGCAGGCCGGCCAGGGTCAGGGCCGCCAGGGCCGCCGAGGCGCCGGGGATCGGGAACACGGCGTGGCCGGCCGCGATGGCCGCCTGGGCCAGGCGCGAGCCGGGATCGGAGACCATCGGCGTCCCGGCGTCCGAGACCAGGGCGATCCGCTCGCCAGCCTCCAGCCGCTCCAGGATGCGCGGCGTCTCGCGGTCGGCCACGTGCTCGTCGTAGCGCTGCAGCTTCTTGGAGATGGCGTAGGCGGCCAGCAGCTTGCCCGACACCCGGGTGTCCTCGGCCAGCAGGACGTCGCAGCCGTTCAGCACGTCCAGGGCCCGCAGGGTGATGTCGCGCAGGTTCCCGATCGGCGTCGCCACCAGATACAGCCCCGGCGCCAACGGCGCGTCGGACAGGGCGGGCGGAGGAAGCTGGCGGCTCAAGGGCGGACTTTCCGACAGACTGGGCCCGAGGAGACTGGGGACCGACACGAACAAAGGCGCCGACGACGCGGGTTACGCAAGACCATGGTCGACAGGGTTATCAGGTCGCGAGCATTCCTGTCAGCCGGTCCAGGACGAGACGACCGGACCGCGTGGCGCGAAGCCTGATCCTATCGTCCACGAGAAGATCATCTTCAACCAGGGATTTCACCCTGGGCGTGTCCGGCGACAGCCCCAGGGGCGCGACCTCGGCGAAGGCCACGCCGTCGTCGATGCGCAGGCCCAGCAGCAGCCGCTCCTCGGCCGCCTCCAGGGGCGTGAGGGCCTCGGGCTCGAAGCCGACGCCGGTCTCGGCGACCGCGCGAACATAGTCGGCGATCCCCCGACGGGCCGTGGTGGCCAGCTTTCCCTCGGCCAAGGTCAGGCGACCGTGGGCCCCGGGACCGACGCCGACATAGTCGACGCCGCGCCAGTAGACGAGGTTGTGGCGCGACCGGGCGGCCTGCCCCCGGGCGTGGTTGGACACTTCGTAGGCGTCGAAGCCGGCGGCCTCCAGCACGGCCTGGGTGGTCTCGAACAGGGCGGCGGCCAGGTCTTCGTCGGGTACGACCAGCTTGCCCCGGCCCACGGCGCGGTCGAAGGCGGTGCCCGCCTCGATGGTCAGCTGGTAGGGCGAGACGTGTTCCGGGCCCAGGGCGATCAGGGTCGACAGCTCGGCCGTCCAGGCCTCCACCGTCTGGCCGGGCCGGGCGTAGATCAGATCGGCCGACAGGCGCGGGAAGGCCTTCGCCGCCACGGCCAGGGCCCGCCGGGCCGAGCCGGCGTCGTGGTTGCGGCCCAGCAGCTTCAGCGCCGCGTCGTCCAGGGCCTGGACGCCCAGCGACAGCCGCGCCACCCCGGCCGCGGCCAGGGCCTCGAAGCGGTCGGTCTCGGCGTCCGTCGGATTGGCCTCGAGGCTGATCTCCAGGTCGTCGGCCGGAGTCCACAGCGCCTTGGCGGTCTCGATCACCCGGGCGACCTGGGCGGGATCCATCAGCGAGGGCGTGCCGCCGCCGAAAAAGATCGACAGCAGCCGACGCGGGCCGGTCAGGGCGCGCTGGGCCTTGAGGTCGGCGACGATGGCGTCGGCCAGGGCGGCCTGCTCGTCGGTCCTGCCCCGGTCGCGCACGACGTTGAAGTCGCAATAGGGGCAGATGCGCGAGCAGTAGGGCCAGTGGACATAAACCCCCAGCGGAGGAGCGTCGATCATCTCGACGCCTCGCAAAGATTGTCATCCCGGAAGCGCGCAGCGCTGTCCGGGACCCAGGTGAACCGCACCGCCTTCGCCCAGTCCCCTGGGTCCCGGACAGCCTCTGCGAGGCTTCCGGGATGACAATGATGGGGGGCTCTATTCAAACAGCGCCGCCTTCAGCTTGGCGAAGGCCACGGCGCGGTGGCTCATGGCGTCCTTGGCGGCCGGGTCCATCTCGCCGAAGGTCTGGTCGTGGCCGCTGGGGATGAAGATCGGGTCGTAGCCGAACCCCCGGTCGCCGCGCGGCGGGAAGGTCAGGGTCCCGTGGACCTCGCCTTGCACCACCACCGCCGGCCCGCCGTTGGGCCAGGCGACCGCGAGGGCGCAGGTGAACCAGGCCGAGCGGTCCTCCGAGCCGGTCTCCTCGATGCGCTCGGCGACCTTGTCCATGGCCACGGCGAAGTCCTTGGACGGCCCGGCCCAGCGCGCCGAATAGATGCCCGGCGCGCCGTCCAGGGCGGCGACCGACACGCCCGAATCGTCGGCCAGGGCGATGTGGCCCGACAGGTCGGCGGCGTGGCGGGCCTTGAGCAGGGCGTTGCCGACGAAGGTCGTCTCGGTCTCGTCCGGCTCGGGCAGGCCCAGGGCGCCGGCCGCCAGCACCTCGAAGCGGCCGTCCAGCAGGGCGGCCAGTTCCTTGGCCTTGCCCGGATTGTGGGTCGCCGCGACGAGCTTCGTTCCCGCTTCCAGCTTCAGCGTCATCGCGTCTCTCCTCGGAAATCATGCCAACGAGGCTTCTACTCCCCCATCTGGCCGGGCGCCCGCAAGGTTCGTGTTCAGACGGGGACATGCACGTGTGCGTGTCCCGACAACAGGCCAAAGCGTTTCGGCTTTTCTTCCGATGCCGTGCACCTGGTGGGGACACGCACAAGCGCATGTCCCCGGCCCGCGTGTCGCCATGGTGGCCCCGGCGCCACACCTTGGATAATCCGTTCGGTGAGCGCGATCATTACAGAGGTTTAATATCGTTTATCGATAAGCGACATTGGCGGTCGTGGAATCGCTCCCTATGTTCGCCGTATGGGAGAAACGCCATGTCGGCGCGGTCCCGCCCCACCCGATCCGAAGGCCCGCCATGTCCGCCGCCAGACTGTTCCGCATCGTCGACGCCGTCGCCACCCGCCTGGCCACGCTGACGCTGATCGCCGGTCTGCCGCTCGCCGCCGTGACCTTCGCGATCAAGACCTTCTGACCCCGGCCGAGAGCTCGCCTTTGACCCGTCCCGATCCGCCGGGGCATGGTCGGCGTTTCTGTGTGAGGGGAAGGGGAAGAGCGGATGCGCGCCTTGGGGCCTGGCTCGGTGTCGAGCTTCCTGAAGATTATTCTCGACGTGATCTATGTGGGCCTGTGGGTCTGGGTCAGCCTGCTGGCGATCTTCACGGTCGCGGTGCTGCTGCTCAGCTTCAATCCCGAACTGATCACCTCGAAACTGCATATCGGCAGCTCGGTCGACGAGCTGATCAGCAAGGGGCCGCTGTTCGCCGGCGCCCTGGGGGCCTGGGCCCTGCTGTCCGGCGGCTGGATGGTGATCGTCGAGCGCCTGCGGCGGGTGTTCTCCACCCTGACCGCCGGCGACCCGTTCCATCCGGACAATGTCCGCCGCCTGCGGGTGGTGGGCCTGGTCCTGGCCGCCCTCGAGATCGGCCACTACATCTTCGCCGCCCTGGCCAAGTGGCTGGCGCCGGACACCAAGATCGTCGACGGCTCGTTCAGCCTGAGCGCCTGGTTCCCGGTCCTGGTGGTGTTCGTCCTGGCCGAGGTCTTCCGCGAGGGCGCGCGCCTTCGACGGGAGGCCGAGCTGACCATCTGACCCCGCGGAGACTTTAGAATCCCATGGCCATCCGCGTGCAACTGGACCGCATCCTGCTGGAACGGCGGATGTCGCTGACCGAGCTGTCGGACCGGGTCGGCGTGACCATCGCGAACCTGTCGATCCTCAAGACCGGCAAGGCCCGCGCCGTGCGCTTCACGACGCTGGACGCCCTGTGCAGGGAGCTGAACTGCCAGCCGGGGGATCTGATGACCTACGAGCCGGGGCCGGGAGAGGCTCACGAGGAGGACTAAAGGGTTTTCCCTCCCCCTTGCGGGGAGGGGGGACCAGCGAAGCTGGTGGGTGGGGCCTGCTGAGTCAGAAAACCCCACCCGACCTTGGCTCCGCCAGAGCCACCTCCCCACAAGGGGGAGGGAAATCTTCTATTTCGAAACCGCCTCGCGCTGTTTCACGAACAGCTCGCCGATGCCCTTCTCGGCCAGGGCGAACAGCTGCTCGAACTCGGCGCGGGTGAAACCGCGCTTCTCGCCGGTGGCCTGGATCTCGACGATGTCGCCGGCGTTGGTCAGCACAAAGTTGCTGTCGGCCTCGGCGCTGCTGTCTTCCTCGTAGTCCAGGTCAAGCACCGGGGTGTCCTTGAACACGCCGCACGAGACGGCCGCCACCTGGCCCAGGATCGGGTCGGTCTTCAGCACGCCTTCCTCGATCAGGTAGTTGACCGCGATGCGCAGGGCGACCCAGGCGCCGGTGATGGCGGCGGTGCGGGTGCCGCCGTCGGCCTGGATGACGTCGCAGTCCAGGCTGATCTGGCGCTCGCCCAGGGCCTTGAGGTCGACCACGGCGCGCAGGCTGCGGCCGATCAGGCGCTGGATCTCCTGGGTGCGACCGCTCTGCTTGCCGATCGCGGCCTCGCGGCGGCCCCGGGTGTGGGTGGCGCGCGGCAGCATGCCGTATTCGGCCGTGACCCAGCCCGAGCCCTTGTTGCGCAGCCAGCCGGGGACGCTTTCCTCGACCGTGGCGGTGACCAGCACCTTGGTGTGGCCGAAGCCGACCAGGCACGAGCCTTCGGCGTAGCGGTTGACGCCGGTTTCCAGCGTGACTTCGCGCGTTTGGTCGGCGGCGCGTTCGGACGGACGCATGGGAAACTCCGGGGCTTTGCGTGATAGGATGGGGCCGCTTATCCTAGTTAAGACGGTCGTCCAATCCCGTCGAAGCCCGAGACATCCGGGTGAGGCGCGTTCGAAGGCTACATGACACAGCTCTTTTCGGGGTTTTCCGCACAGACTCCCAGCCTCACGGACCTGGACGCCCGCGCCCGCGACATCTTCCGGCGGGTGGTCGAATCCTATCTGGAGACCGGCGAACCGGTCGGATCGCGGACGATCTCGCGCGGCGGGGTGCAGCTGTCGCCGGCCTCGATCCGCAACACCATGCAGGATCTGGCCCAGCTGGGCCTGCTGGACGCCCCCCACACCAGCGCCGGCCGCATCCCCACCCATGCGGGCCTGCGGATGTTCGTCGACGGCCTGCTGGAGGTGGGCGACATCGGCGAGGAGGAGCGGCGCATCATCGAGTCGCGCCTGTTCGCCCACGGCCGCTCGTTCGAGGAGGCCATGGGCGAGGCCAGCGCGATCCTGTCGGGCCTCGCCGGCGGCGCCGGGGTGGTGGTCGCCCCGGTCCGCGAGGGCGGGGTCAAGCACGTGGAGTTCGTGGCCCTGGGCGCCGACCAGGCGCTGGCGATCATGGTGTTCGACGACGGCGCGGTGGAGAACCGGCTGATGCGGCGCGCCGCCGGCGTCACCCCGGCCGCCCTGCAAGAGGCCTCGAACTTCCTCAACGCCCGCCTGCGCGGCCGCACCCTGAACGAGGCCAAGGTCGAGATGGCCGCCGAGCTGGACACGGCCCGGCGTGAACTGGACGCCGCGGCGGCGCGTTTGGTCGAGGACGGCCTGGCCGCCTGGAGCGGCGGCGAGGACCCCGATCGCGCCCTGATCGTGCGGGGCCGCGCCAACCTGCTGGCCGACGCCAGCGCCCGGGAGGACCTGGAGCGCGTGCGCCGGCTGTTCGACGACCTGGAGCAGAAGGGCCAGCTGATCGGCCTGCTGGACGACGTGAGGACGGCCGAGGGCGTGCGCATTTTCATCGGGGCCGAAACGCGACTCTTTTCGCTTTCGGGTTCCTCCCTGATCGCGGCGCCCTATATGACGGGCCGACAGAAGGTGCTGGGGGCGATCGGCGTGATCGGCCCCACCCGCTTGAACTACGCTCGGGTGATCCCGCTGGTGGACTATACCGCCCGGGTGCTCGGGCGGATGATGGACGGATGAGGACTAGATGACCGACGAACAAACGCCGGCCGAGGACGTGGCCTTCGAGGCCGACGACGCCGCGCAGGAAATCGAGGCGCTGCAGCTGGAAGTGGCCGCCCTGAAGGACCAGGCGCTGCGCTTCGCCGCCGAGGCCGAGAACACCAAGCGTCGGGCCGAGCGCGAGATGAACGACGCCCGCGCCTACGCGATCCAGAAGTTCGCCCGCGACCTTCTCGGCGTGGCCGACAACCTGTCGCGCGCCACCGCCCACAGCCCGCGCGAGTCGCAGGACGCGGCGGTCAGCAACTTCATCATCGGCGTCGAGATGACCGAGAAGGAGCTGCAGAGCGCCTTCGAACGCAACGGCCTGAAGAAGATCGACCCGGGCAAGGGCGAGAAGTTCGACCCGCACCTGCACCAGGCGGTGATGGAGCAGCCCTCGGACGAGGTCGCCGCCGGCGGCGTCATCCAGGTTCTGCAGGCCGGCTACGAGCTGATGGGCCGCCTGGTCCGCCCGGCCATGGTCGCCGTGGCCGCCAAGGGCTCGACCGGCCCGGACGCCCCGGCCGAACCGACCGCCGCCCCCAACCCCTACGCCAGCAACGGCGCGGATACGGGCGGTTCGTTCGACACCAAGGCTTAGTCTCAACCGCAAAATCCGTTGTCATCCCGGAAGCCTCGCAGAGGCTGTCCGGGATGACAGCATTTGGAGTGCGGGAGAGCGCTCAGCCCTCCCCCTCGATCAAATCCGCCAGCCCCTTGGCCCCGGCCACCGCATCCGCCCAGGTCGTGTCGAAGTCCTTGTCCTCGCCGTAATACGGATCGGCCACCGACTTGCCCCGGCGGCCTTCGACCGCGTCCAGCAGCAACAGCAGCTCCGCCGTCGCGTCAGACGGCCGGATGCGCTTCAGGTCGGCGAGGTTGTCGCGATCCAGCGCCACGACGTGGGTGAACCGGCGGAAGTCCTCGGGCTCCACCTGCCGGCCGCGGTAGTGGGCGATGTCGACGCCGTTGCGCAGCGCCGTCGCCTGGGCCCGGCGGTCGGGCGGGTGGCCCACGTGCCAGGACCCGGTGCCGGCCGAATCGATCTCGACCTCCAGGCCCCGCCGCTCGACCTCGCGGCGGAAGGCCGCCTCGGCCAGGGGCGAGCGGCAGATGTTTCCGAGACAGACGAACAGGACGGCGGGACGCGGCACGGGCAACCTTCGGCGATGTGCGGGCCGCTTGCGCGCGGCCTCGGCAGGCCCAACATGTAGCCTCGCCCATTCTCCTGACGAAAGGCCGACTTCCCATGACCACGCAAACCGCGATCCTCGCCGGCGGCTGTTTCTGGGGCGTCCAGGACCTGCTGCGCCGCTATCCCGGGGTGATCAAGACCCGCGTCGGCTATTCCGGCGGCGACGTGCCCAACGCCACCTACCGCAACCACGGCACCCACGCCGAGGCGATCGAGATCGTCTTCGACCCGGCCGTGATCAGCTATCGCCGGATCCTGGAGTTCTTCTTCCAGATCCACGACCCGACCACCCTGAACCGCCAGGGCAACGACAAGGGCCTCAGCTACCGCTCGGCGATCTTCTACCTGGACGACGAGCAGAAGCGCGTGGCCGAGGAGACCATCGAGGACGTCGACGCCTCGGGCCTGTGGCCGGGCAAGGTGGTGACCGAGGTCGCCCCCGCCGGACCGTTCTGGGAGGCCGAGCCCGAGCACCAGGATTACCTGGAGCGCATCCCCAACGGCTACACCTGCCACTTCATCCGGCCGGACTGGAAGCTGCCGACCAAGGCCGAGCGCGCCGGCGTCGGCTAGTCCGCCCGCCGCGCTATCGCTCCAGTGCGCATTTCGCCGCGGCCGGGCCTTCCCCCGGTCGCGGTTTGCGCTAATGTCGCAAGTCCATTCATTGCGGGGCCACGGGGGGATTCTCTCTGACGGCGGCGGCCCTGGGACCTGGACCGAGATATGAAGCTTACCATCGAGCGGGCGGCGCTGCTGAAGGCGCTGGGTCACGTGCAGAGCGTCGTCGAACGCCGCAACACCATCCCGATCCTGTCGAACATCCTGCTGTCGGCCGACCGCGACACCCTGTCGTTCTCGGCCACCGACCTGGACATGGAGATCATCGACGAGGGCCTGGCCCAGATCGACCAGCCCGGCCAGATCACCGCCCCGGCCCACACGCTCTATGAAATCGTCCGCAAGCTGCCCGACGGCTCGGACGTCTCGCTCAGCTTCAGCGGCGACGACCCCCGCCTGGTGATCCAGGCCGGCCGCTCGCGCTTCAACCTGCCGGTCCTGCCGGCCGGCGACTTCCCGGTGATGAGCAGCGACGGCCTGTCGGGCCGCATCTCTGTCGACACCAACGAGCTGATCCGGCTGATCGACAAGACCCGCTTCGCGATCTCGACCGAAGAGACCCGCTACTATCTGAACGGCCTGTACCTGCACACCGTCAACGACGGCGGCGTGACCAAGCTGCGCGCCGTGGCCACCGACGGCCACCGCCTGGCCCTGGCCGAGATGGACGCCCCTGAGGGCGCCGCCGGCCTGCCCGGCGTGATCGTGCCCCGCAAGACCATCCAGGAGGCCCGCCGCCTGATGGAATCGGCCGGCGAGCAGGTCGACCTGCAGATCAGCGCCCAGAAGATCCGCTTCGAGTTCGGCCGCGCGGCCCTGACCTCCAAGGTCATCGACGGCGCCTTCCCGGACTATCTGCGCGTCATCCCGCGCGACAACGCCAAGATCCTGACCCTTGACAACGACCTGTTCGCCAAGGCCGTCGACCGTGTTGCCACCATCTCGGCCGAGAAGAGCCGCTCGGTGAAGCTGGCCGTCGAGCCGGGCCGCATCACCCTGACCGTGCGCAACATGGAGGCCGGCCAGGCCGTGGAAGAGGTCGAGGTCGATTACGACGGCGAGGCCTTCGAGATCGGCTTCAACGCCCGCTACCTGCTGGACGTCTGCGGCCAGATCGGTGGCCCGATCGCCGAGTTCCGCTTCGCCGACCCGGCCTCGCCCACCCTGGTGGTCGACCCGACGGACCCGGGCGTGAAGTACGTGCTGATGCCGCTGCGGGTCTAAGCCCCGCCGACATCGCCGGAAGGAGAACGGGCGCCGCGTGCGCCCGTTTTGCTGTCTGGACCGCGCCAAGTGTGTGTATTCGCACACGAATGGCGCGCCTTACGCCACATCGGCGTGAGGCGCCTCGCGGCAAGATCGCGGTCGAACGTGACCACGGTCTTCCGAGGTTCCCATGGCCAGAAAGACGCACGAGGCGTGGCAGTTGCGGCTTCTGCCGCTGATGATGGCGTTCGTCGTCGGGGCGGCGGTGTTCTTCAGCGCCGTCGTGCTGTGGCGTTTCGTGGCGATGGACGACCAGCTGGCCGCGCCTCGAGGCGGGATCGAGGCCCTGGGCGCCCTGCCCGCCGGACTGGGCGACGACGCCAAGGCGGCCCTGGCGCTGGAGCGCTACGTCATCGAGCGGCGCTACGACCAGGCCTCGCTGATCGTGCGGGCCCGCCTGTGGACCCGGTTCGTCGGCTTCATCACCGGCATGCTGCTGGCCCTGGTGGGCGCGACCTTCGTGCTGGGCAAGCTGGAAGAACCCCAAGCCAGCCAGGCCTCGGGCACGGCGGGAGTCGCCGGCCACAAGCTGGGTTTCGCCCTTTCCAGCGCCTCGCCCGGCATCGTCCTGGCCATGCTCGGCACAGTCCTGATGGCGCTGACCATCGCCATCCCCGGCCAGGCCAGCACCCAGGACGCGGCCATCTACTACCACGGCGGGAACCCGCTCGGCGTCATGGCCGATCCGGGCCTTCCAGACCCCTCGCCCCCATGCCCGCCAGGCGAGACCGATCCCTTCAAATGCCTGCCCGAGCAGGTCCCAGAGAGCCAAAGGAGCAAGTCATGACCCATTCCCTTCGCGGGCCGGGAGCGATCGCTCTCGCCCTGATCCTCACGGCGTCCCTGCCGGCGGCGGCCGCGGCCGAACCCGCCGAGGTCGCCCAAGGCGGCGCCTACTTCAACAGCAAGAACTATGAGATGGCCTTCAGGACCCTCAAGCCGTACCGGGCCAGGACGCCCGGGACGCTGAAGGTGGACTTCATGCTCTCCGCCAGCGCCTGCCGGATCGACTATCCGGGCCTGCCGGCCTGGGGCAAGTCCGGCCTGACGTTCCTGCCCACCCGCTACAAGGTGGACGCCCCGACGAACCAACTCATCGAATGGTACAAAGCGAACTGCGGACGGGGCGCGCAGAAGCCGACGAACTACGCCGCCATGACCGGCGGCACCTCCGGGACCTTCATGGAGGCCTTCCTGAAGGACCTGGCGGCTTCGAGCCTGGACAAGGGAACCGCCGCGACGGCGGCCGACGCGACCCTCGCCGCCCCGGGGAACACGGCGTTGCGCGACGCCGGCGCGACCAGCGCCCTGCGGAACGGTTCGGTCCAGGCCCCGGCGGCGGCCAAGCTCGGCGCCGCCGGGGCGCTGAACCGGCAGTAGGACCGCTCGCACACATGCGAGCATGACCTCCGCGACGCCCGTCGCGCGTCGGCCTTCATGTCCTGGAAGATGGAAGGGAAGGCGCGCGACGGACGTCCTGAGACCACGCCCCGGTCCGAAGACGGCCTTCAGGCGATGCCCAGCACCCGCACGGCCAGCCACAGCGCGCCGCAGACGATCGCCCAGCCGGTGGCGACGCCGAGTTCCGGGTGGTCCCGCCACCATTGGCGCCGAGCGCCCAAAGCCTTGAGTTTCACGTGCCCCCTCCCCAGGGTTTGTTACCGTTATTCATGCGCGACATAATGACTCGCGCAAGCAACCTCCGGTGTTACGCGATCGTCACATATCGGCCCGTTCTTGTCGCCCCCGTCGCCCATGCTAATGTCCGTTTCATAAGAAAACGGGAGGAAGCGCATGGCGAAGATCAGCTACATGACGGTCGGCTCGAACAAGCTGGAGGCGGCCAAGGCCTTCTACGACGACCTGCTGGGCTCGATCGGCATGAAGGGGGTCTATGACCACCCGTCCGGCGGGAGGCTCTATCGCGGCAAGGGCACGGGGCTGTTCGGGGTGCTGGGTCCGTACGACGGCAATCCGGCCTGCGTCGGCAACGGCATTTTGGGCGGGTTCGACTTCGAGACCCGCGAGGAGGTCGACGCCTTCCACACCCGGGCCATCGAACTGGGCGGCTCGTGCGAGGGCGGCCCGGGCGAGCGGATGCCGGGCGCCTATTTCGCCTATTTCCGCGACCTCGATGGCAACAAGCTGTGCGGCTACAAGTTCGGCTGACGCCGCCAGCCGAACTGGAGCCATGGCGATGAGGCGGAAGCGGGCGCCTGGGAGCGCCCGTTTTTTGGCCCCGAACTCGATGTGCGCAATCGCACATAAATGGAGAGAGACACCTCACAGCCAGCCGGGCGGCGTCGAGGCACGGTCACGGCCGGACCAAGGAAACCCTCCGCGACGGCGACGCCCCGATCGTCCGCGCGGGTTCCTTAAAGCCAAGGAACAGCCCATGACCTCTCGCCTCAAATCCGGTCTGGTCGCCGTCGCCCTGATCGCGGCCTGCCCGCCCGCTCCCGCCCTGGCCGCAAAGGCCGCCAAACCCGTCGATCCTCCCGAAGTCCAGCGAGGCCGGGCCTTCTTCGAGAACTGGGAGTACGAGCGCGCCTTCAACACGCTCGTGCCCTACCGCCACAAGGCGGGCGGCACGCCGCAGGTCGATTTCCTGATCGCCGCCAGCGCCTGCAAGATCGCGCAAAAGGACCTGCCCGCCAGGGGCAGGGCGGCCCTGGCCTCCCTGCCGGATCGCTACGAGGGGACCAGGGCGTGGGAGGCGTGGCGGCAACCCGCCAGCGAAGCCCTGCGCACCTGCGGCCAGGACCTGCAAAGGCCGATCTTCGTCGCGGGCTCGGCCGGCGTCTCCGGCAAGTTCATCGGCAAGCCCCCGGAGGACTCGACCCCGCCGCCCAGCGCGATGGTGGACGAGGCCCTGCCCGAGCCCGCCGCGCCGGAGAAGGAGGTCGCCGCGGCGGCCGAGACCGCACCGCAGGCCGCTCCGCAGAAGGGGACCAAGTCGAACTCCCGGAAGCTGCGCAACGCCATGGCCGGCATCGCCGCCACCGCGGCCGCCGCCTTCCTGAGCAGCCTGGCCGAGAACGCCGGCGCGGCGGCGGCGGAGAAGTTCAAGGATCCCGGCGACCAGGAGGCCGACAAGTAGAAGGTTCCGCACGTCTGGAGCGGGCCCTTGATGCCGATCCGGACCTGAGCCCCTATATCCTCGCCGGACGCGTTCGGCGCCGGCGAGGAGCATCTCATGAGCATGGATTTGAGCGGCCGCGCGGCCCTGGTCACCGGCGCGTCGTCGGGCTTCGGCGAGGCCGTGGCCCTGGGCCTGGCCAAGGCCGGCGCCAAGGTGGCCCTGGCCGCCCGCCGCGAGGACCGCCTGCGCGACCTGGCCGCGCGCATCCAGGCCGCCGGCGGCGAGGCCCACGTGATCGTCGCCGACTTCACCCAGGAAGACCAAGCCCAGCGCGCGGTCCGCGAGGCCGAGGCCGCGTTCGGTCGGCTGGACATCCTGATCAACAACGCAGGGGTCATGTACCTGGAGCCCGTGGCCACGGCCGACCTCGCCCGCTGGCGCTCGATGCTGGAGCTGAACCTGCTGGGCCTGATCGCCGCCACCCAGGCCGCCCTGCCCGGCATGACCGCCCGCAAGGACGGCCACATCGTCAACATCGCCTCGACCGCGGCCCACGTCGCCAATCCGATGGCGGCGGTCTATTCGGCCACCAAGTTCGGCGTGGCGGGCTTCTCGGAAGCCCTGCGCAAGGAGGTCCACAAGGACAACATCCGGGTGTCGGTGATCTCGCCCGGCATGGCCGCCACCGAGCTGCGCGACCACATCGCCGTGCCGGCCGTCCAGAGCGCCGTCAACAAGTCGGCCGCCGCCATGCGCCAGCTGACCGCCGAGGACGTGGCCGACGCCATCCTCTACGCCGTCAGCCGCCCGCCCCACGTGATGATCAACGAGATCCTGATGCGCTCGACCGACCAGGAGCGCTAGGCCTGGCCCGAGCCAAGATTCCGTCTCCATCCCAACGCGCGTCCGCCACGATCCAGGCGCAGAGCGGTTGCATCCCGCAAGGAGATCGCCATGCGCCTGGCCTGGGAAAGACTCGCCGCCGTCCTCTTCAGCGGAGCCGCCTGGCTCCTGGTCCTGCTGGTGGGGCCGCACCTGGCCCACGCCCTGCGCGGACCGCCCCGCCTGGTGGCCCACGCCGGGTTCAGCCGGCGCCGCGACCAGGGCTGATCGCATTTAGCGCTGCGGCGCGAATAGGCTAGAACCCCCCGGTGAGCCGCGCCGCCCTGCTGTCCCTGACCCTGACCGACTTCCGCTCGTACGAGCGCGCGACCCTGCGGCCGGACGGCGCCAGCGTCTATCTGTTCGGGGCCAACGGGGCGGGCAAGACCAACCTCTTGGAGGCGATCAGCCTGCTGTCGCCCGGCAAGGGCCTGCGCGGGTCCAGCCTGACCGAGGTGGGCCGCCGCCTGCCGGGCGAAGCCGTCGGCCGGGCCTGGGCCGTGGCGGCCGAAGCCCAATCGGGCGACGACGAGCCTGTGCGCCTGGGCACCGGCGTCGAGCTGGCCGGCGCCGCCCGCCGGGTCGTCCGCATCGAGGGCGAGACCGTCCCGCCCGGCCGCCTCGCGGACCACGTGCGGCCGATCTGGCTGACCCCGGCCCAGGACCGGCTGTTCCTCGAGGCCGCCTCCGAGCGCCGCAAGTTCTTCGACCGCCTGGTGTTCGCCGGCGAGCCCGACCACGCCCGCCACGCCAACGCCTACGACAAGGCCCAGCGCGAGCGCATGCGGCTGCTGACCGACGCCGTCGAGAGCGGCCAGCCGGCCGACGCCGTGTGGCTGACGGCGCTGGAGGCCCGCCTCGGCCAGGCCGGCGCCCTGATGGCCGGGGCCCGGGCCCGCACCCTGCTGGTCCTGCAGGCCGAGATCGACACCCGCGGCGACCGCCCCTTCCCCCGCGCCCGCCTGGCCCTGACCGGCGAGTGGGAAGCCATGGCGCTGGAGGGCGCGGACGCCGCCGAGATCGAGCATCGCCTGGCCGCCGCCCTGGCCGCCGCGAGGCCCCGCGACGGGGCCGCCGGACGCGCCCTGACCGGCCCGCACAGGGGCGATCTGGCCATCCATCACGTCGACAAGGACCGTCCGGCCGCCGAATGTTCGACCGGGGAGCAGAAAGCGCTGATTCTGAACCTGGTTTTGGCGCAGGCCTCGCGACTTTCGCGTGCGAAGGACGCCCCGAATCCTATAGTGTTGCTCGACGAAGTCGCCGCGCATCTCGACCTGAAAAGGCGAGCCGCCCTGGCCGACGAAATCACGGCGCTCGGCCTGCAGGCTTTTCTGACAGGCACCGACGAGTCGCTGTTCGACCATCTGAAAGGTCGGGCTCTGGGCGTTCGCGTCAGCGAACGGGGCCTGACCGCATTGGAAGACGTATGACCGAAGAGACCAAAGGCCAAAACTCGGAAGATCGCCTGACGACGGCGGACGGCTCGGAGATGTCGGCCCCCGAAGTGATGACGGGCGAGTACGGCGCCGACTCCATCAAGGTGCTCAAGGGCCTGGACGCGGTGCGAAAGCGCCCCGGCATGTACATCGGCGACACCGATGACGGCTCGGGCCTGCACCACATGGTCTACGAGGTGGTCGACAACGCCATCGACGAGGCCCTGGCCGGCCACGCCACCAAGGTGGAGGTGATCCTCAACGCCGACGGCTCGGTGACGGTCACCGACGACGGCCGCGGCATCCCGGTGGGCATCCACGAGGGCGAGGGCGTCAGCGCGGCCGAGGTCATCATGACCCAGCTGCACGCCGGCGGTAAGTTCGACCAGAACAGCTACAAGGTCTCGGGCGGCCTGCACGGCGTGGGCGTGTCGGTGGTCAACGCGCTCAGCGACTGGCTGGAGCTGAAGATCCACCGCGACGGCCACAGCCACCAGATGCGCTTCGAGCGCGGCGACGCGGTGACCTCGCTGAAGGTGACAGGCGACTCGCCCGTCCGCACCGAGGGCCCCAAGGCCGGCGAGGTGCTGACCGGCACCGAGGTGACCTTCTTCCCGTCCAAGGACACCTTCGCCTTCATCGATTTCGACCGGAAGACGCTGGAGCATCGCCTGCGCGAGCTGGCGTTCCTGAACTCGGGCGTGACCATCTGGTTCAAGGACGAGCGTGACGCCGAGCCGTGGGTCGAGAAGCTGCACTACGAGGGCGGCATCGAGGCCTTCGTGCGCCACCTGGACAAGGCCAAGACCCCGCTGCTGAAGACGCCGATCGTCATCCGCGGCAAGAAGGACAAGGTCGAGGTCGATCTGGCTGTCTGGTGGAACGACAGCTACCACGAGCACATGCTGTGCTTCACCAACAACATCCCCCAGCGGGACGGCGGCACGCACTTGTCGGCCTTCCGGGGCGCGCTGACGCGCATCATCACCAACTACGCCGAGAGCTCGGGCATCACCAAGAAGGAGAAGGTCAATGTCGGGGGCGAGGACGCCCGCGAAGGCCTGACCTGCGTGCTGTCGGTCAAGGTGCCGGACCCCAAGTTCAGCTCGCAGACCAAGGACAAGCTGGTCTCGTCCGAAGTGCGCCCGGCCGTAGAGAGCCTGGTGCAGGAAGGCCTGGCCACCTGGTTCGAGGAGCACCCGAACGAGGCCAAGGCCATCGTCTCCAAGATCGCCGAGGCCGCCGCGGCCCGTGAAGCAGCTCGCAAGGCCCGCGAACTGACCCGCCGCAAGAGCGCCCTCGACATCACTTCGTTGCCGGGAAAGCTCGCGGATTGCTCCGAACGCGACCCGGCCAAGTCCGAGATCTTCATCGTCGAGGGCGACTCGGCCGGCGGCTCGGCCAAGCAGGCCCGCAACCGCGACAACCAGGCCGTCCTGCCCCTGCGCGGCAAGATCCTGAACGTCGAGCGCGCCCGCTTCGACAAGATGCTGTCGTCCGACCAGATCGGCACGCTGATCACCGCCTTGGGGGCCGGCATCGGCCGCGACGACTTCAACCCGGACAAGGTGCGCTACCACAAGATCGTGCTGATGACCGACGCCGACGTCGACGGCGCCCACATCCGCACCCTGCTGCTGACCTTCTTCTACCGGCAGATGCCGGAGCTGATCGAGCGCGGCTACATCTACATCGCCCAGCCGCCGCTCTACAAAGCCGCCAAGGGCAAGTCGTCGCGCTACCTGAAGGACGACGCCGAGATGGACGCCTTCCTGGTGGACGAGGGCGTGGACGGCGCCGAGCTGGACCTGGCCGGCGGCGAGCGCCGCACCGGCGCGGACCTCCTGGCCCTGGTCCAGCTGGCCCGCCAGGCCAAGGGCAACATCGATCGCCTGGCCCAGCGCGCCCCGGCCTTCGCCGTCGAGCAGGCGGCCCTGGCCGGCCTGTTCGGCGACAAGCCCGACATCGCCGCCGCGGCCAGACGCCTTGATCTGTATGCGGAAGAAGGCGACGGCCCGTGGTCGGGCGAGCGCGGCGACACCGCCTTCGTCTTCAAGCGCATCCGTCGCGGCGTCACCGAGACCGTGGTCCTGGACGACGGCCTGCTGCACGCCGCCGACGCCCGCCGCCTGGCCGAACGCGCCGGCGCCCTGGCCGAGGTCTTCTCGGGCTCGGCGATCTTCCGCCGCAAGGACAAATCGACCACCGTGCGCGGCCCGCTCGACCTGGTCGGCGCGGTGCTGGACGCCGGCCGCAAGGGCCTGTCGATCCAGCGCTACAAGGGCCTGGGCGAGATGAACCCCGAGCAGCTGTGGGAAACCACCCTCGACGTCGAGGCCCGCACCCTGCTGCAGGTCCGCGTCAACCACGCCGACGACGCCGACGACATGTTCAGCCGCCTGATGGGCGACCTGGTCGAGCCGCGGCGGGAGTTCATCCAGGAGAACGCCCTGGACGCGGAGGTGGACGTCTAGCGTCGGCCTCGCCGACGACCGAAGCTCGAGGGGTCGGCGCGAGCCGGCCCCTTTAGCGTTTTCGGACTTCCAGGCCGGCGGCCTCAGTCGTCCGTGAAATAGTCCGCGATCGCGGCGTCCACGGACTCCAGTTCGAACCCCGGCGAGCCGGCGCGTTCCAAGGCGTGGCGGATCTGCCAGGCGCTGCGGCCGACGTGGATGCCCATGCCGCGCAGCTCCTCGACGATGGCGGCGCGGGTGGCGTCGTCGACCGACTTGTTGTTCTCCAGCCGCGCCTGGTCCAGCCGCCAGCCGAAATAGGTGTCGGGCGTCAGTTCGATCACCGCACCGGGGGCCGGCAGCCACTCGTAGATGGCGCAGCGGCGGTCGACGGCCGCGTCCACATAGTTGGCCAGGCAGTTGCGGTAGCGGCGGGCGGCGTCGCGGATGGCCGCCACGGTCTCCAGCGGCCGCAGACGCTCCGTACCCGGATGAGGCGGCTTGGGCAGTTCGCGGCGGAAGTCGTCGGCCACCAGGTTGAACAGGGTCTTGGCGGTGGGCGCGCGGGTCCAGACGGCGATCCGCTCGGCCAGCACCGCCTCGGGCAGGCGGCGGGCGAGCAGGGCGTGGGCCTCGGCCAGCAGCTTGGCCTGGGCGGCGCTGACCCGCACGGCCGCCCCGCCGGCGTCGCGCAGCGGACGCGGCAGGGCGCCCAGGGTCCGCACCTGCAGCGGATCGATCCGATCGGCGTGGCGCAGGGTCTTGGCCGGCTTGGGATCGGCCAGCAGGGCGACCAGGACGCGATAGTCCTCGGGCGCCCAGGCGATCTCGCCCAGCCGCTCCAGCGCCCGGGCCAGGCCCTCGGGGGCCGGATCCAGCACCAGGCGCACGGCCTTGCGCAGCGGGGCCTCGAGCAGCAGGTCGACGTCGACCGGCGGCCGGCCCCCATGCTTTTCGGCGGTCTCCGTCGCCAGCATCAGGCAGATCAGGTGTCGTCGCGCCGTCGGGGCGGTGACGAAGGGCGTATGCGGCGCGGGCCACAGGGCGGCCAGCACGTCCGCATAGGCGGGCGCGATCAGGCGCAGCAGGGGCGAGGCGAGCTCGGTCGCCTGGGCCAGAACGAGGGTGGTCATCGATAGCTCCCGGCGACGGCCGGGGCGGTCGTCGCTAGCGGTGTTGGTGGTCTTGCGGACGAAGCGGGCGCGGCTCGCACGACGCGCGCCATCGCACCGGGATCGGTGGCTTGTATGGCTGGGCGGCGTTCAAGGTCATGCGGCGGCGGCTTCCTGAGTTGGGCGCTGGACGGAAGGCGCTGATCTCACGAATCGTCGGGCGCGGACAAGGCGTCCGCGCGGCCGGAGGCGACTTGGCCTCGGCCTTGTGGCTCGAAGGACACGGTTCGATGAACGCGACCGGCCGACCGCGCCTGTCGGGCGGCGCTTGCGCGGCTCCTCGTATGGGCATACATATAGTGCGCTATATATATTTGAGGCCGCCATGACCCAGGACACCCTCGCCGACCTCGGACCCGCCTTCCTGGGCAGCCGGCTCAAGCGGCTTTCCGACCGGCTGCAGGCCGAGGCCACCGCCGTGCTCCAGGCCCACGACCTGCCGATCCAGCCGGCCCAGCAGGTGGTGCTCGGCGCCCTGAAGCGCGACGGCGCCCTGACGATCGGGGCCCTGGCCCAGCGGCTGGGGATCAGCCAGCCGACCATCACCCGCACCGTCCAGGGCCTGGTGGACCAGGGGCTGCTGGCCGTCAGTCGCGAGGCCCGCGACATGCGCCACAAGACCCTGTCCCTGACCGACGAAGGCGCGCGGGTGATCGGCGACGCCCAGCGCGAGGTCTGGCCGCGCGTGGCCGCGGCGGTGTCGCAGCTGTGCGGCGGGCGGGAACAGGCCTTGCTGGACCAGATCGCGGCGGTGGAGGCCGGGCTGGACGCCCGGTCGCTGCTGGACCGCGTCCGGGCGGCCGACGGCCTGACCGTGCTCGACTACGCCGACGACCTGGCCCAGGCCTTCCACGACATCAACGCCGAATGGATTTCGCGGATGTTCGCCCTCGAGGAGAACGACATCCGCCTGCTGGAGGACCCGCGCGGCCTGATCATCGACAGGGGCGGGGCGGTGCTGTTCGCCCGGACGCCCGACCTGGGCGTGGTCGGGACCTGCGCGATCATGCGGATGAAGGACGGCTGGTACGAGCTGACCAAGATGGGCGTGCTGGAGGCGGCGCGCGGCCGCAAGGTCGGCGAGTTCCTGCTGGCGGCGGCGATCGAGCGCGCCAAGGCCATGGGCGTGGCCGACCGGCTCTACCTGCTGACCAACAAGAAGTGCGCGGCGGCCATCCATCTCTACGAGAAGCTGGGCTTCCAGCACGACGCCGAGATCATGGCCCTGTTCGGCAGCCGCTACGAGCGGTGCGACGTGGCGATGCGGTATCGGGGTTAGGCCGAAACCTGCGCCGCCACGGCCTTCAGCACAGTCTTGGCCGCGTTCGGGTCCAGCCGGACCTGCAGGCCGCGCTGGCCGCCGTTGATGTAGACGCGATCCTCCGCCAGGGCGTCGGCCTCGATCACCGCCGGCAGGGCCTTCCTCTGGCCGAAGGGACTGATGCCGCCGACCTTGTAGCCGCTGATCCGCTCAGCGTCGGCGGGCTTCATCATCTGGGCCGACTTGCCGCCGACGGCGGCCGCCAGCTTCTTCATGGCCACCTCGCGGTCGGAGGGCACGATGACCAGCACCGGCTTGCCGTCGACCAGGGCCATCAGGGTCTTGAGCACCCGGCCGGGATCCTCGCCCAGGGCCGCGGCGGCGGCCAGGCCGATGCTGTCGGCGTCCGGGTCGTAGTCGTAGGCGTGGACGGTGAAGTCGACCCCGGCCTTGGTCAGGGTCTGGGTGGCGGGCGTGGTGCGGGACATGGCGTCACTATAGCCAAGCCCGCCCGCGCCGAGCCAGAGCCAGGACTCCCACGCTTAGGCAAACCCTCCGTTGTCATCCCGGAAGCCTCGCAGAGGCTGTCCGGGATCCAGGGGACTGGGCCAATGCGGTGCGGTCCACCTGGGTCCCGGATAAGCGCTCCGCGCTTTCCGGGATGACAACGAAAGGGTGAGCCCTACTTCGGGCAGATCGCGTCGCCCTCGTTGGAGGCCAGGCGCACCTCGGTCAGCGAGACCCCGAACGGCGCGGTCGTGCCGATCACGAACGGGGCGGTGACGTGGTCCATCTTGGCGCCGACCGCCTGGAAGCAGGACAGCTTGATCTTGGCGCTGCGCCATTCGCCCGGCTTGGCGGCCTTGACCAGGTTCGAGACGTCCAGCGTGCCGGCGCACGAGGCGTCGTCGGCGCAGCCGATGCTCATCGTCACCGGGGCGGTCGGCGGGACGTCGATCCGATAACGGACCATCACCGCCATGTCGCCGGTGGTCTGGCGCGACAGGTCGACCGGCGGACCGTGGATGGCCAGCATGCCCTGGCCGGTCCAGGCCACCTGGCGGGCGTTCTCCTGGGCCCCGGCGTCGATCGTCTTGACCGATCCCGCCCCCAGGAAGTCCATCCGCCACGGCGCGGGCAGGCGGCCGTCGACGAAGTAGCGGTCGACGCTGCCGGCGGCGGCGACGTTGCCCGGGTCCTCGGCCAGGGTCCCGACCTGGCCGGGCTTGGCGTAGGACAGGCCGTAGCCGTAGGCGAACTGCGGGTCGTAGCCTGGCTGGCCGCGGTTCAGCGGGCCCTGGTCGGCGCGCTTGGGCCACGAGAAGCCCAGCTTGCCCTGGAAGTCGCGGGCGGGCTTGCCGCCCTTGCCGGCCACCAGCACATCGGCGACGCCGCCGCCTTCGCTGCCCGGCAGCCAGGCGGCCACGAAGGCGTCCGAGGCGTTGATCTCGGGGTTCACCCACAGCGGGCGGCCCGACAGGAACACCGAGACGACCGGGATCCCCTGCGCCTTCAGCTTCTTGAGCAGGGCCAGGTCGGTCTTGTCGCCCAGCTGATAGCCCAGATGCGCGACATCGCCCTGGAATTCCGCGTAGGGGTCCTCGCCGAACACGACGATGGCGACGTCGGGCTTGGTCTTGAACTGGCCGTTCGGCGCCAGCTCGGCCTGGCCGCCGGCCGCCGTCACCGCCTGCTCGATCCCGCCCCAGATCGACTGGCCGTGCGGGAAGTCGCTGTTCTTGTTGCCCGTGCCCTGCCAGGTCAGGGTCCAGCCGCCCGAGGCCTTGCCGATGTCGTCGGCGGCGCCGGCCACCAACACCTTGGCGCCCGGCTTGACCGGCAGGACGCCGTCGTTCTTCAGCAGCACCAGCGACTTGGCCACGGCCTCGCGGGCGATGGCCCGGTGATCGGCCGCGCCCAGACGGTCCAGCTTGCCCTGGACGGTCGGCGCCACGCGCTCGAACAGCCCAGCCTTGACCTTGACCCGCAGGATGCGGCGCACGGCGTCATCCAGCCGCGCCATCGGGATCTCGCCCGACTTCACCTGGGCCAGGGTGTTGTCGTAGAGGCCCTTCCAGCTGTCGGGGGCCATGTACATGTCCAGGCCCGCGTTCATCGCCTGCGGGCAGCTGATGTTGGTGCAGCCCGGCAATTGTCCGTGGGCGTTCCAATCGCTGACCACGAAGCCCTGGAAGCCCATCCTGCCCTTGAGCACGTCGGTCAGCAGGGTCTTGTTGCCGGTGATCTTCTGGCCGTTCCAGCTGGAGAACGAGGCCATCACCGTCAGGATGCCGGCGTCGATGCTGGGCGGATAGCCCTGGGCGTGGATGGCCACCAGCTCCTGTTCGGAGATCCGGGCGTCGCCCTGGTCCTTGCCGTCCTCGGTGCCGCCGTCGGCCAGGAAGTGCTTGGCCGAGCCGGCGATGTGGCCGGCGCCCAGGGTCTGGCCGGGCTTCAGCTCGCCCTGCAGGCCCAGGGTCATGGGACCGGAATAGGACTTCACCACCTCGGGATCCTCGGCGTAGCCCTCGTAGCTGCGGCCCCAGCGGTCGTCGCGAGGCACGGCCACGGTGGGGCCGAAGGTCCAGTCGCCGCCGACCACCGCCACCTCCTCGCCGGTGGCCTGGCCGATGCGGCGGATCAGGGCCGGGTCGCGCATGGCGCCCAGGCCGATGTTGTGCGGGAAGATCGTGGCTCCGACGATGTTGTTGTGCCCGTGCACGGCGTCGATGCCGAACATGATCGGGATCGGGGTGTGGCCGGCGCGCGGGGCCAGGGCTTCCTTGCGGTAGGCGTCGACCAGGTCGATCCAGGCCTTCGGCGGAGCGCGGTCGTCGCCGCCGGGGGCCGAGTTGCCGCCGGCCAGGATCGAGCCCAGCGGATATTTCTCGAGATCGGCCGGGGTCATCGAGGCGATGTCGCCCTGGATGGTCTGGCCGACCTTCTCCTCGACGCTCATCCTGGCCATCAGCTGGGTGATGAAGGCCTCGGTCTTGGCGTCGGTGATCGCCGCCGGACTGGCCGCCGCGGGCCACTGGTCCGGATGGGCGATGGTCGACGGCGCCGGGCTCGACTGGGCGAAGGCGACCGCGCCCCCCAAGCTGAAGGAGGCCAGACCGGTCGAGGCGACGAGGGCCGAAATCAGCAGGCGACGAGGCGAAACGGTCATTCAACACCTTCGAGAAGCGGCCCAGGCGACGGGTGCGCGGGCGGAATTGCGCGGCAAAGAACCGGCGCGACGGGGAGAACGTCGTCGCGCCGGAGTTTGGAGAGCCCCCGATGAAGGGCATCCAGTCGCGCCGACGTCGGAGGGGTCTGACGCCGGCGTGTCGTCCCCGCCGACGGATCGGCGCTGGAATGGGACGCAGAGGAATTCGTGGGACGCCGCTCGCCGCTGTCGGGCGCGCTGGCGCGGGACCTAGGTGTTTCCTTCCCTGATACGGAGGCTGCCGCCCCTCTTCACGGCCTTGACTGCACCATGGATTGACAGCGCTGTCCAGAGATTTGATAGCGGTACCTTGCCGGGCGGCGTCAGGCCATGGCGGCCTCCGCGGCCCACATGCCGTGGCGTTTGAGGTAGTCGGCGTGGCCGGGCATGGCCTCGACCCGGCGGGCGACCAGGGCCTTCATGTTGCGGAAGCCCTCGGCGATCGCCCGGCTGTCCTGGTCCGCCACCAGCGGCGAATAGGACCGCGGATGCACGCCCTGCCCCAGCAGCACCGCCAGCCAGGAGGTCGGAGTGAACATCTCGTCGGGATGGATGACCAGCTGGCCGCGCTCGCGGAACAGCTCGATCCGCTCGGCCAGCGAGTCCGGGATGGGCATCTGGCGCACATAGGACCACAGGGCCGCGTCGTCGCGGACGGTGGCCTTGTAGTGCAGGACCAGGAAGTCGCGGATCGTCTCCATGTCGACCTGGATGCGGCGGTTGTAGACGTCGCGGTTGGCCGGCGAGAACGACCGGTCGGGGAAGTGCTGCAGCAGCTTGTTGATGCTGGCCTGGATCAGATGGATGCTGGTGGACTCCAGGGGCTCCATGAACCCGCTGGACAGGCCGATGGCGACGACGTTCTTGTCCCACATCCTGCGGCGGCGGCCGGTGTTGAACCGCAGCAGGCGCGGCTCGGCCAGGGGCTCGCTCTCCAGGTTCGCCATCAGGGTCGCCACGGCCGCCTCGTCCGAAATGAAGCGGCTGGAATAGACATAGCCGTTGCCGACCCGGTGCTGCAGCGGGATGCGCCACTGCCAGCCGGCCTCGCGGGCCGTCGAGGTGGTGTAGGGCGACAGCGGTCCGCGCAGGGCGCACGGGACGGCGGCGGCCCGGTCCATCGGCAGCAGGTCCGACCAGTCCTCGTAGCCGGCCTTCAGGGTCTGCTCGATCAGCAGGCCGCGGAAACCCGAGCAGTCTATGAACAGGTCGCCCTCGACGACCTGGCCGGACTTCAGCCGCAGGGCGGTGACGAAACCGGTCTCGGGATGCTGGTCGACCTGGACGACCTCGCCCTCGGTGCGCGCGACGCCCAGCGTCTGGGCGAAGCGGCGCAGGTACTGGCCGTAGAGAATGGTGTCGAAATGATAGGCGAAGCCGAAGGTCGACATCGGGTCGCGCGGATCGTCGCTCTGCCGGTCGAACCGGCCGGCCTGGGCGGCCTGGGCGCACAGCGAATAGTCGGCCAGGTCGAGGGCGCCGCCCTCGTGGTCCAGCTTCAGCCAGTACTGGAAGAAGTGGCCCAGCTCGGCGTTGAGGCCGTAGACCCCGAACGGGTGGAAGTAGGACTGACCCATCCGGCCCCAGTCGCGGAACTGGATGCCCAGCTTGTAGGTGGCCTGGGTCTCGCGCATGAACTCGGCCTCGTCCAGGCCCAGCATGGCGTTGAACAAGCGGATCGGCGGGATCGTGGCTTCACCGACGCCGACGACGCCGATGTCCTGGGATTCGACGACCTGGATGCGGTAGCGGCGGTCGAGGCCGCGCGCCAGGGCCGCGGCGGTCATCCATCCGGCGCTTCCGCCCCCGACGATGACGATGTTCTGGATCCAGTTTCCGTCAGACATCTCGCCGTCCCTCCAGCTTGGTGACGTCCCGTCGCCCGGCGATTCTGAGCCGGGCGGCGGCGACGCTCAAGGGCGTCGGCCATGGCCCCGCGAAGGGCCATGGCCGGGCCTTGCCTCGGCGCTAGCGGCCGAAGCGGTAGCGGAGACCGAACGTCACGCGGCGGTCGCCCGACACGAAACGGAAGGGCAGTTCGGAGAACTGCAGGTAGGCCTTGTTGTCTTCCTTCGTCAGGTTCGAACCCTCCAACGTCACCTTCAGGTCCTTGGTGATGTCGTAGGCGATCTGGCCGTCCAGCTGACCATAGGCCTCGTTGAAAATCCCCAGCCTGTGGGTGTCCGGGTTGGCGCCGAAGCTGAAGGCGCCCAGGTAGGCCTTGTCACGCCAGGCGTAAGACAGGCGGGTCGAGAAGGGACCGCGCTCGAAATAGCCCAGGACGTTGAAGGCGTGCTTGGACACGCCGGGGATCGGCAGGTTCTTGGAGAAGTCGGTGAACTCGGGCGATTTGGAGTCCGAGTAGGTGTAGTTGGCCGTGAAGCCGAACCCGTTCTCGAACGCATACTGCGCCTGGGCTTCCAGACCCTTGATCTCGCCGCCCTCGCCGTTGACCACCGAGTCGAACGTACCGGTCGTGGCCCCCGCCACCGACTGGTCCTTCACCGTCACCGGGAAGGTCTCGGGGACGATGAACGAGTCGATGCTCTTGTAGAATACGCCCGCCGAGACCAGGCCCTGGCTGCCGAAATAGTGCTCCCAGGTCAGGTCGAACTGCGACGCGCGGAACGGATCGAGGTCCGGGTTGCCGCCGCTGCCGTTGGTGTAGAGGAACTTGTCGAAGTTCGGCCCCGGGGTGGACGAGCGGGTGAAATTGTACGACGCGCCCTGGCCCAGCTGGAACAGGTTCTGGGCGGCCACGACGCGGGCGCCGCTGGCGCGGACCTTGTCCTGGTCGGTGACGTTGAACACCGCGTTGATCTGCGGCAGGACGTCCGTGTACTCGCGCACCGTCCGTTCGCTGTCCGGGTTCTTCAGGATGCCGTTCCAGCTGTCGGTGCCCCACCACAGCGGGGTCACCGGCGTGTTGGACGAGTCGATGACCAGCTTGGTGTGCACCACCCGGACGCCGGCGTTGATGTGGTAGCCATCGTCGCCGAGGTCGGCCATCACATAGCCCGAGGTCGTCTCGTCCTTGATTTTGAAGGACTCGATCGGGTCGCGATAGAAGGCGAACTTGGTCGACGGATACAGGCCCTGGATCCAGCCGACCGGGTTCTTCATCTGCCCGTAGTCCTGGAAGAGCGCGTTCACGCCGTGGACGTTGTCGGTGACGGCGCGGTTCGGGGCCGTGGCGGCGGTCTGGTACGGCGTGTTCACCGCGACCGAGTTGCCGAAGCGCGAACAGCCGTAGAAGGCGATGTCGCACTTCTTCAGGCCGATCGCGCCGTCCTGGAAGTAGCCCAGCGGGGTCCAGTCGACGAACACCCCGTGGTCGGTGGTGCCCTGGGCGCTGGCCGGCAGCTCGCCCTTGCCCGAGAGGTCGTTCAGGTAGCGGCCGTAGTCCGAGGTGACCTTGTCTTCCGAGTAACGCAGACCGGCGCTGAGCAGCATGTTTGCGCCTTCGCCGAACTCAGGACGGTAGTGCAGGTCACCGGTGATGGCCTTGTTGTCCAGCTCGGTCTTGTCGCCGAACGCCCAGTGCGACTTGAAGAACACCGAGCTCGGCGTCGTCATGGCGGTGGCTAGGTTGGCCGCCGGCGTGAACATCGGATAGGCGCCGTTCGTGAAGCTATAGGTCGCGGTGGCCGGGGCGGTGGCGTTAGGGGCGAAGCCCGCGACGCCGTCACGCACGGTGTACTGCGTGTAGCGCGTATCGACCTGGGCCGAGTTGGACTTGTAGTCGGTCTTCGACCAGGCCGCGCGGGCCTCGCCGCTCCAGCGGTCGGTCCCCTTCCAGTCCAGGGCGAACTGCACGTTGTCGGTCTTGGACTTGGCGTTCTTGGCGAAGGTGTCGCCTTCCGAGGAATTGGCGGTCACCGTGCCCGACTGCAGGACGTCGTTGCTGCTCTTCACCAGCCCCTGCGAGTTGTACATCGCGTTTTCGTTGGCGTAGGCCCACTTCAGCGAGTGCTCGCCCGTGAAGATCTTCAGGTCCGAGTGGAACCAGTCGGCCGTCAGGGTCACGGTGTCGGAGATGTTCCAGTCCGCGTTCAGCGAGAAGGCGGTGCGCTTGCGCTCCTGGTGGCGGTTGTTGCTGTAGCGGTATTCCGGCGACCAGAGGTTGGTCGAGCCGGTCTGGACCTGGTTGTTGCCCGTCGCGGTGGGGCGGTTCAGATAGGCCCAGCCGCCGCGGTTCTCACCGCTGAGCACCTCGGTGTTGATCCAGTTCTCGTCGTAGGTGAAGCTGCCCAGCAGCCCGAAGTCGGGCGTGATCTTGTAGCCGATCACCGCCGAAAGGTTCGGCTTCAGCTTGCCGTCGGTCGAGCCTTGGTTGCCCGCGACGTCCAGCGACGCGGTGAAGTCGTCGCTCATGTCCAGCGCTTTGCGGGTCTTCAGGTTGACCGTGCCGCCCAGGGCGCCGGCCAGCTGATCGACCTGGGGCGACTTGATCACATCGACGCCGGCCAGCAGGTTGGACGGGATGCCCTCCAGCGAATTGGTCTGCTTGAGGTTGCCTTCGCCCAGGCGGAACGCTTCCAGGCCCGACAGGAAGGTGTCGCCGTTCAGCAGAGTGATGTTCTGGTCCAGACCGCGGATGCGGACCTTGGTGCCCTGGCCGTTCTCGCGGTCGATCTGCACGCCCGGCAGGCGCTGAAGCGACTCGGCGATGTTCTGGTCGGGGAACTTGCCCATGTCCTCGGCCGTGATCGACTCGATGATCTGGTCCGAGTTCTTCTTCAGGCTCAGGGCGTTGGCCAGCGAGGCCCGGAAGCCCGTGACGACGACTTCATCAACCTGGGATGGTTCCTCGTTCTTGGCCGGCGCGGCCTGGGCCAGCGCCTGGCCGGCGCTCAGCAGCACCATGGCCGAGGCGGCGCTGAGCAGAGCCGTGCGCGATCGATAAGACTTTGTAGTCATTGTGCATTCCCCTGATGTGCGGCAGCAGTTCTCGTTCTCGATCAGCGGAGCCGAACGAGCCAAGATGCGGAGTTTGAGGGATGCGTGCGCATCCTCCCGTGGATTTCCGGCTTATTTTTGAGTGCCGGTAGCCTCAACCTATGGAGAACCGACAGCGCTGTCAACAGCGCTGTCAGATTGGACGGGAAATTCCGAAACTGATTTTCGTTATGCGACTTTCAGGTCACGCCCGCGGCGGGCTCAGGCCAGGGCCGTGGCGATGGCCGCCAGGGCCACGGGCTCCATGACGGCGTAGCCTTCGCGGGTCGGATGCACCCCGTCATAGGCCAGGCCCGGCTTCATGCCGCCCGTCCCGTCGTCCAGCACGCGGGTGTAGTCGGCGACGACCACGCCCCGCTCGGCCGCATAGGCCCGCAGCCAGGCGTTCAGGGTGCGGACCTTGGCCGTGGGTCCCAGGCCGGGCTTCCAGGGAAACTCGGCCACTGGCAGGATCGTCGACAGGATCACCGCGATCCCGCTGGCCTGGGCCAGGGCGGTCATGGCCTGGAGATCGGCCTGGGTGGCGGCCGGATCGTAGGGCCCTGCGTTCTGGGCAATGTCGTTGACGCCGGCCAGGATGTGCACCGCCGCCGGCTTCAGGGCCACCACGTCGGACCAGAACCGCACCAGCATCTGGGCCGTCACCTGGCCGCCGATGCCCCGGCCGAGGAAGCCGTTGTCGGCGAAGAAGGCCGGATGGGAATCGCGCCAGCCCTGGGTGATCGAGTCGCCGATGAACACCACCCGCCGCCGCTCGGCCGGCAGGGTCTTGTCCGCCGCGTTCTCGGCCGCGTAGCGCTGGAGGAACGGCCAGTCGGTGCGCAGCCGCTCCTCCTCGCTGGGCCAGGCCGGGGCGGGGGCGGGCGTCTGGGCCAGGGCCAGGCCGGGAACGGCGAGACCCGCCGCCAGCAGGGCGCGACGATCCAGCATCAGCGCGCCTCCCCGATGGTCGCCGCCGTCGGGACGACATTCCAGCCGCGCAGCTCGACCTTGGCCCCCGCCCGCGCCGCGCCCGGATAGCGGACCTCGACCGTCCGCCGCTCGCCGGGCAGCAGCGAGACATAGTTGTCGGCGTAGTAGGCGGGCAGGATGCGATCGCCCTTGGCGTCGACCAGGGTCAGCTTGCCGTTCAGGGCCGGGGCCGAGCCGGTGTTGGCCAGGGTCACGGCGACCACGGTCTCGGCGCCGCCTCCCGACGACGAGGCCGCGATCGACACCGGCTGGGCGGCCATGTCCGACAGCTTGCGCTCGCCCTCGGCGTCCCGGGCCACCCAGTAGAGGTTGCTGGACAGCGCCGTCCCGTCGGCCGCCGCCAGGTCCAGCCGCACCACGGCGGCGCCCTGCCTCAGCGGACCGGAAAGGTCCAGCGTCTCGCCCAGGGTCACGGCGTCGGCGGCGGCGTCGATCCGCGCGGAGCGGTCGTCCAGGACCTTGCCGTCCAGGCCCAACACCCGCGCCCGCAGGGCCGCTCCGGCGATCGGCGTCAGGCCGTTGTTGACCACCGCCAGCCGGTGGTCGGCCAGGCTCATCTGAACGTGGACGCGCTCGGCGGCCTTCTGGGTCCCGTAGTACGCGGCATGGGTGTCGTAGTCGTGGCTGAGGATCTGCCACATGGTCGACGGCCAGGCGGGCTGGGTCATCCACAGCAGGCGGCCCGACGACTTGGTCCACAGCTCCTGGTTCATGCCCTCGAAGATCGCCCGGTGCGTCTCGTAGTTCATCAGCTGGGCCTTGCGCTCGAAGTCCTCGAGGCTGGTCGGCGCGCCCAGCTTGGCGGTCATGGCGTCGAGGAAGGTCTTGGTCGCGCCGTTCCCGGTCGGGTGCCAGTCGTGATAGGCCCAGACGTCGCTGATCGGCCAGCGGTCGGGCGCGGGCACGGCGGCCTCGAAGGCCTCCAGGGTCGGGAACGACGGCGTGCCGACCTCCACCGAGAAGCCCTTGGCGTGCTCGGTGAAATAGGTCTCCGGCTCACGGTAGTTGTAGGGCCCGCTGTTCTGCAGGTTCACCCGGTTGGAGCTGCCGGTGTACCAGCGCGTGCCGTCCAGGTCGTGGACCAGCGCCTCCAGGCCCTCGTTGAGGATGGGCTGCGGAATCCCCTCATTGCGCCCGAACCACAGGGCGATCGAGGGGTGGTTGCGGTAGCGGCTGATGACGTCGGCGGCGTTGGCCAGGAACAGCGGCACGTCCTGCGGCTCCAGCTGGTAGTCCTGGGTCGAGGCCCAGAAGTCGTTCAGCACCAAGAGGCCGTACTCGTCGGCCAGGTCGTAGAAGACGTCCTCGGTGTTCTGCCCCACCCAGTTGCGGATGACGTTGAGGTGGGCGTCCTTGTGCAGGCGGAAATAGGGCTCCAGCCGCTCGCGCTCGACGCGCTTGCGCCAGTCGTCCGTGCCCCAGTTGCCGCCCCGCGCGGCGATCTTCACGCCGTTGACCTTGAGGACCAGGTAGGGCGTCAGGCCGGTGTCGGGGACGTCCTTCACCGCCGGCGAGGTCTCGCCCGCCTTGGTCAGGCTCGTGGCCCAGCCGCCGTCGACCTTGCGCACGCCCTCGTGGCTGCCGTCGGTGACGTCCTGGCCCAGCTGGCGGGCCTTGGAATAGTCGACCTCCACCCGCCGCAGCTCGCCCTTCGAATCCATCAGCGACAGCTCGTAGGTCATCTGGCGCAGGCCGATGCGGCTGTCCTTCTGGTCGCTGGTCCGGCCGTCGACATTGGCCAGAACCCGCAGGCCGTACAGGACCTGCTGGCCGTAGCCGTTGGGCCACCAGAGCTTGGGGTCACGGATCGACAGCCGCGGGAAGTCGGCGGGCTTGAACACCACCTCGCCCTGGCCCGGCGCCAGGGTCAGGGTCTTCTCGACGGCGACGTCGTCGAAGGCGGCGCGCACGGTGGCCTGGACCGGGGCGGCGGTCAGGTTCTCGACCGGCACGGCGATCTCGACCTCGGCGACGCTGTTGTCCGCCTTCGGCAGGGTGGTGACCACATGGGTGTCGCCGATCCGCACCGGGCCCGTCGAGGTCAGCACCACGTCCTGCCACAGGCCGGTGTTGCGGTCGCGGACGCTGGGGATCCAGTCCCAGCCCTCGCTGGCGATGAAGGTCGGGCCGTCCAGGGCCTGCATCCCGCCGTTCTCGCCGACCCCGGCCGTCAGGCTCTCCTCGTGGGCCAGGCCCGGGTGCGGCGGCGGCGAGACCTTGACCGCCAGGGCGTTGACACCCGGCTTCAGCTTGCCGGTGACGTCGAACCGCCCCCGGATGAAGGCGCCCTTCAGCACGCCCAGCTTCTCGCCGTTCAGCCAGACCTCGGCGGCGTAGTTGACGCCCTTGAAGACCAGCGCCTGGTGGCGGCCGTCCTGGTCAGTGGGCGCCGTGAACTCGGTCCGGTACCAGTAGTCCTGCTTGTTCAGGCTCTCGGGGATGGCCGTGTTGTTCAGGCCGTAGTCGGGGTCGGGATAGACGCCGCGATCGACCAGGGTGGTCAGCACCGTGCTGGGCACGGTGGCGGCGTACCAGCCCTTGGCGTCGTAGCCGGGTCTGGACAGCGCTGTCGGATCGGCCGCGACCTTCGGCGCCTCGACCAGCGACCAGCGCTTCAGGGTCCAGGCCGCCGCGCCTTCCGAGGCGGCGGCGGCGACCAGGGCCGGACCGGCATAGGGCGGCACGGCGACGGGCTTGGAGAACGGGGCCTTGGTCTTGGGCCGGGTCCAGGCGTCCTGCGGGGTGACCTGGCCGTACATCTGGCGCACCTGCACCGGCCAGGTCGGGCTGCCAGGCTCGTAGACAGTCAGGGCAGGATCAGGCTTCGCGGCCGCCAGGGCCTTGACCTGGGCGGGGGTCAGGCCGCCCGCCTGGACGGTGAAGCCGGCGACCTTGCCGCCGAACGGCGCGCCCGGTCTGCGCGGCCCCAGCTGCACGGTCGCGGCCGAGGCGACCGGTCCCGCCGGCCCTTCCGCCACCTTGGCCCCGTCGACATAGAGCGCGACCTTGGCTCCGTCCGACACCGCCGCCACGTGGGTCCAGCCGCCAGGCTTCAGCGCGCTCGGCCCCTTGACGACCGTCGCGCCGGTCAGGACCGCCGGCGCGCCGTCCTCGAGGACCAGGAACCGTCCGCCGCTCGCCGGGTCGCCGACCCCGGCCACCACGACGCGGCCGGACGAGGCCGTCGCGGGCGAGATCCAGCCCTGCAGCGACCACGGTCCTTGCGCCGGCAGCGGGCTTCCCGCCAAGGGCTTCGACAGCCCGTCGCCGCCGCGCGGCAGGTCGGCGTTGTAGGGGCCGTAGACGGCCTGGGCGGCGGCCGGCGAGGCGGCCAGCACGGCGCCCAGGGCGACGGACGTCGCCAGCAGCGACAGGCGGAGTCGGGCGAACTTGGTCGTCATGTCTTCCTCCTCGAGCCGGCCTCTCTCGGGCCGATCTTTGTGGTCTTCAGGGACGCGGTAGGCGGCGGCAGAACGCGCCGCGATCGTCTCTCGTGACGTGAGGTCCGGACGGGGTGAAGGTGATCGCCTCGACCGCCGCCCCCTGGGCTGGCCAGGGCGTCAGCCCCGGTCCGTTGGGATCGCCCGTCCTGGCGAAGTTGGTCCAGTAGGCACCCAGGCGCGGCCATTGGCCTTGCGTCGTCCCGGCCGGCGGGGCGTCGAACACGAAGGGCAGCTCCGAGCCGTGCCGCACCGGCCCCGCGCCGGGCGCGGCCACGGCCAGCTCGTAGCGCCAGACCCGTTGGCCGGCCGCGACCTGCCGCGCCGCCGCCCAGATCGCGGGACAGCGGAAGCCGGTGTCGGTCGCGATCTGGTCGGCGACCGCCTCGGAGGCCGGGGCGTCGCCGACGAGCCCGTAGAGTCCCAGCGCTTGGTCGGTCTCCGCGCCATACTCGGCCTTCACCCAGGTCCGGGCGTTGGCGGGGCCCTTGTACAGGGACAGCTCGCTGGCGCTGTTGCCGATGATCAGCGGAACCCGCGCCTGCCGGCCGGCGGCCAGGGTCGCGGCCGGCGCCTCGCGGATCACCGCCCCGTCGACCACGGCCTGCAGCCAGACGAAGCCGTCGTCGGCGATCGGCGGCTTCAGGCCGTCGGAGGCGTCCAGCACGGCCTCGCCCGACGCCGCCCGCATCGCCGACAAGTCCTTCGCGCCCAGCGCGCGGGCCAGGTCCTGGCCCAGCTTTTCGTTCTCTTCCAGCGTGCGCGGCGGCAGGCCGAAGCCAGCCGTGCCGCTCTGCTCGATGGCCTTGTGGAACAGGCCGCGCGCCTGGGGCGCCAGCATCAGCAGCCCCACGTCCTGGCCGCCGGCCGAATGACCGAAGAGCGTGACGTTGCCGGGATCGCCGCCGAACCGGGCGATGTTGTCCCGCACCCAGCGCAGGGCCGCGACCTGGTCCATCAGGGCGTAGTTGCCCGAGGCTCCGCCGCCCTCGGCGGTCAGGTCCGGATGCGACAGGAAGCCGAAGGCGCCCAGACGGTACTGGATCGAGACCAGCACCACGCCCTGCTCCGCCAGGCCGGACTCCACCGTGCCCCGGGCCGATCCGGCCCGATTGGCCCCGCCGTGGATCCAGACCATGACGGGCAACGGCGCATACGGATCCAGGACGGGCGTGCGGACGTCGAGATAGAGGCAGTCCTCGCGACTGTCGGCGGCGTCCCTGGCGTTCCAGCCGTAGGAGCGTTGCAGGCAAGGCGCGCCGGAGACCGTGGCGTCGCGGTTCCCGGCCCAGGGCGCGACCGGGGCCGGCGGCTTCCAGCGGCGCTCGCCCACCGGCGGGGCGGCGAAGGGCACGCCGCGGAACACCGCGCCGCCGCCGCGCGCCTCGCCCTGGATCGCGCCGCCGGTGGTCGTGACGACCGGTTCGTCGGCGGCCATGACCGAGCCCGCCGCCCCTAAGGCCAGCAGGAGGGCCAGCAGCGCGGCGCGGCGGTCAGGCCACGGCATGGGCTTGGGCTTCGGCCTGGGTCCACAGGCGGGCCGCGCCGCGCACCCCCGAGGAGTCGCCCCACCTGGCCGGGGCCAGCCGGGCGCGCCAGCCGTCGGAGAACACATGCGGCTCGATGAAGGCGGGCAGACGCTCGTAGAGCTCGGCGACGTTCGACATGCCGCCGCCGAACACGAAGGCGTCGGGATCGACGATGTCGGCGATCACCGCCAGGCCCCGGCCCAGGCGGTCGAGATAGCGGTCGAAGCTGGCCCGGGCCCCGGCGTCGCCGGCCCGGGCGGCGGCGACGATCTCCTCGCCGGTCAGGGCCTGGCCGGTGCGCTCGGCATGGTCGCGGCGGAAGCCCGTGCCCGAGATCCAGGTCTCCAGGCAGCCGTGGCGGCCGCACCAGCAGGCCGGGCCGGGCGACTCCTCGGGCTTGGGCCAGGGCAGCGGCGTGTGGCCCCACTCGCCGGCCACGCCGTTGGCGCCCTCGACCAGCTTGCCGTCGACCGCCAGCCCGCCGCCGCAGCCGGTGCCGATGATCACCGCGAACACCCCGGCCAGACCCGCCGCCGCGCCGTCGACGGCCTCGGACAGGGCCAGGCAGTTCGCGTCGTTGGCCAAGCGCACGGGACGGCCCAGGCCCGCCTCCAGGTCCTCGCGGAACCGGCGGCCGTTCAGCCAGGTGGAGTTGGCGTTGCGCATCACGCCGGTGCGCGGCGAGACCGAGCCCGGCGCGCCGACGCCGATCGAACCGCGGCCGCCGGCCTGCTGCTCGGCCTGGGCGATCAGGTCGCGCACCGTGACGATGGCCGCGTCGTAGGATCCGGGATTGGGGGCGCGCACGCGGGCCAGGAATTGGCCGTCGGGGGACAGGGCGGCGGCCTCGATCTTCGTGCCGCCAAAATCAACGCCGACCTGAATCAAACCCGGTTTCCTCCAGCGGCCCTTTGCAGGCTTGTCTTAGCGGCGCCGAGGCGCGCTTCACAGCCTGCGTCATAGTCGGCGACGACGAATAAAGAAAGCAATTTAAGTTATTCCCGATAGCGGCGCCGCTATCGCCATCGGCCGCCGCGATGATACTAGGGCGTCTGGTCGAAGGTCATCGAATGCCGTCCTTGGAAGTCTCGCGGAAATCGAACCGGAAGCGCACCGCCGGCGCCAGCCTGTCGGGGGCCAATCTCGAGCGGGTCGGCGACCACAACCAGCGGGTCATCCTGCAGGCCATCCGGGTGGGCGGACCGATCACCCGGGTGACCCTGGCCCAGATCACCGGCCTGACCCCGCCGGCCGTGGCCAACATCACCAAGCGCCTGCTGGACGACGGCCTGATCCTGGAAGCGGGCCGCGTCCAGGGCGCGCGCGGCCAGCCGGCCATGAACCTGACGATCAATCCCGACGGCTGCCTGTCGATCGGGGTGAACATCGACCGCGACCACATCACCGTCGTGATGCTGGACCTGCTGGGCGCCGTGCGGGCCAGGGCCAGCCAGGAGATCGACTTCCCCCTGCCCGCCGACGTCGCCAAGTTCTGCAAGGTCCAGATCCGCAAGATGCTGGCCGCCTGGAAGGGCCCGCCGCCGCGGCTGTCGGGGATCGGCGTGGCCCTGCCCGACGACCTGGGCCGCGTGGACCTGCCGCACCGGCCCGAGAACTACGACGTCTGGAGCACGGCCGACATCGGCAAGCTGATGGCCGACATCGTGCCCCTGCCCATCTTCCTGGAGAACGACGCGGCCGCGGCCGCCCTGGGCGAGCTGCAGTTCGGCCACGGCCTGCGCCGGCCCAGCTTCTTCTACGTCCTGGTGTCGTCGGGCCTGGGCGGCGGCCTGGTGATCGAGGGCGACTATTTCCGCGGCGCCCAGGGCCGCAGCGGCGAGATCGGCTTCCTGCCGGTCAGCTCGCCGGAGACGCCCGCCAAGGCGCTGCAGGAAGTGGTGTCGCTGTCGGCCCTCTACGCCCACCTCGAGGCGGGCGGGATCGCGGTGACCCGCCCCGACCAGCTGGGCGAACTGTCGGCCAAGGGCCAGGCCCTGGTCGAGGACTGGATCGCCCTGTCGGCCCGGCTGCTGGTCCAGCCGTTCGTGTCGATCAGCTGCCTGGTCAATCCGCAGGCCATCTATGTGGGCGGCCGGCTGCCCACCGAGCTGCTGGACCGGCTGGTCGCGGCGGTCAACGACCGCCTGGCCGCGATCGCCGACGTGCCGGCCCTGGCCCGGGTCGAGCGGGCCGCCACCTCGGCCGACGGACCGGCCGTGGGCGCGGCCCTGCTGCCGTTCATGGCCCAGCTGCTGCCGTCACGAGCGGCGCTGATGAAAACTGGCGCGGCCTGATAATCAGTCTACGGACTATCTAACCATAATTCCCGCTCATCCCGGCGAATGCCGGGACCCAGATCCCATAGCGGTGTGGAGGATTGGATGAGCGCCGCGCTCTTGGCCTCAGCCCCAAAGCCATCCCATCTGGGTCCCGGCATTCGCCGGGATGAGCGGTGTTGGGGTCATCAGATGGTCCGCTGGGCGGTCACCGGCCGCCCCTTCCGGTGCTGGGCGTCCAGCATGACGATGGCGCGATGGGCGGCGCGGATCGCCCCCTCCTGCCAGGCGCCGACGTGGCTGAGATACTCGCCTGCGAAGTGGATCGGCCCGTCCGGCTGACCCAGCAGGTGGTAGTCCGGCTCGTCGTCGCTGGCCCAGCCCACCCCGATGCCGAGGTTGTAGGGCACGGCCGCCCACTGCACCTGCATGGGCTTTTCCAGCAGCTGGCCGCAGCCGGGGTGCATGGCCTCGATGACCTTGCGGGTGTGCTCGATCTGGGCGGCGCGCGGCATCTTGGCCAGCTCGTCCGCCGCCCGGCCGCCGGCATAGGCGCCCAGCAGCACCCCGGTCTTCGAGTGCAGGCCGTAGCTGGGATACCAGACCATGTTGCTGGGCCCCTTCACGAACGAGAGGCCGCCGTAGATCTGGTACTTGGGGCCCTCCCAGAAGCGCGGGGCCTGCCAGCCGATCTTGATGCTGTCGCGATAGGGCGTGCGGGCGATGGCGGCCTTGTAGGCCGGGCTGAAATCGGCGTCGATCTTGGCCAGCACCGGCAGGGGGATGGTCGAGATGCAGTAGTCGGCCTCGATCGTCAGGTCCTGGTTGGCGACCTTGTCGTGATAGGCGATCCGGACGCCCTTCGCGGTCTTGCGGATATGGCGCACCTCGCACTGGCGCTTGATGATCTTGGGACCCAGGGCCTTGGCGAAGGCGTGGGGGATGGCGTCCATGCCGCCCTTGGGCTGGAACATGGTGGCCTGCATGTCGATGGTCTCCTCGAACAGCACGCCGTTCCAGAGGTCCTCGTCCAGCAGGGCCTTCAGGCTGATCGGGTCGTAGGGCGTGGCGCGCTCGTCGCCGGCTCCCGGCTCGATCTTCAGGCCGGCCCGCTGCGAGCCCTTGTAGAAGAGGTCCGGCGACAGGTCGCCGTAGGTCTTCAGGAAGGCGACCATCCGCTGCTTGTCCTCGGCGGTCAGGTCCTGGTCCAGCGCGCCCTTGTTGATCGCCTTGGCCAGCAGTTCGGAGACGTGGCCGCGGGTGTCGTTGATCGCCGTGCGCATCTGGATCGGCTTGCCGCCGTTGGCCTCGGGGTTCAGCAACAGGGCGCTTCGGCTGGTGTTGACCTCGACCTCCAGCTCCACGCCCAGCTCGCGGCAATAGCCCAGGACGATCTGGTGGTGGCTGGGCAGGCGCGCGGCGCCGGCGTTCATGTACTGGCCTTCGTCCCAGGCGCAGACCTGGCGCGAGCCGTCGGTCATCTCGATCTTGTCGCCCCGGCGCACGGTCCAGACGCGGCCGCCGGTGCGGGCCCGGGCCTCCAGGATCGTGCAGTCGTAGCCGGCCTTGCCCAGCTCCCACGCCGCCGCCATGCCCGACACGCCGGCGCCCAGGATCACCACCTTGGCGCCGTTCCCGCCGCCGCCCTTTGCCAGGTCCGGCGGCGCGCCGGCCGCGAAGGCCGTGGAGGGCGCCAGCAGGCCCAGCGCCTGCATGGCGGTGAAGGCGGCGCTGTAGCCGCCGGCGGCGCCGATGGCGTGAATGAAGCTGCGACGGCTGACCGGCATGCATGACCCCTTTTTGCCTGTTGGTTGGGGCCATGCGAGGCGGCGGCTTCCGCCGGGTCAATCGGGCGGCGGCCCCGGCGCGCGTTTGCGGGCGGGGCGCCGCAGCAGCTTGCGGCCGGCGCCGCATTTCGCGGCGCGGACCCGCCGTCCGTGCGCGCTGGTGCAAGACCCTGGGCGCGCAGGGACAAGCGACAGGACCTAGACCGGCGGCGGGTTCACCTGCCTGAATCCCCCCTCCCGCCAGTAGGGATAGTGCGGATAGGCCGGGGTGACGGCGCTGGCGGCGTCGAGACGCGCCACCTGGTCCGGCGTCAGGCTCCAGCCCACCGCGCCCAGGTTCTGGCGCAGCTGCTCCTCGTTGCGGGCCCCGACGATCACGCTGGATACGGTGGGCCGGCGCAGCAGCCAGTTGATGGCGATCTGCGGCAGGGTCTTGCCGGTTTCGGCGGCGACGGCGTCCAGGGCGTCGACCACCGCGTAGAGGCGCTCGTCGTCGACCGGCGGGCCGATGTCGGCGGTTTCGTGCAGGCGGCTGACCGCCGGCAGGGGCTGGCCGCGGCGGATCTTGCCGGTCAGCCGGCCCCAGCCCAGCGGACTCCAGACCATGGCCCCGACGCCCTGGTCGATCCCCAGCGGCATCAGCTCGTGCTCGTAGTCCCGGCCGACCAGCGAATAATAGGCCTGGTTGGCGACGTAGCGCGGCCAGCCGTGGGCGTCGGCGACGGCCAGCGACTTCATCAGCTGCCAGCCGGAGAAGTTGGAGGCGCCGACATAGAGCACCTTGCCGGCCCGGACGAGATCGTCCAGGGCCGACAGCACCTCCTCGATGGGCGTGAAGGCGTCGAAGGCGTGCAGTTGCAGCAGGTCGATGCGGTCGGTGCGCAGGCGCTTGAGCGCCGCCTCGACGCCGCGGACCAGCCGCAGGCGCGAGGTGCCGCCGTCCAGCGGACCGTCGCCCGTGGGCAGGCCCAGCTTGGTCGAGATCAGCGCCTGGTCGCGCACCCCTTCCAGGGCCGCGCCGAGAATCTCCTCCGAGGCGCCGTTCGAATAGACGTCGGCGGTGTCGAACAGGTTGACCCCGGCCTCCAGGCAGATCTCGATCAGGCGGCGGGCCGCCTGCGCGTCGGTGTCGCCCCAGTGGCTGAACAGCGGGCCGCTGCCCCCGAAGGTGCCGGCGCCGAAGCTGAGGGCCGGGACCTTCAGCCCCGATTTTCCGAGTTGGCGATATTCCATGATCCGACGTCCTTTTAGATCAGAGGGCGGCGACGCGGGGAACGCGGCGCTCAAGTGAAAGGCTGAAGGCGGCCAGGGCAAGGGCCGACAGGGGTACGGCGGCGGCGACCAGGGGCACCGAGGCCAGGCCCGGACCGTGGGCGATCACCGCCCCGCCCAGCCAGGCGCCAAAGGCGTTGCCCAGGTTGAAGGCGGCGATGTTCAGGCTGGAGGCCAGGCCCTGGCCCGCGCCGCCGGCTTGCGACAGCACCCGCATCTGCAACGGGGCGACGGTGGCGAAGGCGGCCGCGCCCAGGCCGAAGGCGGCGACCACCGCCCCGATGCGGTCGTGGAAACCGAAGGCCGAGGCGACCAGCACCAGGGTCAGGATGGCCAGGCTGCCCAGCAGGGCGGGAGCCAGGGCCTTGTCGGCCCAGCGTCCGCCCACCAGGTTGCCGCCGACCAGGCCCGCGCCGAACACCAGCAGGATCGGCGAGACGGCTTCCTTCGAGAAACCGGCCAGCTCGGTCAGGATCGGCTGGATGTAGGTGAAGACCGCGAACACCCCGCCGAAGCCGAGGACGGTCATGGCCAGGCCCATCTGCACCTGCGGGCGGGCCAGGACGGCGAACTCCTCGCGCAGCGGGGCGGGCTCGGCGAAGTCCTTTTCGCGCGGGACCAGGGCGGCCAGGACGACGAAGGCGACGAGGCCGATCGCGCCCACGGCCCAGAAGGTGGCGCGCCAGCCGAAGGCCAGGCCCAGCCACGAGCCGAACGGCACGCCCAGCAGGGTGGCTAGGGTCAGGCCGGTGAACATGATCGCGATGGCCGAGGCCTTGCGCTGCGGCGGGACCAGGCTGACGGCGACCAGCGAGCCGACGCCGAAGAAGGTGCCGTGGGCCAGGGCGGTGACGATCCGCGCGGCCATCAGCAGGCCGTAGGTCGGGGCCAGGGCGGCGGCGACGTTGCCGATCGTGAAGATGGCCAGCAGCACCAGCAGGGTGGTCTTGCGGGGCAGGCGGCGGGTGGCGACGGTCAGGATCGGCGCGCCGACGAACACGCCCAGGGCGTAACCGGTCATCAGCAGCCCCGCCTGCGGGATCGAGACCCCGAGGTCGGCCGAGACCTGCATCAGCAGGCCCATGATGACGAACTCGGTGACGCCGATCCCGAAGGCGCCGACGGTCAGGGCGTAGAGGGCGAGGGGCACGACAGGAACTCCGAAGGATTTCGAACCGCCGAGATAGTGCCCGCCGCCATCATGAATTAGATTGGAGGAAAGCACCGCACCTGTGAGTTGAAGTCAAAGATGGCCAGGCTGGAGATCAATCGCTCGGGCGAGATGGAGGTGTTCGCCCGCGCCGTGGAGCTGGGCGGCTTCTCGCCCGCCGCCCGCGAGCTGAAGATGACCCCCTCGGCGGTCAGCAAGCTGATCAGCCGGATGGAGGCGCGGCTGGGCGCGCGGCTGATCAACCGCTCGACCCGCAAGCTGACCCTGACGGCCGAGGGCCAGCTGTTCCACGAGCGGACCCTGCGGCTGCTGGCCGACCTGGACGAGGCCGAGAGCGCGGTGGCCGCCAACACCACCCCGCGCGGCCGGGTGCGGATCAATTCCAACGTGCCGTTCGGACTGCACCACCTGCTGCCGCTGGTCCCGCGCTTCTCGGCGGCCTATCCGAAGGTGATCCTGGACATCGTGCTCAGCGACACGGTCGTGGACCTGATGGACGCCCGCACCGACGTCGCCATCCGGGTGGGGCCGATGCGCGCCTCGCAGCTGATGGCCCGCAAGCTGGGCGAAAGCCCGATGGCCGTGGTGGCCTCGCCCGACTACCTGGCCCGCCACGGCGCCCCGAAGACGCCGCGCGACCTGGCCGCCCACAACTGCATCGGCTTCAACTTCACCCGCCATTGCGACAAGTGGCCGTTCCTGGACGGCGGCGAGCGCCTGTCCCTGCCGGTCCACGGCGACGCCACGGCGGGCGACGGCGAGACCTCGCGCCAGCTGGTCCTGGTCGGCCAGGGCCTGGCCCGGCTGTCGCACTTCCACATCGGACCCGACATCGCCGCCGGCCGGCTGGTCCCCGTGCTGGAGGCCTACAATCCCGGCGACGTCGAGGAGCTGCACGCGGTCTATGTCGGCCACGGCGGCCAGCTTCCCAGCCGGGTGCGGGCGCTGATCGACTTCCTGGTCGCGGAAGTGGATCTGCACGGGGTGCGCGCCGCCCAGAGCTCCTAGGGAAGAACGGTTGTCATCCCGGAAGCCTCGCAGAGGCTGTCCGGGACCCAGGGGACTGGGCTGAGGCCTTGCGGTTCACCTGGGTCCCGGACAGCGCTTCGCGCTTCCGGGATGACAACCGTTTGAGAGAGCCCGCGCCCGGAGCTGCCCTACGGCTTTGGCTTAGGCGCCGCCGCCGGATCGACATAGACCGTGTCGGTCGGGCCTTGGCCGAAGATGTAGACCACCACCGGCTCGTCGCGGGTCAGGGCGAAGTGATGGTCGTCCGCCGGCTCGGTGTAGAAGCTGCCCGGCGGCAGCGCCTTGACCCTGGCCTCATCGGCCTTGTCGCCATAGCCGAAGAACCAGGTGCCCGAGATCACCACCGCCGTGCGCTCGTCGCGGTGGCTGTGGGCGGCGATCCGGGTGTTGGCCGGGGCCGACAGTCGGATCGTGTAGGGCCCGGGCTTGGTCGGGTCGCCGGCCAGGACCGAGGTCTGGATGCCGGCGACGCCCGAGGAGCCGGGACCGGCCCCGCCCTGGGCCAGGGCGGCGGCCTCGGTCGGGGTGAGGCGCAGCTCCGGGCTGGGGGCGGCGCCGGCGCCCGGCGCGGTCAGCAGGACCGCGACGAAGGCAAGCGCGAGGGTCTTCATGGAGGCCCTCACAGGGGCTTGTCCAGGAACGGCCGCACCAGGGCGATCGTGGCCTTGGGGTTCTCTTCCATGATCCAGTGGCCCGAGGCCGGCACCACGCCCTCGGTGACGTTGTCGGCGGCGGCGCGCATGACCGTGGCCATCATCGGCCCGAACGACTTCTCGCCGCCCAGGGCCAGCACCGGCATGGTCAGCTTGCCGTACTGGGCGAGGAAGGCCTTGTTGTCGATGGCGTCCTGGTCGAAGGCGTGGAACTGCTCGAAGCCGGCGTGCATGGCGCCGGGCCGGGCGTAGAGCGCGGCGTAGTGGGCCCGGGCGTCCTCGGTGAAGTTGGCCGGATTGGCCGAGAACTCGTTCCAGAAGCGGTCCAGATAGATGCGCTCGCGACCGGCGACCAGGCGCTCCATGTCGGGTCCGCCGAACCGGAAGTGCCACAGCAGCGGGTTCTTCAGGACCTCTTCCCACGGACCGATGCCCGGCACCGGGGCGTCGATCAGCACCAGGCGGGTGACGCGCTTCTGGTTCTGCACCGTGAGGGCGTAGGCGACCATGTTGCCGATGTCGTGGGCGACCACGTCGGTCTTGTCGATCTTCAGCGTGTCCAGCACCCCGATCATGTCGGTGGCTTGCGTCTTCTTGTCGTAGCCGCCGGCCGGCTTGGTCGACAGGCCCATGCCGCGCAGGTCGGGGACCACCACGGTGTGGTCGCGCGCCAGGTCGGCCGCCATCGGCGCCCACATGTCGCCGGTCTCGCCGTAGCCATGCAGCAGCAGGACGGCCGGGCCGTGGCCGCCGACCCGGACGTGGATCGTCGTGCCGTTGGTGGTGATCTCCTGGGTCTTGAACGACGCCGGGAAGGCGGGGATTTCAGCGTGGGCGACATTCGCCAACGACAGCAACGCGACGACCCATAGCAACAGACGCTTCATGGCGAACCTCCTGATTTCGATACGCCTATCTGCGCCTTGCTCCGCCCAGGCGGATTGGACGATTCCGCCGGGACTCGGCGTTTTCCGTCGGGCCGCCTCGTCGTCGCCGGCCTGGCGACGACGACTTGGTTCGGACGCCCGACGCTCGGGCCGTCAGGCCAGGGCGCGCTTGTAGAGCGCCAGCAGGTTGGCCCATGCCTTCTCGGCGGCGGGTTCGTTGTAGACGGCGCTGCCCTTGACGGTCCAACCGTGGGCCGCGCCCTCGAAGACCTCGACCTGGGCCGGGCGCTTGGCCTCGGCGAAGGCGGCCTTCAGCTTGTCCTTCACGGTCGGGTCCTGCTTGTCGTCATTGTCGGCGACCTCGATCAGGTACTCGGCGTGGGTCTTGGGGATCAGCAGGTGCGGGCTGGTCGGCTGGTCGGTGAACAGGCCGCCGCCGTGGAAGGTGGCCACCGCGCCGATGCGGTTCGGGACCGCCCCGGCGGTGCGGAACGAGAGCGGGCCACCCATGCAGTAGCCCTGGACGCCGGCCTTCTTGGCCTTGTTGGTCTGGGGCTGGGCGTCGAGGAAGGCCAGATAAGCGACGGCGTCGCGGTCGGTGCCCTCGGGCGTCACGGTGGCCCGCAGCGGGGTCAGCTTGGCGCGGTCGTCGGGCTTGGAGAAGTCGAAGGTCCCGTCGATCACCGGCGCCTTCTTGGCCCGGTAGTAGAGGTTGGGCACCAGCACCACATAGCCGGCCGCGGCCAGCCGCTTGCCCATGTCGCGGAACGCCGGACGCAGGCTCAGCACGTCGGGCCAGATCAGCACCGCCGGCCATTTGCCCTTGCCTTCCGGGTAGTAGAGGGCCGCGTCGGCCACGCCATCGGGCGTCTTGATCTCGACGTCCTTCTCGACGACCGGGCTCTGCGCCCCGGCCGAGGTGGCGGCGACCCCGCCCAGGGCGGCGGCGGCCAGGCCGAAGGCGCGGCGCGACAGGCGAGGATCGTGGACCAGGCCGGGGTGGATATCGTCGTCACACATGCGAGCAGTCTCCGTCGGAGCGGGCGGGGATGGGGTGAACCCATTACCGCATGACCCAACACCAGAAATGTTTCAACGAGGAAACAACGTTCGACGAACCGGACCTGGCGCGCGACCGACGACCCAGCCGGCCGGCGGATCATCCGTGTTCGGCCAGGTCGAAGATGCGCGTCGCCGGCGTCCACTTCTCGCCCGGCGCCGCCCAGGGCAGGGTCTTCTGCAGGGCGCCCATCATCGCCTCCCAGGCCTGGACGTCCGGATCGGCGGCGTCCGCCGCGGCCTTGGCCTCCGGCGAGAAGTCCGGCCCGGTCTCCATGATCATGAACAGCCGCGGACCGGTCAGCCAGATCTGCATCTCCAGTATGCCCGCCGCCCGGATCGAGCGGGTCACCGCCTCGGGCGGCCCGCCGGGCGCGTGCCAGCGCCGGTAGGCGGCGATCGTCTCAGGGTCGTCGTGCAGGTCCAGCGCCAGGCAGTGCCGCATCCGGTGTTCCTTCCCTCGTGCCGTTTTGTTTTCATATTTGACGCGACACATCACATGTGATGCTTTTCGTTCCAGACAAACGGGAGCGGGTCAACCGCCCCCAAGGGAGGAACCCGCCTTGGACAAGAGTCCCCCGCAACGGACGGCGCTGGCGCCGTTGATCCTGATCGTCGCCCTGTTCTTCCTGTGGGGGGTGGCCAACAACCTCAACGACGTCCTGATCCCGCATCTGAAAAAGGCCTTCTTCCTCAATGACCTGCAGTCGGGCCTGGTGCAGATGGCCTTCTATCTGGGCTATTTCTTCCTGGCCCTGCCGGCCAGCGTGGTGATGCGCCGCTGGGGCTACAAGGCCGCCGTGATCGTCGGCCTGCTGCTGTTCGGCCTGGGCGCCCTGCTGTTCTACCCCGCCGCCGAGGTCCGGCAGTATTCGTGGTTCCTGGCCGCCCTGTTCGTCCTGGCCTCGGGCCTGGCCTTCCTGGAGACCTCGGCCAATCCGCTGATCACCGTGCTCGGCGACCCGGCCAAGGCCGAGCAGCGCCTGAACTTCGCCCAAGCCTTCAATCCGCTGGGCTCGATCACCGCCGTGGTCGTGGGCCGCCAGTTCATCCTGTCGGGCGTGGAGCCCACCAAGGCGGAGTTCGCGGCCATGACCCCGGCCCAGCTGGACGCCTTCCAGACGGCCGAGGCCCATTCGACCCAGGTTCCCTATCTGGTCATCGCCGGGGTGGTGCTGGCCTGGGCGCTGCTGGTGGCCCTGACCAAGTTCCCGCACCAGGCCGGGCGTCCCGATCCCGGCGAGACCGACGCCGGCCTGCCGGCCGCCCAGGCCATCCCCGCCCTGCTGGCGCGCCCGCGCTTCCTGTTCGGGGTGGCGGCCCAGTTCTTCTATGTCGGCGCCCAGGTCGGGGTCTGGAGCTACATGATCCGCTACGCCCAGCACGAAGTCCCGGGCATGGGCGAGAAGACCGCGGCGGCCTATCTGTCGTGGTCGCTGGTCGGCTTCATGGCCGGACGCTTCCTCGGCACGGCCGCCATGAGCCGGGTGCGTCCCGCCCTGCTGATGGGCCTGTTCGCGGCGGTCAATGTCGGCCTGACCCTGACGGCCGCCCTGGTCGGCGGCAAGACCGGCCTCCTGGCCCTGGCGGCCACCAGCGTCTTCATGTCGATCATGTTCCCGACCATCTTCGCCGGTTCGCTGAAGGGGCTGGGCCCGCTGACCAAGACCGGCTCGTCGTTCCTGGTGATGAGCATCATCGGCGGGGCGGTGCTGACGGCGGCCATGGGCGCGCTGTCGGACGCCAGCGCCATCAACTTCGCCATCCTGGTGCCCTGCGCCTGCTTCGCCGTGGTCGGGCTGTTCGGCTTCACGGCCGGCCGCGCCACGCGCGAGGACCTCCGGACGGCCCCGGTGGGAGCCCACTAGGCCATGATGGACGCCCTGGTCTGCGCCGCGCCCGGCGAACTGGTCCTGGAACGCCGCCCGATCCCCGATCGGGCGGCGGACGAGGTGCTGATCCGGGTGCGGCGCGTCGGGATCTGCGGCACCGACATGCACATCTTCCGGGGCGCCCAGCCGTTCCTGGCCTATCCCCGGGTCATGGGCCACGAGCTGTCCGGCGAGGTGGTCCAGGCGCCGGACGACAGCGGCCTGGCGCCGGGCGACCCGGTCTATGTCATGCCCTACATGTCGTGCGGGACCTGCGCCGCCTGCCGCAAGGCCAAGCCCAACTGCTGCATGAACATCCAGGTGCTGGGCGTCCATCGCGACGGCGGCATGGCGCAATACCTGGCCGTGCCCGCCGGCTTCGTCCGCAAGGCCGAGGGCGTGACCCTGGACGAAGCGGCGATGATCGAGTTCCTGGCCATCGGCGCCCACGCCGTGCGCCGGGCGGGGATCACGCCCGGCCAGTCGGTCCTGGTGGTCGGGACCGGCCCCATCGGCATCGCCGCGGCCCTGTTCGCCAAGCTGCAAGGCGGGGTCGTCACGGCGCTGGACGGCCGCCGCGACCGCCTGGCGTTCTGCCGGGATCATCTGGATACGGATCATATCGTCGACCTGGGCGCCGACACGCCAAAGGTGCTGGCCGAACTGACCGGCGGCGACTTCTTCGACGTGGTGTTCGACGCCACCGGCGCGCCCAAGGCCATGGAGGCCGGCTTCGCCTATGTTGGCCACGGCGGGACCTATGTGCTGATCTCGGTGGTCGGGGCCGACATCACCTTCTCCGACCCCGAGTTCCACAAGCGCGAGACCACCCTGCTGGGCAGCCGCAACGCCACGCCCGAGGATTTCGACACCGTGGTCGCGGCCATGCGGACGGGCCAGGTCCCGACCAAGGCGCTCAACACCCACGCCGCCGCCCTGGCCCAGCTGCCGCAGGTGCTGCCTGGCTGGATGGATCCGGCGGCCGGCGTCATCAAGGCGATCGTCGCATGCTGATCGACGCCCACCAGCACTTCTGGCGCGTGGGTCGGAACGGCTTCTCCTGGCCGACGCCCGATCTCCTGGCCATCCACCGCGATTTCGGCCCGGCCGACCTGGCGAAGGTCGGCGCGCCCGTCGGCCTTACCGGGTCGGTGCTGGTGCAGTCCCAGGCCGACGACCGCGACACCGACTGGCTGCTGGACCTGGCCGCCGACGAACCGCTGGTGCTGGGCGTGGTGGGCTGGGCCGACCTCGCGGCGCCCGAGGCCCCGAACCGCATCGCCGCCCTGGCGCGCCGTCCCAAGCTTCGCGGCCTGCGGCCGATGCTGCAGGACCTGGACGACGACGCCTGGATCGCGTCGCCGGACCTCGACCCCGCCCTGGACGCCATGGTCGCCCACGGCCTGTCGCTGGACGCCCTGGTCCTGACCCGCCACCTGCCGCACCTGCTGGATCTGGCCCGCCGCCGGCCCGACCTGGCGATCGTCATCGACCACGGCGCCAAACCGCCGATCGCGACCGGTGACGAGGTCGAAGCGTGGGGACGCGGAATCGACGCCCTGGCCGAGCTGCCGCAGGTGTTCTGCAAGCTGTCGGGCCTACTGACCGAGGCCAGGCCGGCGCAGCCGACCGACGCCCTGGCGCCCTACGTCCGCCGGCTGGTCGCGGCGTTCGGCCCCGAGCGGCTGATGTGGGGCAGCGACTGGCCGGTGCTGGACCTGGCTGGCGATTACGGCGGCTGGCTGGCCCTGGCGAAGGCGCTGAGCGGCCTGACCGATCCGGCCGATCTGGCGGCCCTGTTCGGCGGGACATGCCGCCGCTTCTATCGGATATAGGGCCATGGCCGAGTCCGAAGACACCCTCTCCAAATACCGCGCCCCCGCCCTGGAAAAGGGCCTGGACGTCCTCGAGCTGCTGGCGGCGCGGGGCGGGCCCCTGGGCATGGTCCAGATCGCCGCGGCGCTGAACCGCTCGGTCAGCGAGCTGTTCCGCATGGTCCAGGTGCTGCAGCACCGGGGCTACATCGCCGACACCCCGACCGGCGAAGGCCTGGTCCTGACCGACAAGCTGTTCTCGCTGGGCATGGCCCGGGCCCCGACCCGGACCGTGCTGGAGGCCGCCCTGCCGGTGATGCGGCGGCTGTCCGACGCCATCGGCCAGTCCTGCCACCTGGCGGTGGCCAGCGCCGACCAGATGGTGGTGGTGGCGCGGATCGAGGCCCCCGGCAACCAGGGCTTCTCGGTGCGGGTCGGCTACCACCGGGCCATCGTCGAGGCGACCTCGGGCCTGGTGCTCTACGCCTTCCAGCCCGAGCCCGTGCGGGCCGAGTGGCGCGCGCGGCTGGAGCCGACCGTCGCCCCGACCGCCTGGTCCGGTTTCGAGGCGCGGGCCAAGAAGGCCCGGGCCGACCGGCACGTCCTGGCGCCCAGCGACGTGACCCGGCTGGTGCTCGACCTGTCCGCGCCGATCTTCGGGCCCGACGGCGTCGCCGCGGCCCTGACCTCGCCCTATGTCGAGACGCCCACGTCCCTCTCGGTGCCCGACACCATCGCGGCCATCAAGGCGGCCGCCGACGAGATTTCCGTCGAGCTCGGAGGCCCGACCCCGTGAACCTGGCCGATCCCCTGCCTGTTTCCCGCGACCGCCCGGCCAACCGGCTGGGCCTGCCGCCGCTGGGCTTCGGGGCCGCTGGGATCGGCAACCTCTACGCCGCCGTGAGCGACGCGGCGGCGCGCGAGGCGGTCGAGGCCGCCCTGGCCGCGGGCCTGACCTATTTCGACACCGCCCCGCATTACGGCTTCGGCCTCAGCGAGACCCGCCTGGGCGCCATCCTGCCGTCGACGGCCAAGGTCTCGACCAAGGTCGGCCGGCTGCTGCGTCCCGCGCCCGAGGCCGACCCGGCGGCCGAGCGCCACGGCTTCGTCGCCGCCGCGCCGTTCGAGCCGGTGTTCGACTATTCCTACGACGGGGTCATGCGGTCGTTCGAGGCCAGCCTGAAACGCCTGAAGCGCGACCGCGTCGAGGTGCTGCTGGCCCACGACCTGGGCCCGGTCACCCACGGCGCCGACGACGCCATGCGGCGACGCCAGTTCTTCGAGGGCGGCTACAAGGCCATGCGGGCCCTGCGCGACGGCGGAGCGACGGACGCCATCGGCCTGGGCGTCAACGAGTGGGAGATCTGCGACGCGGCCCTGGACGAGGGCGACTTCGACGTCTTCCTGCTGGCCGGCCGCTACACCCTGCTGGAGCAGACGGTGCTGGACCGCTTCCTGCCGCGCTGCGCGGCCCGGAACGTGTCGATCATCGTCGGCGGCCCCTTCAATTCCGGCGTCCTGGTCGAGGGCGTCAAGGCGGGCGCCCACTACGACTACGGCCCGGCGTCGGCGCAGGTGCTGGACCGGGTCCGCCGGCTGGAAGCGGTCTGCCTGGCCCACGCCACGCCCCTGGCGGCGGCAGCCCTGCGGTTCCCGTCGGCCCATCCCCAGGTGGTCAGCGTCATCCCGGGCCTCTCCAGCCCGGCCCAGGTGCGCCAGGCCCTGGCCTGGGCCGGGCACGCCATTCCCGACGCCCTGTGGGACGACCTCCGCGCCCTGGGCCTGCTGCATCCCGACGCGCCGACGCCCCGCGCGGCGGGGAAGGCTTGAGAAGGTCTCGATGAGTCTGATCCTGCTGCATCCCGACGACAACGTGCTGGTGCTGAGCGCGCCGGTCCGCGCCGGCCAGGTCCTGACCATCGACGGCCAGGCGGTGACCGCCGGGACCGACGTCGGGGTCGGGCACAAGCTGGCCCGCCGCGCCCTGGCGGTCGGCGACAAGGTGCTGAAATACGGCGCGCCCATCGGCTCGATCACCGCCCCCGTGGCCGCCGGCGGCCACGTGCACCTGCACAACATGAAGAGCGACTACATCGCCAGCCACACCCGGCAGGCGACGGGTTCGGAAGGACACTGACCATGGACCAGGCCCTGAAAGGCTATCTGCGGTCCGACGGCCGCAAGGGCATCCGCAACGTGGTGGCGGTGGCCTATCTGGTCGAATGCGCCCACCACGTGGCCCGCGCGATCGTGACCCGGAGCGACGACGCCGACGTCCACCTGATCGGCTTTCCCGGCTGCTATCCCAACGCCTATGCGCTGAAGGTCATGCAGGCGATCACCACCCATCCGAATGTCGGCGGGGTGCTGCTGATCTCGCTGGGCTGCGAAAGCTTCAACCGCGAGCAGCTGCGCGCGACCATCGAGGCCAGCGGCCGTCCGGTCGAGACCCTGGTGATCCAGGAGAGCGGCGGCACCGCGAGCACGATCGCCAAGGGCCTGGAGGCGGTGGCGCGCCTGCGGGCCATCGCCGCCGAGACGCCGACGGCGCCCATGGCGGTCTCGGAGCTGGTGATCGGCACGATCTGCGGCGGCTCGGACGGCACCAGCGGCATCACCGCCAACCCCGCCGTCGGCCGCGCCTTCGACCGCCTGGGGGCGGCGGGGGCGGCCTGCGTGTTCGAGGAGACCGGCGAGCTGGTCGGCTGCGAGCGGATCATGGCCGACCGGGCGATCACGCCGGAGCTGGGCCTGGAGCTGGAGCGCAGCGTCCAGAAGGCCGAGGCCTACTACACCGTCATGGGCTACGGCAGCTTCGCGCCCGGCAACGCCGAGGGCGGGCTGACCACCCAGGAAGAAAAATCGATGGGGGCCTATTCCAAGTCTGGATCGGCGCCGATCGTCGGGATCCTCAAGCCCGGCGACCTGCCGCCCAGCGGCGGCCTCTACCTGCTGGACGTGGTGCCCGACGGCGAGCCGCGCTTCGGTTTCCCCAACATCTCGGACAACGCCGAGATCGTCGAGCTGATCGCCTGCGGCGCCCATCTGACCCTGTTCACCACCGGCCGCGGCTCGGTGGTCGGCTCGGCGATCTCGCCGGTGATCAAGGTCTGCGCCAATCCCGAGACCTACCGCAAGCTGGCCGGCGACATGGATGTCGACGCCGGGCGGATCATGGAGGGGCGCGGCACGCTGGACGAGGTCGGGACCGAGATCCACGACCTGGTGCTGGCCGTGGCCGGCGGCCGGCGCACCGTCTCCGAAGCGCTGGGCCACCAGGAATTCATCCTCACCTACAAGGCCTTCGACCCGATCGGTCCGGCCTGCCTGCCGCTGCGGCGGGCCAGCTAGCGAGCAACGAAAGATGGGAAGACTTTCCGGCAAGACCGCCCTGGTCACGGCCGCCGCCCAGGGCATCGGCAAGGCCAGCGCCGAGCTGTTCGCCCGCGAAGGCGCGCGGGTGATCGCCACCGACATCAACGACGCCCTGCTGGCCGAACTGACGGGCTGCGAGACCCGCCGCCTGGACGTGCTGGACCCGCGGGCCATCCTCGACCTGGCCGCCGAGCTGGGGGCGGTCGACGTGCTGTTCAACTGCGCCGGGGTGGTGCACAGCGGCACGATCCTGGACTGCGACGAGGCTGCCTGGGCGTTCTCCACCGACCTGAACGTCACCGCCCAGTACCGGATGATCCGCGCGTTCCTGCCGGCCATGCTGGCGGCCGGCGGCGGCTCGATCGTCAACATGTCGTCGGTGGCCAGCTCGATCAAAGGCGTGCCCAACCGCTTCGCCTACGGCGCCACCAAGGCCGCGGTGATCGGCCTGACCAAGGCGGTGGCGGCCGATTTCGTCGGCCAGGGCGTGCGCTGCAACGCCATCTGCCCAGGCACGGTCGAGACCCCGTCGCTGAACCAACGCCTGGCCGACACCGGCGACTACGAGGCCGCCCGGGCGGCCTTCACCGCCCGCCAGCCGATGGCCCGCCTGGGCAAGCCCGAGGAACTGGCCCAGTTGGCGCTCTACCTGGCCAGCGACGAGTCGGCCTTCACCACCGGCCAGATCCACATCATCGACGGCGGCTGGATCAACTGATCCGGCCCAGGGTCTTGTCCACCAGGCCGTCCAGGTCGCCGGCGTCGTCGCCGAACAGGGTCAGGTCGTCGGCGCTGGCCTGGGCGAACAGCGCCACGGCCTCGTCGGACGCGGCCAGCAGGGCGACGGCGGCCTGCGCCTCGTCGGGCGGCCAGCGCTCAAGATCGGCCCCCAGGCTGGCGAGGCTGGCTTTGAACCGGGCGATATCCATGGCTACAGATCTTCTTCTGTCTCTGGAGATTGGTCTTCAGCGCCGCACGCCCCCGTTTGAGGAGCGACCGCACCGCCTGTTCCGAGCAGTCCAGGACGTCGGCGATTCTACCAACGTCCAGCTCCTCGAAATAGAACATAGTCAGGGCCTGGTTCTGGGCGGCTGGCAGGCGTTCCAGGGCCAGGCGCAGGCCCTTGGCGCTTTCCATCCGTTCCAGACGGACATGAGCGTCTTCCGGGGCGCCCTCGAGCCGCGCCGCGCGCTGGTCGGCGTCGGCCAGGCGGGCGATCACCTCCTGCGGCTCGGGCGAGGCCTGCGAGACGCCGCGTAGCGAACGCCGCCGGTCGATGGCCTTGTTGACCGCCACCCGGTGCAGCCAGGTCGAGAACCGCGCCTCGGGCCGCCAGTCCAGCCGCGCCCGCCACACCGCCACGAACACCTCCTGGGCGACGTCCTCGGCCTCGTGCACGTCGCCCAGCACGTTCAGCGCCAACCGCCGCACCAGCCGCATGTGGCGCTCGACCAGCAGGCGGAACGCGCCCGGCTCGTCGCCGGCGCAGGCCAGGAACAGATCCTCGTCCGAGCGATCGCCGGGAAGAATGTTGTTCGTCGAACCAGGCATTGTTTCGGTCCAATCCAGAGCTTGTCTGAAAATAGGACAGGCAAAACAGGGGCCACATTTCGAATAACTGCGTTAGTAAAATGGCCGGATATTTGGCGGCAATATTATTGCCTTACTATTGTTTCACTCTGAGACATTTGCAGAACGGTTGAAGCAGGTCCAGCATTTTTTGATACAGAGGCGACATACTGCTTCGGCGAGAGGCCTCGGTGAGCGTTTCCAGCAAGGAACGGTAAAACCGGCGAAGCATCGCGCCGTCCTGTCCGGCGGCCGAAAAATCCAGGCTGGTCGACAGCACCATCAGGATCTGGGTCGCGCGGGCGGCGTGACGGCACATTTGATCCAGGGCCCCGGCCTCGTGGGCCGATTTTGCCGAGGCGATCGCGCGGTGCAGCTCCTCGTGCACGGCGGCGAGCACGTCGCGCGGGTTCTGGTTGAGATTGCGCGCGGCCGCGTAGGCCCCGAGGGCTCTTGCGTTAGTCGTCGTCATCGCTGGTGCTGGCTCCGAGAATGGCTTTGATCTGCTGTTGAAGAAGCTTGGCGGCCGAGAGCTCGCTCTCCATGGCCGCGTACCTGGCGACCAGCTTTGTCCGGTAGTCCTCGGCGTCGGTCCGGATGTCGTCGGCCTTGCTGGTCAGGTCGGTGTCGATGGTTTCCAGGCTGGCGATCTGGGTCTGGATCGTGCCGTTGGTCGTGTTGGCGTAGCCGCCGAGCAGGCTGGTGACCTGGTTGGCGAAGCCCTGCTGCACCTTGACGGCGATCGCGCCGCTCGTGGCCGGCGACAGGGCGAAGGACAGCCCCTCGTAGATCGTGCCCTTGGCGCCGGTGATCAGGCTGCCGACCACGGTGAACAGACCGCTCTTGCCGCCCACCGTCACGTCGGTGATGGCCCCGTCCACGGCGGTGACGTCCAGGCTGAAGTCGAACGACTGGGTCGTGGCGTTCTTCATCAGCTTCAGGCCCGCGTTGTCGGTCGAGAAGCTGGTCTCGAAGAAGCCGGCCACGCTGGAGAGGTCGGTCAGCAGCAGGTTGTCCAGGGTGGTCTCGCTGGACAGCTGCAGCTGGTTGTTGGAATCGAAGGTGAGCCCCAGGTCGGACAGGTCGGAGACGTCGTCGCCGGACGAGGCGGGCGAGCCCGACAGCACGGCCGAAAGCTGGCGGTTGACGTCACGCAGGATGCTGTCGGCGAACAGCACCGCATCCTCGGGCACCGTGCCGTCCGAGCCCACCGTCTGGTTGGTCGCCACGAAGGCGCGCAGGGCGTTGTAGGCGGTGATGAAGCCGGTGATCGCCGTCTTGATGTCGTCGTAGTTGGCCTCGACGTCGAGCGTGATGGTCTGGCCGGCCGTCGTGCCCTGCAGCAGCGAGATCGACAGGCCCGGGATCACGTCGGTCAGCTCGTTGCCGTCGCTGGTGATGGTCTGCTGGTCGACGGTGACGATCGAGGGCTGGGCGGCCTGGAGCTCCGAGGCGAAGGCGCCGGTGGAGTCGGTCAGGCCGATGCCCAGGGCCACGTCGTCACCCGACGTGGCGGCGACGGTGATGGCCTGGTTGGTGTCGCTGGTCGACAGCACCAGCCGCGCGCCGGTCCCGGTGCTGATCACCGTGGCGGTCACCCCGCTGGTCGCGGTCTGGGCGTTGATGGCGGTCGACAGGTCGTTCAGCGTCATGCCGCTGGTGACGGTGATGTCGACGGCGGTCCCGTTCGCCGCGCCGATCGACATGACGCCATCCAGCCCCAGGGCCGTCTTGGCCGAGGCCTGGGTGGCCGAAGCCACCTTCTGGGCCTTGGCCAGCTGGGTGACGGTGATCTCGTACGAGGCCGCGACCGCGTCGCTGTCGGCGCTGACCGCCAGGATGTCGGTGGCGTCCGCCCCGTCCGAGGCGGTCAGATAGGCCTGCTTCTCGTCGAAGGCGTTGGTGGTGGTCGAGATCGCGCTGTAGGTCGACGAGGCCAGGCTGGACATCGAGTCCGACACCGCCTGCAGCAGCGACTGCAGGGTCTGGTAGGACGAGATCTTGGTCTTGTTGGCGGTGACCTTGGCGTCGATCGTGTCGGCGCGGGCGGTCTTCTGGGCGACGGCCGCGTCGATGATGGCGTCGGTGTCCAGGCCCGACACCGTGCCGGTGACGTAGCTGGTCGAGCCCGAGGTCGAAACGCTGCTGGTCGTGGTCATGGTTGGCCTATTGGGGCGGGCCTGCTGGGAGGACGGGGAAAAGCGGCGGGAGGGTCAGGGAGGCCCTCCCGCCGAGGTCACGGACGCCGGCGGGGAGCCGACGGCGTCCGTCGATGGACCTACTGCAGCAACTTCAGCAGCGACTGGCTCATCTCGTTGGCCTTGCCGAGAGCGGCGATGGCGGCCGAGGTGAGGGTCGAGGCGTTGGTGTAGTTGGTCTGCTCCGAGGCGATATCGACGTCCGAGATCGCCGATTTCGCCGACTGCAGGTTCTCCAGCGAGGTGGAGATCACGTCGCCGCGGTAGTCGAAGCGCGACAGGGTGGCGCCGACATTGGCCCGGGCCTCGGAGACCTGGGTGATGGCGGTGTCGATCGCGTCCATCGCCGTGGCCGCCGAGGCGGCGCTGGTGATCGACGTCGCGTCGATGCCCAGGGACGCCGTGTCGGCGGCCTCGAGCTTGACGCTGATCGTGTCGCTGCTGCTGGTGCCGACCAGGAAGTCGACGCCCGTACCGTTGGTGTAGGCGCTGGTTCCCGTGCCGGCCGTGGCCGTCCAGGTGACCGTGTTGACGGAGTCCGCCAGCAGGTCGTCGGCGGTGGCCTTGGCCGTGCCGGCGGCGTTCAGCAGGAGCGCGCCGGTGTCGTCGACATAGTCGCCCACCTCGACGGTGGTCGCGGTGCCGTCGGCCAGATAGCTGACGGCGCCCAGGCTGGTGTTGCCCGTGGCCACCTTGAAGTAGTCGGTGTCCAGCGTGCCCGCGGAGCCGGCGGTCCCCAGCGTGGTCGTCACCGAGGTCCCGCTGGAAGACAGCAGGGCCACCCCGTTGAAGTTGGTCGTCGACGCGATGTCGTCGATTTCGTCCTTCAGCTGGGTGTATTCGGCGTTGATGTAGCTGAGGTCGTCGGTGCTGGAGCTGCCCGACTGCGCCTGGGCCGTCAGCGACTTCATCCGTTGCAGGATGTCGGCGATGTTGGACAGGGCGCCGTCGGCCGTGTTGAGCACCGAAGTGCCGCTGGTGACGTTGGTGGCGGCTTGGTTCAGCACGGTGATGTCAGCGTTCATGGACGTCGCGATGGCGAGACCCGAGGCGTCGTCCTTGGCGCTCACGATCCGCGAGCCGCTCGACAGCTTGGCCAGGGATTCGCTCTGCGCGGCGCTGTTGGTGTTCAGGTAGCGCAGGGCGGTGTTGGCCGCTGTGTTGGTGGAGATGACAGGCATTTTCTAATCCGGCTCTCTAGCTAGAGGCCGCGCCGGACGACCCGGCGCGGGAAGCCTCCCGCCGTTCTGCGCGGCCAGGCTTCACCGGGTTGAACGAGACCCCCTCGCCGGATGGGGCGGACTATTTTCGCCTGCGCCAGAAGGTGGGGACACACACTCACCCCGAAGCCTCCGCCAGGGTCGCTCAGGCCTTGCCGTGAGTGTGTGTCCCTCTCTTCGACCCGGCCTTTCGAGGCGATCAAAAAAACACCGCCCCATCCGGCGCCCCCGCTCCGTTGAACCCTGCGAACGACGCCGCCCGGCGTCATTGGAGGGTTCCCATGACCGCCATCACCTCGACCACCAGCGCCGCGACCACGGCCGCCACCAGTTCGTCGTCCAGCACGACGGCCCTGGGCACCACCGACTTCCTGAAGCTGCTGATGACTCAGCTGACCAACCAGAACCCGCTCGATCCGCAGGACCCCACCGAGTTCACCAGCCAACTGGCGACCTATTCGGGCCTCGAGCAGCAGATCAACATGAACACGACGCTGTCGACGATGTCCGACAACATGTCGTCGCTGCTGACCCAGGTTCAGCTGCTCGCCTCCGGCCAGAGCTAGGCGCGCGCGATGAGCCTTTCCTCCGCCCTCTCGACCGCGGTGTCGGGCCTGTCGGCCCAGAGCATGGCCCTGGCCGCCATCTCCGAGAACATCGCCAACTCGTCGACCACCGCCTACAAGACCAAGGAAGTCGACTTCCAGTCGCTGGTCACCGGCGCCATGGGCTCGGCCAAGTCGACCAGCTCGGTGGTCGCCAAGGCCAGCCAGGCCCTGAACGTCGGCGGGGTGATCTCCTCGACCGCCACCTCGACCAACGTCGCCATCGACGGCGCGGGCTTCTTCGTGGTCTCGGCCCATCCGGGGGACACCTCGTCGGACCTGGTCTACAGCCGCAACGGCAGCTTCTCGACCGACGCCGACGGCTACCTGGTCAACAGCGAGGGCTATTACCTCCAGGGCCTGCCCACCGACGCCGACGGCAACGTCCTGGCCAGCAACGCCAGCGACCTGTCCAGCCTGCAGGCGATCAACTTCAACTCGATCGGCGGCACGGCCAAGGCCACCGAGAACGTGACGATGTCGGCCAACCTGCCGGCCGACGCCACGACGGGCCAGTCCTTCACCACCAGCATGGAGGTGATCGACTCCCTCGGCGTCAGCCACACGGTCGGCCAGACCTGGACCAAGACCGCCGACAACACCTGGTCGCTGGCCCTGGCCAATCCGACCCTGACCTCGGACGGGACCACCACCTCCGGCGTGATCAGCCCGTCCACGGTGTCGGTGACCTTCAACACCGACGGGAGTCTCGCCTCGACCAACCCCTCGCCGGTGGCGATCAGCATCACCGGCTTTTCGACCGGAGCGGCGACCAGCGGCATCACCCTGAACCTGGGCACGTCCGGCGGCACCGACGGCCTGACCCAGTTCGCCTCGACCTCCTCGACCCTGTCGATCACCCCGACTATCGAGCAGGACGGCGCCAACTACGGCGAGCTGTCGGGCGTGACCATCGACGCCAACGGCCTGGTCACCGCCAATTTCGACAATGGGGTCAGCCTGGCGATCTACCAGATCCCGGTCGCCACCTTCAGCAATCCCAACGGCCTGACCCACGTCTCGGGCACGGTCTATGACGAGAACACCAACGCCGGCCAGGTGCACGTCAACCTGCCGGGCGACGGCAGTTCGGGCACGCTGGTGGCCAGCGCCCTGGAGGGCTCGACCACCGACATCGCCACCGAGTTCAACAAGATGATCATCGCCCAGCAGGCCTATTCGGCCGCCTCGCAGGTGATCACCACCACCAAGGGGATGTTCGACACCCTGATCCAGGCCGTGCGCTGATGGGGACGATCGAACGCCTGAGGCTGCGCGCCGAACGCTCCCGCCGGGTCGGCGGCGAGGCCCCGCTGGTCGCCACGGTCGAGGAGGCCCGGGCCCTGGCGCGCGGCGTGGCCGAGGGCCTGGCCGCCGCCCCCGAGGCCGACCGCCTGCTGCTGCTGGCCAGCCTGCACGAGGTGCAGGCGGCGCTGGGCGCGCGGCTGGCGCGGCTGGACGCCGAGATGGGCGAGGGCCGCGAGCGGATCGGCGCGGTCAACCGCGGCCTGTCGGCCCACACCCGCTACTCCAGTCGTTTGTCGCCTCGCGGCGACGGGCCTCGCAAGGGCTGACCGCCATGTCGCTGTCCTCGATCATCGGCGCGGCGGGCTCGGCCCTGACGGCCTCGCAGTCCCGGATCGCGGTGGCCAACCTCAACGTCGCCAACGCCGACGACGCGACCTACACCCGCAAGACCGTCACCAGCGCGGTCAGCACCACGACCCAGTCCCTGTCGAACGCCACGATCCTGCGGGTCGCCGACGCCTATCTGAGCAAGACGGTGCTGAAGACGGCCGCCGCCGCCGGGGGCGACGCGGTGACCGACAATTACTTGCAGTCCTACGACGCGGCCCTGGGCTCGACCGCCACCGGCGACGACGTCTCCAGCCTGGTCTCGGCCTTCCAGACCGCCCTGACGGCCCTGTCGTCCAGCGTCGACGCCACCAGCAAGGCCCAGCTGGTCTCCGACGCCTCCGACCTGGCCCAGGGGATCAAGAGCCTGTCGGGCGAGGTCCAGGCCCTGCGCACCCAGGCCAACACCCAGATCGAGACTACGGTCGGCACGATCAACCAGACGCTCAAGAGCCTGGCCTCGCTGAACGACCAGATCGCCACCGTCACCGCCCAGGGCGGCGACACCACCAGCCTGGAGGACCAGCGCGACGCGGCCCTGACCACCCTGTCGGGCCTGATGGGCGTCAGCAGCTACGTCACGGCCGACAACCAGCTGCGGGTCTACACCACCGGCGGCGACGCCCTGCTGGGAACCACCGCCGCCACACTCAGCTACACCGCCTCCAGCCAGCTGGGCGCGGGCGCGACCTATCCCGGCTCGATTTCCGGCATCCTGCTGAACGGCAAGGACATCACCGCCAGCCAGACCGCCGGCGAGCTCGGGGCCCTGGTCACGCTGCGCGACCAGAGCCTGCCGGCCCAGCAGGACCAGCTGGACCAGCTGGCCGGGGCCCTGATCGCCCAGGTCAACGCCGTGACCAACACCGGAACCTCGGTCCCCGCCCCCGCCAACCTGACGAGCTCCGGGACGGTCTCGGCGTCCGACGCGCTGTCGGCGACCGGGACCCTGCGGGTGGCGGTGACGGACTCCGCCGGCAAGGTGGTCTCGACCCAGGATCTGGACCTTTCCAGCTACGCCGCCGTCGGCGACCTGGTGACCGCCCTGAACGGCGTCTCGGGCCTGACCGCCGCCATCGGCTCGGACGGCAAGCTGACCATCGCCACCACCGACAGCGCCAACGGCGTGGCCCTGGCCGACGACGGCGCCGCGATCTCGGCGAGGTTCGGCTTCAACGACCTCTTCACCGGCTCGACCGCGTCGGACATCGGCGTGTCGGCCAGGCTGGCCGGCGACGCCAGCGGCCTGCCGACAGCGGCCCTCTCCACCACCGCGACCCTGGCGACCGGCGACCTGGCCCTAGCCTCGGGCGACAGCACGGTGGCCGACGCGCTCTCCAGCCTGCTGACCACCGCCGTGTCGTTCGCCGCCACGGGAAGCCAGGACGCCAAGACGGTGAGCCTGGCGTCCTACGCGTCGGGCTTCGTCTCCCAGGCCGCGACCCTGATCTCGACCGCCTCCACCACCAGCGCCGCCTCGACCGCCGCCAACGACGCGGCCGTCTCGCGGCTGCAGAACCTGACGGCGGTGAACGTCGACGAGGAGTTGGCCAACATCACCCAGTACCAGACCCAGTACGAAGCCAACGCCCAGCTGATCTCGATCGCCAAGGAGCTGTTCGAGACGCTGGTGAACATGGTGAGCTGAATGCTGAACCGCGTCGCCAGCTTCGCCCATACCAGCGCCATGACCGCGGCCAGCCTGAAGGTCCAGGCCAAGCTGGCCGACCAGCAGACCCAGACGGCCTCGGGCCTGAAGTCCCAGACCTATGGCGGGATCGCCCAGAGCACGGCCAGCATCCTGACCCTGGGCAACCAGAGCGCCCGCCTGACCGCCGACAACACCGCCGCGTCGTCCGCCGCCGCCTATGTCCAGGCGGCCTATTCGGCCGTGGGCGAGATCGCCGACCTCGCCACCACCATCAAGACCCAGCTGGCCTCGATGATGAGCAGCTCGACCCTGGACGCCGGCACGGCGGGCCAGTACGCGGCCGACTGGCTGACCGACCTGCAGGCCCTGCTCAACAGCCAGCAGGGCGGGACCTACCTGTTCTCGGGCCAGGCGACCGACGCCGCCCCGGTCGACTTCACCGCCGCCGGCTACGACCCGACGGCGGGGGCGGACGCCACCTATTACGGCGGCTCGGCCACGGGGCGGACCTTCTCCGGCTCGGACGGCCAGACGGTGTCGCTGTCGGTCTCGGCCGGTTCGTCGGCCTTCGAGCATCTGGCCCGGGCCATCGCCACGGTCGCCGCCGACCCGACGGACACCGACGCCATCGCCAGCGCCTACGCCCTGACGGGAACCGCCCTGACCGGCGTGGGCACGCTGCAGGAGACCATCGCCATCCAGGCCTCGTCCCTGCAGACGATCACCGACCGCAACACCGCCAAGATCGACGCCATCGACGCCCTGGTCACCGACCTGAAGGGCGCGGACCTGACGCAGGCGGCGGTGCTGACCACCCAGTACCAGACCCAGCTGGAGGCCCTCTACTCGATGATCAGCACGCTCTCGTCGCTGAGCCTGAGCAAGTACCTCTAGGGCGCCCGCACGCGTGCGCGAGCGGTCAGCCTGTCGATTTCATTGGGGAAATGGCGCACCCGACACGATTCGAACGTGTGACCTTTGCCTTCGGAGGGCAACGCTCTATCCAGCTGAGCTACGGGTGCTTCCGCCTTGCGGAAGCGCGGTCTTAGCCGAAAGGCCGCGCCTGCGCAAACGGGTCTTTGCTAGCCTTTGGCGAGATAGACGAAGCGGACCACGAACAGCGCCGCCAGGATCAGCAGCAGCCAGTCGCCCTTGCCGATCTTGCCGGTCAGCAGGCGCAGCGCCGCGTAGCTGGTGATGCCGAAGGCCAGGCCGTTGGCGATCGAGAAGGTCAGCGGGATGGTGATCAGGGTCAGGAAGGCGGGGATGGCCACGGTCGGGTCGGCCCAGTCGACGTCGACCAGCGACCCCACCATCAGGGCGCCCACCAGGATCAGGGCCGGGGCGGTGGCGGCGGCCGGGATGGCCTGGACCAGGGGCGCGAAGAACAGGGTCAGCAGGAACAGCACGCCCACCACCACCGCCGTCAGGCCGGTGCGGCCGCCGGCGGTCACGCCCGAGGCGCTCTCGATGTAGCTGACCACGGTGGAGGTGCCGGCGACCGCCCCGACCATGGTCGCCGCCGAGTCGGCCAGCAGGATGCGGTTCAGGCGCGGGATCGAGCCGTCGGGGGCCTGGAGGCCCGCCTTCTTGGTCACGGCCACCAGGGTGCCGACATTGTCGAACAGGTCGACGAACAGGAAGACGAAGACGATCTCCAGCATGGCCAGGGCCATGCCGCCCTGCAGGTGGAAGGCGCCGCCGATGTCCATCTTGAAGGCCGTGGCGGTCAGATCGGCCAGGCTGGACGCGCCCGGCGCGATCTTGGCCAGACCCAAGGCCCAGCCGGCGGCGGAGGCCAGCAGGATGCCGATCAGGATCGCGCCCTTGACCCGCCAGGCCTGCAACACCGCGATCAAGACGAGCCCCAGGATCGCCACGGCGGCGGTCGGGGTGGTCAGGTCGCCCAGGGCCACGGTGGTGGCCGGGTGGGGGACGATGATCCCCGCCTCCTTCAGGCCGATGAAGGCGATGAACAGGCCCACCCCGGCGGCGACGGCCGAGAACAGGGGCTTGGGGATGGCGGCCACGATCATCTGGCGCACGCCCACCAGGGTCAGGACCAGGAAGGCCACGCCCGACAGGAAGACGCAGCCCAGGGCCGTCTCCCACGGCACGCCCATGCCCTTGACCACGGTGTAGGTGAAATAGGCGTTCAGCCCCATGCCCGGCGCCAGGGCCAGGGGATAGTTGGCGACCAGACCCATCAGGATCGAGCCGAAGCCGGCGGCCAGGCAGGTGGCGGCGGCCACGGCGGCCACCGGCATGCCGGCCTCGCCCAGGATCGCCGGATTGACCACCACGATATAGGCCATGGTCATGAAGGTGGTGACGCCGGCCAGCACCTCGGTGCGGACGTTGGTTCCCTGGGCCTTGAGGCCGAAGAGGCGTTCGAGCATGGCTTAGCGGCTCCCGGCCGTGGGGATTTCGGACGCGTAGCGGTCCCAATGGGCGGTCAGCTCGCGGACCACCGGCCCGCCGACCGCGAAGGTCGCCAGGAACGAGGCCTTCAGGCTCTCCTCGTGGAACACGTGCGGCAAGCTGGTCTGGCCCAGCGGGGCCCGCGAATAGTTGCTGCCCGTGCGCAGCACCAGGACGCGCCGGCGGTCGATCTTTCCGGACGCGGCGTGGGCGTCGAGCACGTCGAGGATCCCCTGGTCTTCGCAGTCGGTCATGGTGAAGGTTCCGGCCCCGTCGGTCCAGAGCTTGACCCAGTCCTGCGCCCACTGGGTGCGGCGATGGCCGTGCCAGAAGCGCACCGTGCCCAGGGCGTCGCCCTGCAGCACGAACGGCGGCCGCTGGCCCTGGGGCGCGTCCTTGTACGGCGCGCGCACGGCCTGCAGGGCGGCGTTGTCCGGCAGCTTGACGTCCTTGGTCAGGGCGTAGGCCCAGTCGACCAGGCCCCGGTCCAGGGTCCAGACCATGGCGCTGGAGCCCTCGGCCTTGCCCTTCACGTTCGGCTTCTCGGCGTCGTTGGAATAGAGGCCGTAGGGCCAGCCGGCGGGGATGTCGCGGTCGTCCACCTCGTAGATCGGGTCGGCGTCGACCACGTAGCGGGCCCAGGCGGCGCTGCCGACCGAGGCGGCCTGGGGGTCGACCCCGGCGATGCCGGCGACGATCCAGTAGGCTTTGGAAAGGTCGAACTGGTCCGACAGGATCAGGGCCGCCACGCTGTCGCGCGCCCGGCCGCGCATGTCGCTGACGATGGCCAGCACCCCGTCGTCGGAATAGCGGGCCACGTGGCGCACGCCCGGGATGGCGATCTCGTGCTTCAGCGGCCAGCCCTCGACCCAGGGCTGGAACTCGCCCGCGAAGTCGCCGGTGTCGGCCCCGATCTCGAAGGTGGTGACGACCACGACCTTGACCGGGATGCGGTCAGCGGCCTGGGCCTGAGCCAGGCCGAAAGCGAAGACGACGCTCAGCGCCAGGACGATCCGAAACCACAAACCACGCATGAAAGGCCCCGCCAGAAATCCGCGGGCAACCTCCACCGATGCGGCCGGGGATGCAATCGGGGATCGACGGGAGAGGACGGGATGGACCTGTCGGCGCCCAGGCGGCGAACACTTGCCCCCACCTGACCGCTTCGCGGTCTGTCCGCCCCCCATAGGGGGCGGAGCCTTCGCGCCGGAGCGCTCTTCCCCCTCCGGGGGAAGACGACCGCGAAGCGGTCCGTAGGGGGCAAGTGGGTAAGCTGCTACGTGCTCAGCGGATCCTTGGCGTTCGGATCGCCATAGGTCAGCGACACGAACACGTCCTCCAGGTCCGGGTCTTCCGTCGCGATGTCCTTGATCTTCAGGCCCTCGGCGCGGACGGCGGCCAGCACCTGCTCCACGCTGGACTGGCCGGTGCGGTACGAGACGCTGAACGCCCCGGCCCCGCGCAGCTTGGTCTCGAAGCCCGGCAGCAGCGGGGCGGCGGACACCGGCTCCTCCGGGGTGACCACCACGTTGCGGATGTCCATGCGGCCCAGCAGCTTCGGCGTCGGCTCGCAGACCACCACCTCGCCGCGGTTGACGATGGCGATCTGGTCGCACAGCTCCTGGGCCTCTTCCAGGTAGTGGGTGGTGAGCACGATGGTCACGCCCAGCTCGTTCAGGCCCGTCACGTACTGCCACAGCTGGCGGCGCAGCTCGACGTCGACCCCGGCGGTGGGCTCGTCCAGGATCAGCACCGGCGGCTGGTGGACCATGGCCTTGGCCACCATCAGGCGGCGCTTCATGCCGCCCGACAGCTGACGGACATAGGCGTTGGCCTTGTCGCCCAGGCCCAGGGCGTTCAGCAGCTCGTCGGTGCGGCGCTCGTTCTTGGGCACGCCGTAGAAGCCGGCCTGCACCTCCAGCGACTCGCGCGGGGTGAAGAAGACGTCGGCGGCCAGCTCCTGAGGCACCACCCCGATGGCGGCGCGGGCGTCGCGCGGGCGCTCGTCGATGTCGCGACCCCAAATCCGCACCGTGCCGCTGGTCTTGCGGGTCAGGCCGGCCAGGATGTTGATGAAGGTCGACTTGCCCGCCCCGTTCGGACCCAGCAGGCCGAAGATCGAGCCGCGCGGCACCTTCAGGTCGATGCCGTTCAGGGCGCGCTTCTCCGGAGCGGTCTTGCTGGCGGGATAGGTCTTGAACAGGCCTTCGGCTTCGATCGCGTACGCGGGCAGGTCCATGGAACGTCCAGATGCGGCCCGCCGACCCAAGAAGGCGGACGATAGGGAAGGGAACGGGCCCCGTACGAATTGACGACGGCGCGACTGGTCGCATAGGTATGCCTCCATCGCCGCCACGCCAAGGCCGCGTCTGGATTTCAAGGGTTTTCGAAACATGGCGCGCAAGGCCAAGTCCACCGCTCCCACCGCCATGGAGCCGGCTGTCGTCGATATCGGCGCCGGTCCCGCGCCGGAAACCATCATCGTCCGCTCGCATCGCATCGCCTGCGACGGCGTCGGCGGAGCCTTGGGCCATCCGCGCGTCTGGCTGGAGATGGGCGCGGCCGGCTTCGTCGACTGCTCCTATTGCGACCGCCGCTTCGTGGCCTCGACGGCCGCCGGCCACGACGAGGACGAGCAGCTGGCCCCGGGGGTCTACGAAGGCTCCGGCGGCCACTAGTGACGGACTCCATCCCGACGGCCCAGCGCGCCGAATCCCTGGCCAAGGCCTGGGAAGCCGCCGAGTGGCCGCACGAGGCCCCTGTGCTGCGGGCCATCGCCATGCCGTCCGACACCAACCCCGAAGGCGACATCTTCGGCGGCTGGCTGCTGTCGCAGATGGACCTGGCGGCGGCTTCGGTCGCCTTCCACCGCGCGGCGGGCCGCTGCGCCACCATCGCCATCGACGGCATGACCTTCATCAGCCCGGTGTTCGTCGGCGACGAGGTCAGCCTGTTCGCCAAGACCGTCCATGTGGGCCGCACCTCGATCAAGGTGCAGGTCGAGGCCTGGCGCCGCCGCCGCGACGGCGAGCAGGCCCACAAGGTGACCGAGGGCGTCTTCACCTTCGTGGCCATCGACGAGAACCGGAAGCCCCGGCCCCTGCCTTAGGGCGACGAAGTCTTTTCACCCACTGCTTTTCAGCCGTCATTCCGGGCCTTGTGCCCGGAACCCCTTTGTCCGCCGCAGGTGCGGGAGGGGCGGCCGCTGGCGGTCCGCTTGCGCTTCACTTGCGAGCTGTACGAGGGGTTCCGGGCACAAGGCCCGGAATGACGGCCGTTGATATGGAAACGTGATGGACGAATGGAGGGATGGCCCATGTCATCTGGATCAATCGTCTAGACACCGCCTCCCCCCGCGCGCCATATCCGCCCATGCGCGACCACGACGCCGACGTCATCATCGCCGGAGCCGGCATGGCCGGAACCACCCTGGCGCTCGCCCTGGCCTCGGCGGGGGTGAAACCCCTGCTGGTCGATCCCCAGCCGTTCGACGACCAGCTGGCGCCGACCTTCGACGGCCGCTCGTCGGCCATCGCCTATTCCTCGTTCCGCCAGTGGCGGGCGATCGGGGCCGGCGAGGCCCTGGCGCCGCACGCCCAGCGGATCGAGCAGATCCTGGTCACCGACGGCAAGGCCCCGGGCCCGGCCACGGGCGGACCATCGCCGTTCTTCCTGCGCTTCGATTCCAGCGAGATCGCCGACCGCTCCGAGGGCGAGCCCCTGGGCTATCTGATCGAGAACCGCCAAATCCGCGCCGCCCTGTCCAGGACGGTGGTCGACAAGAAGATCACGGTGCTGGCCCCGGCCGCCGCCAAGGGGCTGGAGGTCACGCCGGCCGGCGCGACCGTGACCCTGACGGACGGGCGCGTGCTGTCCGCGCCCCTGGTGGTCAGCGCCGAGGGCCGCAACAGCGCCCTGCGCAAGGCCGCCGGCATTGGCGACATCGGCTGGAGCTACGGCCAGAGCGGGGTGGTGGCCACCGTCCGCATGCAGCATCCGCACCAGGGCGTGGCCCACGAATACTTCCTGCCCAGCGGTCCGTTCGCCATTCTTCCGCTCACGGAGAATCGCGCCAGCCTGGTCTGGACCGAGAGCACCGACCGGGCCGAGGCCCTGCGCAACGCCTCGCCCGAGGCGTTCCACGCCCACCTGATGCGGCGGTTCGGCGAGTTCCTGGGGACGGTCGAGATGGCCGGCCCGACCTTCGTCTATCCGCTGTCGCTGTCGCTGGCCGAGCGGCTGGTCGCCCCGCGCCTGGCGCTGATCGGCGACGCCGCCCACGGCGTGCACCCGATCGCCGGCCAGGGGCTGAACCTGGGCCTGAAGGACGCCGCGTCCCTGGCCGAGGTGGTGGCCGAGGCCCTGCGCAACGGCGAGGACATCGGGGCCGAGGCGACGCTGGAGCGCTACGCCCGCTGGCGGCGGTTCGACAATGTCAGCAACGCCCTGGCCTTCGACGGCTTCGTTCGCCTGTTCTCGAACGACAACCCGCTGCTGCGCCTGGCGCGCGGCGTGGGCATGGCGGCGGTCAACCGCATCGCCCCGGCCCGGCGGTTCTTCATGCACGAGGCCGGCGGCGGGGTGGGCGACCTGCCCAAGCTCTTGCGGGGCGTGGCGCTGTAAAAAGAGAGACCTTCCCTCCCCCTTGTGGGGAGGGAAAGACGACGCGCTAGACCTTCACGATCCAGCCCCTGCGCCGCATGTAGGCCAGCACCATCCAGATCAGGCCGACGAAGATGGCCACCGGGATCAGGGCCGCCGTCCGGTCGCCGACGACCGGCGTCGCCCAGCGGTACGGGATCTTCAGCATGTGGGCGGTCAGCATGATCGAGGCCAGCATGTGCAGGCTGTAGGCGAAGACGGCGTTGATCCCGAAGTCGGTCAGGAAGGTCGTCCCCGGCGGCCGCAGGGCCTTCACGTCGAGGACCTGATGCAGGCCGGCCAGCAGGACCAGGGCGATCCCGGTCGACAGCAGCACGAAGCTGGAGGTCCACAGCTCCTTGGAGATCGGGAACACCACGCCCCAGACGAGGCCGGCGGCGATCGCGGCGACGCCCGCGACCAGCAGGCCCGACGACCCACGCTCCTTGCTCGATTTGGGCGCCAGCAGCCACTCCCCGGCCGCCACGCCCAGCAGGGCCTGGGCGATGGCCGGCAAGGTCGAGAGCAGGCCCTCGGGGTCGTAGCCCAGCGGGCCGGGCACGTAGACGTGGGCGCCCAGCACCCACCGGTCGAACCAGCCGACGAAGTTGGCGCCGGGCTTGAGCAGGTCGGTCGCGCCGTCCGGGAACGGCGCCAGGGTCAGGGGCCAGTAGAGCAGCAGGATCGCGGCGGCCAGGACCAGCCGGGCGCGCGGCCCCACGGTCTTGTAGAGGACCCCGGCGGCCAGGAAGGCCAGGGCCAGGCGCTGCAGCACGCCCATCGGCCGGAACAGCACGCTCTCGGGCGTGGCCATCCAGTAGAGGTTGGACAGGATCAGGCCCAGCAGGAACAGCCGTCCGGAGCGGACCAGCAGACGGCGCAGCGTGGCGCCGTCCAGGCCGTTTCCTCGGCCGGCCAGGGCCAGGGGGATAGACACCCCGGTCATGAACACGAAGGCCGGGAACACCGCGTCGGCGACGGTGAAGCCGCGCCAGGCGGCGTGCTCCAGGGCGGCGAACTGGGCGTAGCCGCTGACATAGTGCAGGTAGGACGCCGAATTGACGACGATCATGCCCACGATCGTCAGCCCACGGAGCACATCCAGGGAAGCCAGACGAGGCGGACGCCCTTCCACCGGCTAGTCGTCCAGGCTGCGGGCTTCCTCGGGCAGCATGATCGGCACGCCGTCGCGGATCGGATAGGCCAGCTTGGCGGCGTTGCTGATCAGCTCGCCCCGGGCGCGGTCGTAGAACAGCGGCGCGCGGGTGACGGGACAGACCAGCACCTCCAGCAGGCGCGGGTCGAGATCGGCGGGCGGCGGAGGCGGTTGGGCGGTCATGGACGTGGTTGTAAGGGGTTTTTGAGCGCCGCACACCCCCTCAGTCGCTCCGCGACAGCTCCCCCAGAGGGGGAGCATCTGGGGGCGATAGATCCTCCCCCTCTGGGGGAGGTGGCCCGAAGGGCCGGAGGGGGTTCTTCGGCCGCGGCTACTGGATCATCGTCGGGTCTTCGTCGTCGCCCGCGGCGTCGATCTCCAGCAGGGCCACCAGGGTCTCGCGGCGCTCGGCCAGGGTCGGGGCCTCCAGCAGGGCCTGCTTCTCGACCGGCTCGAACGGCAGGGCCATGGCCAGGCTGTTGATCAGGGCGTCCGACGGGGCGGCCTCGGCGCTGGACCAGTCGATGGCCAGGCCGCGATGGTCCAGATAGCGGCGCAGGGCCTCCAGCAGGGGCGAGGGGTCGCCGGCGCTCGCCGCCTGGGGCGAGCCTTCGCGCAGGTCGGCCTCGAAGGCCGCGAAGTCGGCGCGCACCTGGCGATAGGGCGAGCGGGCCGGCAGCTCGTCGCCCACCCGGAACCGGCAGACGCCCGTCAGGGTGACCAGATAGCGGCCGTCGCTGGTCTCGGCGAAGCTGGTCACCCGCCCCGCGCAGCCCACCGGGGCCAGGTTGGGCCGCTCGACGTCGCCGCCAGGACGGGTCTGGACCATGCCGATGATCCGCTCGCCCGACATGGCGTCGTCGAACATGTTGAGGTAGCGCGGCTCGAAGATGTTCAGCGGCAGCTGGCCGCCGGGCAACAGCAGGGCGCCGTCCAGCGGGAACACCGGGATCACCAGCGGCAGGTCGTCCGCCCTTCGATAGGATCCCGGCATGGTACGCTCCCTAACTGAAGAGGATGGAGGAGAGGCGCTTGCGGCCGGCCTTGGCCACCTCGGACGCGTAGCCGGCGGCCTCGAACACGGTCAGCAGCTGCTTGCGGGCCGCCTCGTCGTTCCAGGCACGGTCGCGTTCGATGATGGTCAGAAGATGGTCCGAAGCGGCCTGAAGATGGCCGGCGCCGGCCAGGGCCTTGGCCAGCTCGAAGCGGGCCTCGTGGTCGTCGGCGTCGGCGGCCAGGCGCTTTTCGAACGGCGCGGTCTCGGACGGGGCGTCTTCCGCCAGCGCCAGGGCGGCGCGGACGCTTTCCAGGTCCGGGTCCTTGGCGCCGGCCGGGGCGGTGGCCGCGACTTCCGCCGCGCCTTCCAGGTCGCCGCCGGTCAGGTAGCATTTGGCCAGGCCGCCGATGGCCTTGACGTTGGCCGGGTCCATCTGCAGCACCTGGGCGAAGGCCTGGGCCGCGCCGCCGACGTCGCCCAGCTCGACCGACTCCTTGGCCATGGCCAGCAGGGCGTCGACGTCGCTCTCGGCGGGCGGGCCGGCCAGGCGGTCGACGAACGACTTGACCTGGCTCTCGGGCAGGGCGCCCTGGAAGCCGTCCACCGGCTGACCGTTGACGAAGGCGTAGACGGTCGGGATCGACTGCACGCGCAGCTGGCCCGAATAGCCGGGGTTCTTGTCGACGTCGATCTTGACCAGCTTGACCGCCCCGCCGGCGGCGTTGACCGCCTTTTCCAGGGCCGGGGTCAGCTGGCGGCACGGGCCGCACCACGTGGCCCAGAAGTCGACGATCACCGGCTGGGTTTTCGACGCCTCGATCACGTCCGCCATGAAGCTGGCGTCCGTGCCGTCCTTGATGTGCGCGCTCTTTGGCGCGCCGCCGGCCTGGATGGGAGGAGGGGTGTCGCCGATCAAGGCCATAGGTCTCTCGTAACTTGGGTAGGGGAACGCTCGAGCCGCCAAGATGGTCCTTCGCATGGCGCGGTGCAATCGGCGCCACGTGAAACGGCCTTGAGCGCCGCAAGCTTAAGTGGTGAGGTCCCACCGAACCTCGCGGGGCTGAGATGAAACGACGGGCGGCGATCTTGGGAATGGGACTCACCCTGGCCGCCGGAGCGGCGTTCGCCCAGGAGACGACCCCATCGCCGCTGAACCGCCCGAACTTCTGCAAGGCGCTGAATAGGTTCGCCTCGGCGTCGCCTCATGATCGTTCGGCGCTGTTCTTTTGGCCGCTCCCGAGCGACGACACGATCGTCATGCGCGCGGCGATGGGGGCCAAGCCCATGGATGCGGCCGCGCACGGGCTCTACGCCGCCTACAGCCAGGAGACCCACTACATCCCCCTGGCCGAGCTCAAGACCCGCCTGGACCAGTGCTCGAGCGTCAAACTCGGCCGGGTGCGCCTCGAGGTGTCGGAGGCGGCCTGCGACGGCTACGGGTCGGACCAGCCTTGCCTGAGCATCCGCAGGGCCGCGCCGCGCTGAATCCTAGGCGACCACCGCCATCGCCGCGAAATCGACGATCATCGGCTCGATCCCCAAGGCCGCCAGGAACCGGCGGAAGCCGTCCTGCGAAACGGCCGTTGTGGCGTCGTTGGCCATCGGATGGAAGTTGACCGGATCGGCCCGGGCCAAGGCGGCGTCCAGCACGAAGCGCACGCGATGCCCGGTATCGTTGATCAGGCCGAAGGCGGTGACCGAGCCGGGCGTCACGCCCAGGGTCTCGACCATCAGTTCCGGGCTGCCGAACGACAGCCGGGCCGAGCCGATCACCGTGTGCAGGCGCTTGAGGTCGATCGCCGTCTCGCCCAGGGCCGAGATCAGCCACAGCTGGCCCTTGGCGTCCTTGAGGAACAGGTTCTTGGTGTGGCCGCCGGGCAGGGCCGCCTTGATCTCCAACCCCTCCTCGACGCGGAACACCGGCGGGTGGTCGAGCGTGGAATGGGCGACGCCGTGGGCGTCCAGGAAGGCGAACAGGTCTGCGCGGGTCTTCATACGGGACTTCCTAGCCGAGCCCGAGCCCGCTAGACCAGACTCAAGCTAGGCCCAGGAAGAAGAGACCGGCATGGAACTGGAGTGCTACCCCACCGAGGCCCGTCCGCCCGAGATCGTGCCGGGACGGCCCCAGCGGGCCTGGATGGACCATTTCGCCGACCGCCATCCCTATCGCTGCCTGCCCCTGACCATGGCCAACACCACCGGCTGGGAGATCCTGTGCCCGGTCGGCTTCACGGCCACCTGGGACGGCGGGGCGCACCAGAACTGCATCACCTTCCGCGCCGACCACCCGCATCCGGGCTTCGACGACTTCGTGAAGTCGCACTTCTCGCGCGGGACCATCACCTTCCACACCGGCTACCTGTTCCGCACGCCGCCGGGCTGGTCGATCTGGACCATGGGCCCGCCCAACCACGTCAAGGACGGCGTCCAGCCGCTGGCGGGGCTGGTCGAGACCGACTGGCTGCCCTTCCCCTTCACGATGAACTGGATCTTCACCCGCCCGGGCACGATCCGCTTCGAGAAGGGCGAGCCGTTCTGCTTCTTCATGATGATCCAGGACAAGCCGCTGGAGCAGGTGCAGCCGGTGATCCGGTCGATGAACTCCAACCCCGACCTGCGCGGCCAGTACGACGCCTGGGCCGCCAAGCGCGGCGAGTTCAACGCCCGCATCTTCAAGCGCGAGCCCGAGGCGATGAAGGAGGCGTGGCAGCGCTTCTACTTCAAGGGCGAGTTCCCCGAGGAGATCGAGGCCCCGGCCCCGCAGACCCACGTCAACAAGCGCCGGCTGAAGCCGCCGAAGGTCGGGTGATGAAGACGCGCGAGCACCGCACGCCGCTGTCGATCTGGATCATCGTCGCGATCTGGTCGCTCATCGGGCTGGCGCCGATCGCGCGCCTTGTCAGCAGCGGAGCCGTAGCCGTCGTGAGCTTCACCGTGCTCATGCCGGTCGTCTGGCTGGCGTATCACGCCCTGGCCTTGACCCGGTTGAGCCGATGGCCCGTCGTGCTGGTCGCCGGCATGGCCGGGACGTCGATCCTGGGGCGGTACCTGACGCACTATGACTGGCGCGCCCATTATCCGATGCTGGGCGTCTTCATCATCCTGATCCCCTCGGCCCTCTACCTGGGCTGCACCCTGCCCCATTGGCGCAAGATGAACTGGTCGATCTTCGGTCGGCCGTATCGGCCGGCCGCCGAGATCGAGGAAGTCTTCGCCTAGGTCGACCGCCGTTCCCGGACCTCGCGGAGCGGCCGGCCGGCCGGAACCTCCCCGCCCCGCACCTTGGCCACGCCCAGCCGCTGGGCCAGGTAGATGCCCGAATGGCCGCTGCACAGGTAGGCGGTGAAGCAGGCCACGGCGAGATAGGCGGTCTGGCCGCCGCCGAACAGCTCCACCCCCATGATCGTGCAGGCCAGGGGCGTGTTGGCCGCGCCGGCGAACACCGCCACGAAGCCCAGGGCGGCGAACAGGTCGGTCGGCGCGCCCAGCGCCCACGACAGGGCGTTGCCCAGGGCCGCGCCGATGAAGAACAGCGGCGTCACCTCCCCGCCCTTGAAACCCGAGCTCAAGGTCACGACCGTGAAGACGATCTTCAGCAGCCAGCTCCAGTGGTCGATCCGACCCGCCTCGAAGAAGCCGGCGATGGTCGGGTCGGCCGGGTTGTTGGAGAAGACGCCCAGGCCCAGATAGGCGCGCGTGCCCAGGGCGTAGACCAGGGCGATGACCATCAGGCCCCCGACCACCGGCCGCAGCGGGGCATACGGGATCAGGCGCTTGAACAGCGCGCCCAGCCGGTGCTGGGCCTCGGCGAACAGCAGACCCGTCAGGCCGAAGGCGACGCCGGCCGCCGCGACCTTGGCCAGCAGCAGCGGGTCCAGCTCGGCGACGACCGTGTGGACGGCGTTGGGCGCGTGATGGACGCCCCAGGCCCGGCAGGCCCAGTCGCCGACCAGGGCGGCGAACAGGCAAGGGATCAGCGCCTCGTAGCGGACCTGGCCCAGGGTCAGGACTTCCAGCGCGAAGACCGCGCCGGCCACCGGCGTGCCGAACACCGCGCCGAAGCCGGCCGCGATCCCGGCCATCAGCAGGACACGGACGCCGGCCGCATCGAGCCGGAACAGCCGCCCGAAGGCGGCGGCCAGGCTTCCGCCGATCTGGACCGCCGTGCCCTCGCGTCCCGCCGAACCGCCGAACAGGTGGGTGACCACGGTGGCGACCAGGACGAACGGCGCCATGCGCAGCGGCACGCCGCCGCCGGGCTGGTGGATCTGCTCGACGATCAGGTTGTTGCCGCCCTCGGCCAGCCCGCCCTTCCAGCGATAGGCCAGGCCCACCACGAGCCCCGCCAGCGGCAGGCCGAACAGCAGCCAGGGATGGGCCAGGCGCGTCCGGGTCGCCAGGTCCAGGCTCCACAGGAACAGGGCGCACAGCGAACCGACCGCCGCCGCCATCGGCGCGAGGATCGCGGCCCAGGCCAGCACGGCCTTGAGGTGACGCCAGCGCAGGCCGGCGAAGGCCTTCAGGGCGGCGCGGTCGAAACGGGGAGAAGCAGGCAGTTCAGACACGATTCCTCTTTCTCGCGGCGTACCGCGGTCGGGTAGGAATCATCGGCTCCTTCCTGAGGAGCGGTTCGGCATGACGCCCGGCGGAAATCCATCACCGTGGCCGGCTTCTAGGCGACCACGGTGAGGCCTGTCAAATCCGCTATTTCAGCGCATAGGCGATGACCTGGTCGCCGATCGGGGTCTCCATGAAGTGGTGGCCGCCGGTCATGATGACCACGTACTGCTTGCCGCCGACGTCGTAGGTCATGGGCGTGGCCTGGCCGCCGGCCGGCAGCTTGTCCTGCCAGATGGTCTTGCCGGTCTTCAGGTCGATGGCGCGGATCAGGTTGTCGGTGGCGGCGGCCACGAACACCAGCCCGCCGGCCGTGACCACCGCCCCGCCGTTGTTGGGCGTGCCGATGTCCAGCGGCAGGTGCGAGGGGACGCCGAACGGACCGTTGGTGCGCGCCGAGCCGAACGGGCGGTCCCACAGGGTCTTGCCGGTGCGCAGGTCGATGGCGCGGAGGCCGCCGTACGGCGGTTCCTTGCACAGCAGGCCGGTCAGGGGCAGGCGCCAGCCGGCGTTGACGTCGATGGCGTAGGGCGTGCCGACCTGCGGGTCGCCCGCGCCTTCCGCGCCCTTCTTCATCGAGCCGCCGCGGGCGTCGCCGCGCGGGGTCCAGCCCTTGGCGTCGGCCACGGCGCGCGGCACCAGGCGGTTGTAGTTGGGCATGTCGTTGTAGTTGGCGACGATCACGCCGCGGCTGGAGTCGACGGCCACGCCGCCCCAGTCCGACCCGCCGTTGTAGCCGGGATACTCGACATAGCGGCGGTCGGCGACCGGCGGGGTGAAGAAGCCGTCGTACTTGGCCCGCTTGAACTGGATGCGGCAGATCATCTGGTCGATCGGCGACATGCCCCACATCTGCTTCTCGGTCAGGTCGGCCTTGCGCAGGCTGTGGTACAGCGAGAACGGCTGGGTGGCCGAGCGCTGCTCGGGTTCGAGCCCGCCCTGCGGCACGGCGCGTTCCTCCACGCCCGTCAGCGGCCGGCCGGTGCGGCGGTCCAGCACGAAGATGTCGCCGCGCTTGCTGGGCAGCACCACGGCCGGGACCGGACCGCCGGCGGCGGGGAAGTCGACCAGCGTCCCCTGCGAGCCCAGGTCGTAGTCCCAGACGTCGTTGTGCACGGTCTGGAAGCTCCAGCGCGGCTTGCCGGTGGTCACGTCCAGGGCGACCAGCGAGGTCGAGTACTGCTTCTCCAGCGCCGAGCGGCTGGAGCTCCAGTAGTCGGCGGCGCTGACGCCCAGCGGCAGATAGACCAGGCCCAGGGCCTCGTCGCCGGTGGCGGTGGTCCACATGTTGGGCGTGCCCTTGGTGTAGGTCTGGCCCTCGGGCGGCAGGGTCGTGATGTCGGGACGGGTCATGTCCCAGGCCCAGCGCAGGGCGCCGGTGACCGCGTCATAGCCCTGGATCACGCCCGACGGGGCGTCGCGCCGCTGGCCGTCCAGCACCTGGTGGCCGGTGACGACCACGCCGCGCACGATGGTCGGGGCCGAGGTGATCGACAGCATGCCGGCCGCCGAGGGGCCCATGCCGACATTGGTCGAGACCTGGCCGTTGGTCCCGAAGTCGGCGCACGGCACGCCGGTCCGGGCGTCCACCGCGATCAGCCGGGCGTCCAGCGTGCCCTCGATGATCCGGGTGGAGCAGGCCTTGGCCGGATCGGCGCCGGGCACGGCGTAGTACGACACGCCCCGGCAGGCGGCGGTGTAAGGGATGGCCTCGTCCGGCACCTTGGGGTCGTAGCGCCAGCGGGTCTGGCCGGTGGCCGGGTCGATGGCGATCATGATGTTCTTGGGCGTGCAGACATAGAGCATGTTCCCCACCTTCAGCGGGGTGTTCTCGGCGCCGTACTTCCCTTGCGCCGCCGCGCTGGGCATGTCGCCGGTGCGGATCATCCAGACCCGGGCCAGGTTGCGGACGTTGTCCGGGTTCAGCTGGTTCAGGGGCGAATAGCGCTGGCCGGCGTAGGTGCCGCCATAGGCCGGCCAGTCGGCGCCCACCCGCATCAGGGAGGGATCGTTGTCGGTCATGGCCGCGACGGCGGGCAGCGGCCCGTCGACCTTGGCCTTGTTGGCGCCGGCCACCACCACGCCGCCCACGATCAGGAAGACCGCCAGGCCCGCGAAGCCGATCAGCGATTTCCTGCGACCCTCCGGCCCCGGATCGACGGTCGGCAGGACGGCCAGCACCAGGACCAGCAGCACGGTCGGGGCGATCACGCGCGGGACCAGGGCCCAGCCGTTCAGCCCGACCTCCCACAGCGCCCACAGCACCGTGGCGACGAACACGCCGACATAGATCCAGGCCCCCAGGGCGCGCCTCTGGATCAACAGGACGCCCGACACCAGCAGGCCTAGGCCGGCCAGCACGTAGTAGGGAGAACCGCCCAGCACGGCCAGCCAGGCGCCGCCGATCGCCAGGACCAGGCCGATCAGGGCCAGGACGACGCCCAGGACCACGGCGACCCAGGCGCCCGCGCCCTTTCGAGAAGATGCCAGGGACGCCATCGCCATGCTCCGAAACCGAACTGTCGTGTACTGGACCGAACATGTTCAGCGAGGCTTCGGTTCCCCCGTCGCGAGACCGATCGCGGCGCATCGCGAATAGATCATAGAGGACTCTGCTTGACAGAGCATTTGGACATGATAACTCTGCATCACAGAGCGCTCTGGGCGCGAAGTTCAACGGAGGGTGCGATGGGCATTTCCAAATCCGAGGCGGCGTCGGCCCTGACCGACATCGAGACCGCTGCCGGCCGCAGCCGGCTGATGAAGGGCTATCATCACGCGGCCCCGATCCTGATGGTGTGGGGCGTCGTCTGGGCGGCCGGCTACACCGCCATGGGCCTGCTGGCGCCCGAGCGCTGGGGCGTGCTGTGGCTGGTCCTGGACGTGATCGGCGTGGGCTCGACCATGCTGCTGGCCCGGCGCGGCAAGGGGACGGCGGCGCCCGGCCAGGGCTGGAAGATCGCGGCCGGCGTCCTGGTGATCCTGGTCTTCTTCGCCGGCACCTTCGCCCTGTTCCGCCCCGAGTCGACCGACGCCGCCATCGCCTATCCGGGCCTGGTCACCGGCCTGGTCTATGCCGGGATCGGCATCGCCTTCGCCCCCCGCTACCTGTGGATCGGCGCGGCGCTGTTCGCGGCCAGCCTGGTCGGCTTCTTCTTCTTCCAGCCCTGGCTGACCTTCTGGATGGCCGCGGCCGGCGGCGGGTCGCTGTTCGTCTCGGGCCTGTGGATGCGGGGAGCGTGAGCGTGGCCGAGTTGGACGAGCTTATCCACCAGCCCCTGCGGCTGAAGATCATGGCCGCGCTGCACGCCGAGCGCGACGCCGAGCCGGTGGAGTTCTCGCGCCTCAAGGCCGCCACCCAGGCGACCGACGGCAATCTGGGCAGCCACCTGACCACCCTGGAGAAGGCCGGCTATGTCGAGATCACCAAGGACTTCGTCGGCAAGCGGCCCCGCACCCGCGCGGCCCTGACCCAGACCGGCCGCAAGGCTTTCCGCCGTCACGTCGACTACCTGCGCGCCGTGGTCGAGGGCGTGGACGGCGACTAGGGGCCTCTCCTCCCCCCGCGCAGCGAGGCGTGGGGGGTCTTTTTGCGCGCCGCCCCGTGCAATGGGCGCGCCAAACGGCGTTACGTAGCCCCCCTTAGGGGGCGTCCGTTAGGGGGCGGCCCCGAATTTCGCCTGTCCTCGGCCGGGCGTACCAAGGCGTCATGACCGGCCCGAAGCGGACCGGCCCTTTCGGGGAACCATCATGACCAGCCCAGCCATCGACCTGACCGTCCACCACAAGCCCGCCGGCGTTTCGGACCGCGTCGCCTATGGCTTCGTCAAGCTGCTGCGCTTCTGCGCCGACACCTTCTTCGCCAAGCGCTACGGCCACCGGGCCGTGGTCCTGGAAACCGTAGCGGCGGTGCCCGGCATGGTCGGCGCGACGCTGACCCACCTGAAGTGCCTGCGCCGCATGGAAGGCGACAAGGGTTGGATCAAGACCCTGATGGACGAGGCCGAGAACGAGCGGATGCACCTGATGACCTTCATCGAGGTCGCCAAGCCCACCCTGTTCGAACGCTTCGTCGTCGTGGCCGCCCAGTGGGTGTTCTACCTGTTCTTCTTCGGCCTCTACCTGGTCAGCTCCAAGACCGCCCACCGCGTGGTCGGCTATTTCGAGGAAGAGGCTGTGATCAGCTACACCCACTACCTGGCCGAGATCGACGAGGGGCGCAGCGCCAATGTGCCGGCGCCGCAGATCGCGCTGGACTACTGGAACCTGCCCGCCGGCTCCACCCTGCGGGACGTGGTCGAGGTGGTCCGCGCCGACGAGGCCCACCACCGCGACGTCAACCACGGCTTCGCCAACGAACTCCGCGGCCTGCCGCAGGGCGAGATCGCCCCCTGCCCGCCGCACGTGGTGCTGGAGCCGAACTGGAAAGCGGCGGCCTGACGCCAGCCTCCCAGCTCAGGCCCCGCGCGCGCCCCGAGGAGTCCCCCTCGGGGCGTTGCGCTGTCTCCAAATGTTGTCATCCCGGAAAGCGCGCAGCGCTTATCCGGGACCCAGGTGAACCGCAAAGCCTCAGCCCAGCCCCCTGGGTCCCGGACAGCCTCTGCGAGGCTTCCGGGATGACAACGGTTTTGGTGTTGATTGGGCGAGCGCCCTAGACCGCCTTCACCGCCGAGACGATCGACTTGACCACCTTCCTGACCAGGGCCGGGTCGTCGCCCTCGGCCATGATGCGGATCAGGGGCTCGGTGCCGGACGGGCGGACCACGATGCGGCCCGAGCCGTTCAGCTGGCTCTCGCCGTCGGCGATGGCCTCCTTGACGCTCTTGTGCTCCAGCGGCTTGCCGCCGGCGAAGCGGACGTTCTCCAGCAGCTGCGGCACCGGCTCGAACTGGCGGCCCAGGGCGCTCATCGGCTTGCCGCTCTCGATCAGCACCGCCAGCACCTGCAGGGCCGCGATCAGGCCGTCGCCCGTGGTCGAGAAGTCCGACAGGATCACGTGGCCCGACTGCTCGCCGCCGATGTTGAAGCCGCCCTCGCGCATGCGGGCCATCACATAGCGGTCGCCGACGCTGGTGCGCTCCAGCTTCAGCCCGTTGTCGGCCATCAGGCGCTCGAGGCCGAGGTTGGACATGACGGTGGCCACCACCCCGCCGGCCTTCAGCTTGTCGGCCTTGGCCAGGGCCAGGGCGATGATCGCCATGATCTGGTCGCCGTCGACCACCACGCCCTTCTCGTCGCAGATCACCAGCCGGTCGGCGTCGCCGTCCAGGGCGATGCCGATGTCGGCGCGGTACTCGCGCACCAGCCGGGCCATGGTCTCGGGATGGGTCGAACCGCACTCGGCGTTGATGTTCGTGCCGTTGGGGGCGACGCCGACCGGGAACACCTCGGCGCCCAGCTCGTAGAGGGCCTCGGGCGCGACCTTGTAGGCCGCGCCGTGGGCGCAGTCGATGACGATGCGCAGGCCCGCCAGGCTCAGGTGACGCGGGAAGGTCGCCTTGACGATCTCGATGTAGCGGGCCTGGGCGTCGTCGACGCGCTTGACGCGGCCCAGGTCGCGCGGCGAGGCCAGGCCTTCCTGCAGGCCCTCGTCCATCAGGGCCTCGATCTTCAGCTCCTGCTCGTCCGACAGCTTGTAGCCGTCCGGACCGAACAGCTTGATGCCGTTGTCGGCGAAGTCGTTGTGCGAGGCGCTGATCATCACGCCCAGGTCGGCGCGCATCGAGCGGGTCATCATGGCGACGGCCGGGGTGGGCAGCGGGCCGAACAGCCGCACGTCCATGCCGACGCTGGCGAAGCCGGCCACCAGGGCGGGCTCGATCATGTAGCCCGACAGGCGGGTGTCCTTGCCGATCACCACCAGGTGGCGGCGGTCGTCCTGGGATCGGAACAGCTTGCCCGCCGCCAGGCCGACGCGCAGGGCGACCTCGGCGGTCATCGGGTGCTTGTTGGCCTGACCGCGGATGCCGTCGGTCCCGAAATACGCGCGCTTGCTCATGTTCTCGACTTTGTCTTGATCCGGTCTCGATCGGGCCGCGAAACGATCCGAAATGCAGATTTATGAGGGCCGCCGATAAGCGAATGCTAAAGGCGGCGCTCGAAATATCCCGCGACGGTAGCAATAGTCCTCACCGCTGCGTTCTACAAAGGATCATGGCCCATGTGCGGCATCATCGGCATCGTCGGCAAAGCCCCCGTCACGGAACGCCTGGTCGACAGCCTCAAGCGGCTCGAGTACCGCGGCTATGACTCCGCCGGCGTCGCGGCGGTCGTGAAGGGGAAGGTCGAGCGCCGCCGGGCCCAGGGCAAGATCAAGAACCTGGAAGCGGTGCTGGCCGAGCAGCCGCTGGTCGCCCAGAACGGCATCGGCCACGTCCGCTGGGCCACCCACGGCGCGCCCAATGTCAAGAACGCCCACCCCCACACCGCCGGCCGCGTCACCCTGGTGCACAACGGCATCATCGAGAACTTCGCCGAGCTGAAGGCCGAGCTGGCCGCCACCGGCCGCACGTTCGAGAGCGACACCGACACCGAGGTCATCGCCCAGCTGATCGACGCCGAGCTGGCCACGGGCCTGCCCCCGCTGGAGGCCTTCAAGGCCACGCTGGACCGCCTGACCGGCGCCTACGCCCTGGCCGTGCTGATCGAGGGCGCCGACGACCTGATCCTGGGCGCGCGGCGCGGCAGCCCGCTGGTGGTGGGCGAGGGCCAGGGCGAGATGTTCCTGGGCTCGGACGCCCTGGCCGTGGGCCCGTTCACCAACCGGGTGATCTATCTGGAGGAAGGCGACTACGTGGCCATCGACCACGACAGCGCCCGCATCTTCGACGCCTCGGGCGCGCCGGTGACCCGCCCGGTGAAGGTCGTCCCCGCCTCGGCCGTGATGATGGAGAAGGGCAACTATCGGCACTTCATGGAAAAGGAGATCCACGACCAGCCGGAGGGCTGCCAGCGCACGATCTCGGCCTATGTCGACGCCCTGACGGCCCGCGCGGCCATGCCCGGCGACATCGATTTCAAGGCGCTGGAGCGCATCCAGATCGTCGCCTGCGGCACCTCCTACATCGCCGGGGTGATCGGCAAGTACCTGATCGAGCAGCTGGCCGACCTGCCGGTGGACGTCGAGATCGCCTCGGAATTCCGCTACCGCCAGCCGGCCCTGCGGCCCGGCTCGCTGGTCATCGCCATGTCACAGTCGGGCGAGACCGCCGACACCCTGGCCGCCCTGCGCTACTGCAAGGCCAAGGGCATGAAGAGCGCCGTGGTGGTCAACGCCCAGGAATCGACCATGGCCCGCGAGGTCGACGTGGTCTGGCCGATCCACTGCGGCCCCGAGGTCGGCGTGGCCTCGACCAAGGCCTTCACCGCCCAGGTCAGCGTGATGATCGCCCTGGCGGTCGCCGCCGCCAAGGCGCGCGGGACGATCGACGCGGCCGAGGAGCAGCGGATGGTCCGGCTGATGCTGGAGGCCCCGCGCCTGATCGCCGAGGCCATCGGCCTGGAGGACGCCCTCAAGGAGATCGCCGTCGACATCGCCAAGGCCCGCGACGTGCTGTTCCTGGGCCGCGGTCCGATGTCGGCCCTGGCCCTGGAAGGCGCGCTGAAGCTGAAGGAGATCAGCTACATCCACGCCGAGGGCTACGCCGCCGGCGAGCTGAAGCACGGCCCGATCGCACTGGTCGACGACAAGACCCCGATCATCATCCTGGCCCCCTTCGACAGCTATTTCGAGAAGTCGGCCTCGAACATGAGCGAGGTCATGGCGCGCGGCGGCCAGGTGGTGTTCATCACCGACCCCGAGGGCGCCAAGCACGCCCCGGCCGGCGCCCGCGTCGTCGTCACCGCCCCGGCCAGCGACCCGCTGGTCTCGACCCTGGTGATGTCGGCCCCGATCCAGCTGCTGGCCTACCACGTGGCCGTGGTGAAGGGGGCGGATGTGGATCAGCCGCGGAACCTGGCGAAGTCGGTGACGGTGGAGTAGGGTTCTTCCAGTCATCCTGAGGCGGGCCAGGACTGGCTTGCGCTTGATGGTGACGATCTGCCTTTGGGGGATGGCCACATGAGCTTGCGGGCAGGGCGCGTCGTGGGGGCGTGGGTTATCCTGCCCTTGGTTCTGGCGTCGTTCTTGAGTTTCCAACCGGCCTATTCCGGCGATCGTCCCGGCGTGTCTGAGATAACGCTAGCCTTGCGGCGCATAGAGGCTCAGGAGCCCGGTCGGTCCCGGTCCGACAGTCTGGTCCAGTTGGCGATGAGCTTGCACTCGACGGGAAACGCCGGCGTCACCCAGGACGATATCGAGTCGTTGGCCCGCATGATGCGCGACGATGACGATTCCCTGCGGTTTTGGGCCGCCGCCATGCTGGGCAATATCGGCGCTCCCGCGCAGAGCGCCACGCCGGCGCTCAAGGCGGCCCTGGCTGACAGGCCATGCGAGAACAAGACCCTGACCTCGGCTGTCGCCATCCGTCTCGCGCTTGAAAAACTTGGCGAGCAGACGAGCCGGATGGCGTGCCCATCGCCGGGTGATGTACCCGCCGGCGCACGGCCGTGATGACTTTGGATCTCAACCGGTTCTATCCGGCCGCAAGCTTCGACTTGCGCACCGAATAGCCGAAATAGACGACGCACGCCGCCGCCGCCCAGGCCGCGAACAGCAGCCAGGTGTCCAGCGGCAGGCCGACGATCAAGTAGGCGCAGAAGGCGACGCTGGCGACCGGCACGAGCGGATAGAACGGCACGCGATAGCCGCGCGGCAGGTTCGGCTGGGTGCGGCGCAGGATGATCACCCCCAGCGAGACGATGGCGAAGGCGATCAGGGTGCCCATGCTGGTCAGGTTCACCAGGGTGTCCAGCGGCACGAACGCGGCCAGCAGGGCGATGAAGGCCGCGACGATCCAGGTGTTGAGGTCGGGGCTCTGGGTCTTGCGGTTCACCCGCTGGAACACGGATGGCAGCAGGCCGTCGCGGCTCATGGCGTAGAGGATACGGGTCTGGCCGTACATGACCACCAGGGTGATCGAGAAGATCGAGACGATGGCCCCCACGCAGAGGATCAGCGAGGTCCAGGCCTGGCCGGTCAGGTTGCGCAGGATCACCGCCAATCCGGCTTCCTGCCCCGCGAACGCGGTCCAGGGCTGGGCCCCGACGGCGGCCAGGGCCACCAGGATGTAAACGCCGGTGACGATCAGCAGCGACAGGATGATGCCCAGCGGCAGGGTGCGGCGCGGGTCCTTGACCTCGTCGCCGGCGGTCGAGACCGCGTCGATGCCGATATAGGAGAAGAAGATCGACGAGGCCGCCGCCCCGATCCCGGCCACGCCCATCGGGGCGAACGGCGTCAGGTTGCCGGCGTGGAAGCCGCTGAAGGCGATGACCACGAAGAACAGCAGCACCAGCAGCTTCAGCACCACCAGGATCGCGTTGACGGTCACCGACTCCTTCACGCCGCGCAGCAGCAGGACCAGGCAGGCGCCGACCAGGACCACGGCCGGCAGGTTGAACACCCCGCCCGCGCCGGGCGCCTTGGCGATGGCGTCGGGCATGCGCCAGCCGATCAGGTCGGAGAACATCTCGTTCAGGTACTGCCCCCAGCCCACGGCGATGGCCGAGGCCGAGACGGCGTACTCCAGCAGCAGGCACGCCCCGACCAGGAAGGCGGTGAACTCGCCCAGGGTGGCGTAGGCGTAGCTGTAGGACGAGCCCGACACTGGGATGGTCGAGGCCAGCTCGGCGTAGCACAGGGCCGTCAGGGCCGCGGTGATCCCGGCGATCACGAACGAGACGATCACGGCGGGACCGGCGGCCGGCACGGCCGTGGTCAGGGCCACGAAGATGCCGGTGCCGATCGTGGCCCCCACGCCCAGCATGGTCAGCTGGAACAGGCCGATCGAGCGGTCCAGGCTCTCCTCGGGCAGGTGCTCGCCGCCTTCGGCGATGACCCGGCCCACGGGCTTGCGGCGAAGAAGGTCGGCCGCGCGAAACTGGCCCATGGAGTCCCTCGAAGTCTTTGGGGGGTCTGGAAAACGGCGGCAAACTAGCCTCGCCGGGCCCGCGACATCAACTTGCCTTCGCGGGATTCGCCGCCGAAGCTGGGCCGAAGGCGGAGGAAGCCATGTCCATCACCATGACGCCGATCGGCGTGGTCCACGGCGGTCGCGACGTTCCCGAGGACGACGACTGGGGCCAGAGCCGGGCGCGCATCGACCTGGACCCGGCCCGCTTCGACGCCGAGGCCCTGGCCGGGCTGGACGCCTTCAGCCATGTCGAGGTGGTCTATGTGTTCGACCGCGTGACCGACGACCAGATCGTCACCGGCGCCCGCCATCCGCGCGGCAACACCGCCTGGCCCAAGGTCGGCATCTTCGCCCAGCGCGGCAAGAACCGGCCCAATCGCATCGGGGTGACGGTCTGCGACATCGTTTCGGTGGACGGCCTGTCGCTGGAGGTGCGGGGCCTGGACGCCATCGACGGCACGCCGGTCCTGGACCTCAAGCCGGTGATGGCCGGCTTCGCCCCGCGCGGCGAGCACCGCGAGCCCGATTGGGCACGGGAGATCATGAAGGACTACTGGTAGGCCAGCTTCATTCGTACACGAGGTTTTGGGCGAAGAACGGCAGCATGTCGGTATAGACCCGCCCCGTCGGGCCCCAGGTGCGATCGCCCCAGCCGCCCACATACTCCTCGGCCTCGTGCGGCACGCCGAACTCGACCAGGGCCCGCGAGAAAGCCTGGTTGGAAACCACGTGGTCGGGATTGGGGTCGTTGCGGCCCCAGTCGAACTTGAAGCCGCGCAGGGTCTTCAGGTTGTCGGCGTAGCGCGACAGGTTCTGGCCCAGCAGGAAGCTGTTTTGAAGCTTGGCGGTCAGGGCCATGTCGACCGCGATGCGCCCGTCCGGACCCTTGCGCGCCGGCAGGTCGGCATAGAGCGGCGGCTTGTCGGGATTGGGCAGGTGGGCCTGGTAGATCGCCACGAACAGCTGCGAGAAGCCGTCGGCCTTCAGATCGTCCAGCGACTTGGCGTTCTGGATCAGGTCCCAGTTGGGCCGCGAGGACATGGTCTGCAGGCCCAGGCCCGTGCCCACCGGGTGGAGGGCGTAAACCGAACCGAACACGTCGGCGTGGCGCATGCCGAAGGCGATCGCGCCGTAGCCGCCCATGCGGTCGCCGGCCAGGCCGCGCGAGTCCCGGGTCGCCAGGGTCCTGAACTGCTTGTCCGTCCACGGAACAAGGTCACGGACCATGAAGTCGTCCCAGCGGCCGGTCACCGGCGAGCTGGTGTAGATCGAGCTGCCCAGCGAGGTGCTGAAGTCGGCGGCGACCACGATCACCGGCGGGATCGCCCTGGCGGCGATCGCCTTGTCGAGCAGGGCGGCGAAGCCGTCGCGGTCGAAGGCCGCGCGCTCGTCCTCGAACAGGTTGTGCAGGTAGTAGACGACCGGATAGCGCCGGCCCGAGGCGTCGTAGCCGTCGGGCAGATAGACCCGCACCCGCCGCTGCGGACTGACGCCGATCTTGTTGCCGTCGAAGGCCTTGGACGCGACGACGAAGTCGCGCACCTGGCTCTGGGCCAGGGCCGGCGGTGCCGCCAGCAGGGTCATGAAGGCCGCCAGCAGCAGGCCGAGCCGGATCATCGGGACTCTCCGTGTCACACCCAGGGAGAACGCCACTCAACTGAAGGTCATCAGCGCCTCGCAATCAGGCGCATTTGCGGCGCCGCTAGCGCCGCTCGCCCTCGAACATGTAGTCGCGGGTGATCGGCAGGGCGCCGACCTTCTTGGCCACCTGGATCTGGAAGACCATGTGGCCGCCGTAGCGGAAGCCCAGCTCGGCCCCGCACAGGTAGAATTCCCACATCCGCCGGAACCGCTCGTCGAACATGGCGGGGATGTCCGGATCGGCCAGGAAGCGCATCCGCCAGTGCTTGCAGGTCTCGGCATAGTGCAGGCGCAGGATCTCGATGTCGGTGATCCACAGGCCCGCCGCCTCGACGGCTTTGACGATCTCCGACAGGCCCGGGATGTAGCCGCCGGGGAAGATGTACTTGGCCGTGAAGGCGTTGGTCGCGCCGGGACCGGACATGCGGCCGATGGCGTGGATCACCGCGCTGCCGTCGTCGGCCAGCAGGCGTTTCACGGTCTCGAAATAGGTCAGGAAGTTGGGCGCGCCGACGTGCTCCAGCATGCCCACCGAGACGATGCGGTCGAAGGTCTCATTGAGGTCGCGATAGTCGGTCAGGCGGAACTCGACCTGGTCCGACAGCCCCGCCTTCTCGGCCCGCTCCTTGGCCAGGGCCAGCTGCTCGGTCGACAGGGTGACGCCGGTCATCCGGGCCCCGTGGTCGGCCGCCAGGGTCAGGGACATGCCGCCCCAGCCCGAGCCGATGTCCAGCACCTTCATGCCGGGGGTGATGTTCAGCTTGGCGCCGATATGGGCCTTCTTGGCGGCCTGGGCCTCCTCCAGCGTCATGTCGGGCCGCGCGAAATAGGCGCAGCTGTACTGCATGTCGGTGTCGAGGAAGCGCTTATAGAGCTCGTTGCCCACGTCGTAGTGGTGGGCGACGTTGCGGCGCGAGGCGATGCGGTCGTTGACCGACTGCACGGTGCGCTTGATCGCCTTGCGGGCCCGGGTGACCGGCGTGCCGCGCTTGGGCGTGCGCCCGCCGCTCCTGCCGACGATCTCCAAGAGGTCCCACAGGGTCCCCTGCTCGATCTTCAGGTCGCCTTCCATATAGGCCTCGCCCAAGCCCAGGCTGGGATTGGCGACCAGACGGCGCAGGCCGCGGGCGTTGACCCGCATCGTCACGGGCGGGCCCGAGCCGTCGCCGGCCTTGGTGGTCGAACCGTTCGGAAGGTGGATGGTCAGGTCGCCGACCTTGACCATCTTTTTCAGCAGAGCTTCGATCATGGCCGCGAAGCTAAACCCAGCTTCGCGGCCGAGAACAGGCCGAAATTTTCATCCGCCCACCCTTGAAAATCGAGCCCCGAGGACCACGGAGGCGACCCCGGTCAGCGCTCGCTGTCCAGGTGCGCCATCTGGGCTTCGGCGTAGCGCGTGCCCGCCGCGGCGTCGCGGGGCACCGCCCGCTCGATGGCGGCCAGCTCGTCGGCCGACAGGGTCACATCCAGCGCGCCCAGCGACTCGGCGAGACGCGCGCGGGTGCGGGCCCCGACCAGCGGCACGATGTCGTCGCCTTGCGCCGCCACCCAAGCGATGGCGATCTGGGCGACGCTGACGCCCTTGGCCGCCGCGATGGCGCGCAGGGCCTCCACCAGGGCCAGGTTCTTGTCGACATTGTCGCCCTGGAAGCGCGGGGAATAGGCGCGGAAGTCGCCCTGGGCCTTGCCCTGGCCCTTGTCCCAGTGGCCGCTGATCAGGCCGCGCGACAGCACGCCGTAGGCGGTCATGCCGATGCCTAGCTCGCGCAGGACCGGCAGGATCTTGTCCTCCACGCCTCGGGTGATCAGGGCGTACTCGATCTGCAGGTCGACGATGGGGTGGACGGCGTGGGCCTTGCGGATGGTCTCGACGCCCACCTCCGACAGGCCGATGTGACGCACGAAGCCCGCCTGGACCATCTCGGCGATGGCCCCGACCGTGTCCTCGATCGGCACGTTCGGGTCCAGGCGCGCGGGGCGGTAGATGTCGATGTGGTCGACGCCCAGGCGCTGCAGCGTATAGGCCAACGAGGTCTTCACCGCCGCCGGGCGGCCGTCGAAACCGATCCAGCCGGCCCCGGGGTCGCGCTGGGCGCCGAACTTGACGCTGAGGATCGCCTTGTCGCGCTTGCCGCCCTTCAGCGCCTCGCCGATCAGCATCTCGTTGTGGCCCATGCCGTAGAAGTCGCCGGTGTCGATCAGGGTGATCCCGGCCTCCAGGGCGGCGTCCAGGGTGGCCAGGCTCTCGGCGCGGTCGGACGGGCCGTACATGCCCGACATGCCCATGGCCCCCAGGCCCAGGGTCGAGACGACGGGACCGGTCTTGCCGAGTTGACGCGTTTGCATGGGGAAGTCTCCGAAGGGGGCGTGTTCGATGGCGGGGACTATGCGCCGCCGCCTCGCGTGCGATAATCCGTTCATCACCGCACGAGCCGTTCGGAAAATCGTACAATGGCCAAGCCCGACCTCGCCGATCTCGACGCCTTCACCGCCGTGGCCCGGGCCCGCGGCTTCCGGGGCGCGGCCGCCCAGCGCGGGGTCTCGGCCTCGTCGCTGTCGGAGGCCCTGCGGCGGCTGGAGGCGGACCTGGGCGTGCGCCTCCTGAACCGCACCACCCGCAGCGTCACCCCCACCGAGGCGGGCGAGCGGCTGCTGGCCCGGCTGACCCCCGCCCTGGCCGACGTCTCCCTGGCCCTGGACGAGGTCAACGCCTTCCGCGACAGCCCGACCGGCGTGCTGAAGCTGAACGTGCCGGGCGCGGTGTCGCGGATCGTCTTCCCCGACCTGATCCCGCGCTTCCTGGCGGCCCATCCCGGGGTGCGGCTGGAGATCACCGCCGAGGACGCCTTCGTCGACGTGCTGGCGGCCGGCTACGACGCCGGCGTCCGCTACGACGAGCGGCTGGAGAAGGACATGATCGCCGTGCCCCTGGCCGGGCCGCAGCGGTTCGTCGTGGTCGGCTCGCCGGCCTATTTCGCCGCGCGCGGCCGGCCGAGCCATCCGCGCGAGGTGCTCAACCACCCCTGCATCCGCCACCGCTTCCCCAGCGGAGCCAGCTACGCCTGGGAGTTCGAGAAGGACGGCGAGGTCATCCGCGTCCAGCCCGAGGGCCCGCTGGTCACCAACAGCGGCGAGCTGGAACTGGCCGCCTGCGAGGCGGGCGTGGGCCTGCTGGCCACCTTCGAGGGCTTCGTCGCCCACGCCATCGCCGCCGGACGGCTGGAGACCGTGCTCGACGACTGGCTGCCGCCGTTCAGCGGGCCCTATCTCTACTATCCCAGCCGCCGCCACATGCCCGCGCCGCTGCGGGCGTTCGTGGACTTCGTGAAGGCCGAGCGGAAATAGGGCGTGCAGAACCCGTCCACGCCGGGTGAAATCTTCCCCGAACGTGCCGCGCTAAGCGTCGCATTAGAAAGCCTGTCCTTGCTTATGCGCCTTCCCGGGCGTAACGGGTCCGCTCCCGCCGCCGACGGCGGGATCAAGTTTGAAATTGGAGGCTGCGATGGGTTACCGGGTCGCCGTGGTCGGCGCCACGGGCAATGTGGGCCGTGAGATGTTCAACATCCTCGAGGAAGTGAAATTCCCCGTGGACAAGATGCATGCGATCGCGAGCCGCAAATCCATCGGCGTGGAAGTCTCGTTCGGCAGCCAGATCATCCGCTGCGAGGACCTGGAGACCTTCGACTTCTCGACCGTCGACATCGTGCTGATGAGCGCGGGCGGGGCGATCTCGAAGGCCTGGGGCGAGAAGATCGGCGCGGCCGGCGCCATCGTCATCGACAATTCCAGCCACTTCCGGATGGATCCGGACGTGCCGCTGGTGGTGCCGGAAGTGAACCCGGACGCCGTCAACAGCCTGCCCAAGAACATCATCGCCAACCCCAACTGCTCGACCGCGCAGCTGGTGGTGGTGCTGGCTCCCCTGCACGCCGAAGCCAAGATCAAGCGGGTGGTCGTCTCGACCTACCAGTCGGTCTCGGGCGCGGGCAAGGAAGGCATGGACGAGCTGTGGGAGCAGACCAAGGGCGTCTACGTCCTCGGCGCGCCGCCGCCCAAGAAGTTCACCAAGCAGATCGCCTTCAACGTCATCCCCCACATCGACGTCTTCATGGAAGACGGCTTCACCAAGGAAGAGTGGAAGATGATGATGGAGACCAAGAAGATCCTGGATCCGTCGATCAAGCTGACCGCCACCGCCGTGCGCGTGCCGGTCATGGTGGGCCACGCCGAGTCGGTGAACATCGAGTTCGAGACCCCGCTGGACGAGGACGACGTCCGCGAGATCCTGCGCGACGCCGACGGCGTCCAGGTGGTCGATAAGCGCGAGGACGGCGGCTACATGACGCCCAAGGAAGCGGCCGGCGAGTTCCCGGTCTATGTCTCGCGCATCCGCACCGACCCGACGGTCGAGAACGGCATCGCGCTCTGGTGCGTGGCCGACAACCTCCGCAAGGGGGCGGCCCTGAACGCCGTGCAGATCGCCCAGCTGCTGCACGAAAAGGGCCTGATCAAGCAGAAACTCCCGGCCTAAGCCGCCGTCCGCAACAAGCGGGTGGACGATTTCAGGGGCTCCCGGGACATCAGGTCCCGGGAGCCCTTTTCATTTGCGATCTACGATTCGAGGGGACACGAAGCGATGTCGGCGGACCTGACCAAGAGCCCAGCCACGAACCAGGACGAGGCCCGGACGGCGTTGATCGCCGGGGTGGGCTGCTACCTCCTGTGGGGCTTCCTTCCGCTCTATTTCCACCTGCTGTCGAACCTGGGCGTGGGCCCGTGGGAGATGGTAGCGCACCGCACGCTGTGGGCCGCGCCCTGGGCCTTCCTCGCCGTGCTGCTGGCCCGCCAGGGCGGCCAGGTGGCGGCCGTGCTGCGCCAGCCCCGCACCCTGGGGATCCTGGCCCTGAGCACGGCGGCGATCTTCATCAACTGGTCGATCTACGTGTTCGCGGTCACCGCCGGCCACGTGATCGAGGCCAGCCTGGGCTATTACATCAACCCGCTGATGAACATGGCGGCCGGCGCCGTGCTGTTCCGCGAGCGGATCAGCCGCGAGGGGGCGATCGCCATCGGCCTGGCGGTGATCGGGGTGGCGATCCAGACGGCGGCCCTGGGCCACCTGCCGATCATTTCGCTGGGCGTGGCCCTGAGCTTCTGCGTCTACGGCATCCTGCGCAAGCAGGTGAAGGCCGACGCCCAGACCGGCCTGTTCATCGAGTGCGCCTATCTGGCGATCCCGGGTCTGATCTATGTCCTGCACCTGCAGGCGACGGGCGCCGGCCACTTCGCCACGGGCGCGGGCGTCACCACCCTGCTGGCCCTGGCCGGTCCGGCCACCGTCGTGCCCCTGGCCCTGTTCGCCTGGTCGGCCCGCCGCATGCCGCTCAGCGCCATGGGCTTCCTGCAGTTCATCGCCCCGACCCTCCAGTTCCTGATCGGCGTGGCGCTGGGCGAGGCCTTCACCCCGCTGCGGGCCCTGTCGTTCGGCTTCATCTGGGCGGGCGTGGCGGTGTTCGCCTACGGGGCGTGGAAGCGGACGCGAGCGGTGGCGGCCTGAATCGGCGGGCCGGGGATGACGGGGCCGGGAAGTCGGCTAGGCTGACGGGCTCCAGGAGAGTCCGCCGCATGCCCACCCGACGTTCCGTGCTCGCCGCCGGCGGCGGCTTGGTCCTCACCGGCGCCCTGACCGGCGCGGCGCGCGACCCGCTGGACGACCTGCTGGCCGGGGCCGGCGATCCGGGTGCCGCCGTTCCGGGCCTGGCGGGCGCGGCGTTCAGGGACGCGTCCAGGCCCGGCGCGACGACCGTGGCGCGCGGCCTGGCCGACGTCGCGACCGGTCGCTCGATGACGGCGGACTCCCCGGCCCGCATCGCCTCGATCTCCAAGCTGGTCACGGCCCTGGGCTTCATGACCCTGGTCGAGGCCGGCAAGGTCGGGCTCGACGACGACGTCTCCGACATCCTGGGCTGGACCCTGCGCCATCCGCGCTTCCCCAAGGCGGCGATCACCCCGCGCCGGCTGATGTCGCACGCCAGCGGCCTGCGCAACGGCCCCAGCTATCCCGTCGCCTTCGGCCGCCCGCTGAGCGCGGCCCTGGCGCCCGGCGGCGCCCAGTGGGACGACGGGGCCTGGTTCGGACCGGCCGGCGAGGCCCCGGGCGACTGGTTCGCCTATGCCGACGTCAACTTCGCCGTGGTCGCCCAGCTGATCGAGCGGCTGTCGGGCCAGCGCTTCGACCGTTTCATGACCGCGCGGGTGCTGGACCCGCTGGGCGTCCAGGCCGGCTTCAACTGGAGCGGCGTCGCCCAGGCGGTCCGCGACCGGCGCGCGGTGCTCTACCGCAAGGCCCCGTCCGACGACGGTCCCTGGGACGCGGCCGGCCCCTGGGTCGCCCAGCTCGACCAGACCCTGCCGCCCGCCCCCGAGCTCGCCGTCCGTGTGGCGCCCGAGGCGGCCGGACGCGCGCTGGACAGCTACCAGCCCGGCGAGAACGGCTTCGTCTTCGGACCGCAGGGCGGCCTGCGGGCCTCGGTCGTCGACTTGGCGGCGATCGGACGGCTGCTGGCCCGGCGGGGCGCCCCGATCCTTAGGCCCGAGACCTTCGCCGCCATGACCACGCCGACCTGGCGCTTCGATCCGGCCCGCCCGAACGGCGAAGGCTATGGCGGCCTGATCCGCGCCTACGGCCTCGGCGTCCAGACCCTGACCGGGACGACGGGAAGCGACGATCCGTTCGACGGCTGCGAGGGCTGGATCGGCCACGCCGGCGACGCCTACGGCCTGACCTCGGGCCTGTGGGTCCATCCGACGAAGGGTCGGGGGATGGCCTATCTGCTGACCGGCCAGGCCGCGCCGCTGGCGCGCAACAAGGGCCGCTCGAAGCTGACCCGCCAGGAAGAGGCCCTGGCCGGCCGGCTGGCGCGGGCCTGACGACGCCGTCGGACGGGGCATGGCGCCGGGCGCGCGCCTGGGCCATGCTCACGGCCATGGCCGGCCCGCATCATCCCCCCTGTGACGAAGGCGTGATCCGCGCCGCCCGCCCCGAAGCCTCCGCGCCGCGCAAGCGCCTGGCCCTGGCGGCCACGGTGCTGGGCTCGAGCATGGCCTTCATCGACGGCTCGGTGGTCAATGTCGCCCTGCCGGCCATGCGCGCGGCGCTGAAGGCCGACCCCGCCCAGGTGCAGTGGATCGTCAACGCCTACCTCCTGCTGCTGGGCGCCCTGGTGCTGATCGGCGGCTCGGCCGGCGATCGCTACGGTCGGCGGCGGGTGTTCGTGATCGGGGTCGGCCTGTTCGCCGCCGCCTCGCTGGGCTGCGCCCTGGCCCCGGACGCCGGCTGGCTGATCGCCGCCCGCGCCGTCCAGGGGATCGCCGCGGCCCTGCTGGTCCCGGCCAGCCTGGCGATCCTGGGCTCCACCTTCGACGACCAGGAGCGCGGCGGGGCGATCGGGGCCTGGGCCGGATTCGGGGCGGTGACCACCGCGATCGGGCCGGTGCTGGGCGGCTGGCTGGTCGACCATGTCTCGTGGCGCGCCATCTTCCTGATCAACATCCCCCTGGCGGTCGCCACGGTCTGGCTGGCCCTGGCCGCGGTGCGCGAGAGTCGCGACCCCGAGGTCGAGCGCCTTGACTGGCGCGGCGCGGTCCTGGCCGCCGCCGGCCTGGGCGCGGTGACCTGGGGCCTGACCGCCGCCGGCGAGCGGGGCTGGACCAGCCCGGCGGTCTGGGGCGCCCTGGCGGTCGGCGCGGCCCTGCTGGCCGGCTTCGTCGTCAGCCAGGCCCGCGAGGCCCATCCGATGATGCCGCTGGCGCTCTACCGCTCGCGGACCTTCAGCGGCGCCAACCTGCTGACCCTGGCGCTCTATTTCGGCCTGACCGGGGCCCTGTTCTTCCTGCCCTACGAACTGATCGCCCGGCACGGCTACGCGGCCGCCGCCGCGGGGGCGACCCTGCTGCCGTTCTCGCTGGTCATGGGAACCCTGTCGGGGCTGGCGGGCCGACTGGCCGACCGGTTCGGGGCGCGGCCGATGCTGACGGTGGGTCCGATCCTGGCGGGGATCGGCTTCGCCCTGCTGGGCGGACCGTGGATCGGCGCGGGCTTCTGGACCGGCGTGCTGCCCGGCCTGCTGACCGTGGCCCTGGGCATGACCATCGCGGTCGCGCCCCTGACCAACACGGTGATGAGCGCCGTGGCCGCCAGCCATGCCGGCGTCGCCTCGGGGATCAACAACGCCGTGGCCCGGATCGCCGGCCTGCTGGCGGTGGCCATACTGGGCCTGATCTATTTCGCGCCGGGCCCGTCCGGCTATCCGTGGGTGATGGGGATCAGCGCGGCGACGGCGATCCTCGCGGGGATCGTCGGGGCGCTGACCATCGAGGGAAAGCCTAGCCGAAAGGCCTAGAACCGCTTGGCCACGCCCACCGCCAGCTCCAGATCCGGCGTGTCGTGGTTCAGCCCCACATAGGCCGAGGCGTCCAGCTGGACGTCCTTCAGCGCGGGCGGGGTCCACGCGGCCGTCAGGTCGAAGCTGGCCGAGGTGACGTGGCCGGACGGGTCCTCATCGCGATCGGCCCACAGCTCCACGCCCAGGGCCACCGGCCCGAACGACCGCCCGATCCCGACCGCCCCGCCGAAGCCGGCGTGACGGCCCGAGCCGTCGGCGTCGGCGCGGACGTCGACCTCGGGCGACAGGGCCAGCGACCAGTCGGCGTTCAGCGGCAGGGAGACGGGCAGGATCAGACCGCCCAGCCAGGTCCCGTCGCCGATCTGGTCCGATCCGACCGGCGCGGTGACGAAGGGCTGCAGGGCGACCGAGACGCCGTCGCCGCCCGGGTTCTTCAGCGACCAGCGCAAGGCCACCCCCAGGTCGCCGACGCCGTCGGCGGTGGCGCTGGCGCCGCTGGCGCGGTCCTTGTCGTGGATCCGCTCGTAGGCGTTCCAGCTGAGCTGACCCTCGACGCGGTCGGACAGGCCCAGCCGCAGCTCCAGCGTCCCGAAGGAGGTGTCGTCGCTCGACGTCCCGCCGCCTCGGGTCCAGGCGCGGTCGGCCAGGCCCAGCTCGGCCTGGAAGCGGCCGGCGTCCAGCACGCAGGGCGGCGAGCCCTTGCCCGGCCGGTCGGCGCAGAAGTCGCGTCCGGTGTCTTGAGCGTGGGCGGTCGAGGCCAGGAGCCAGACGAGACCGGCGACGCTGACGATTCCGGCCTTGGCCATGTCCGCCTCCCTAGAGCGCCGTGTACGCCGCCTGGATCAAACGCACGGCGCGCGGATCCCCGATCAGCTCCGTGCCCTGCTTGTTCATCACATAGGCCCCGGACACGCCGCGCGAGGGGTCGGCGAAGGCGCACGAGCCGCCCCAACCGCTGTGGCCGAACGCCTCGGCCGTCGGGCCGTAGAAGAAGTTGGGCGTGTTGCGCATGAAGCCCGCGCCCCAGCTGATCACATAGGGCAGGACCAGGTCCTGGCCGACGATCCGCTCGGCGCTGGCCAGGGCGATCACCGCCGGCGACAGCACCGGGACGCCGTCCAGCTCGCCGCCCGAGGCCAGGGCGCCCATCAGCCGGGCCAGGGCCGGGGCGGTGGCGTGGCCGTTGGCCGAGGGGATCTCGGCCCGGCGCCAGTCGGCGGTGCCTCGGCCGCCGGGGGCGGCCCACTTGGTCATGAAGGCGGCCTTCACCGCCTCGTTCATCGCCCCGAACTTGGGCAGGGCGGTGGGGCGCATCAGCTCGGCGCAGCGGGCGTGCTCGCTGTCGGGCAAGCCGATCCAGATATCGAGGTCCAGCGGCCGGGCAAGGTCCTCGCGCAGGGCCGTCCCCATGGTCCGGCCGTCGACGCGGCGGAAGATCTCGCCGGCCGTGAAGCCGAAGGTCACCGGGTGGTAGCCGCTGGCCGAACCGACCGGCCACAGCGGGGCCATGGCGGCCAGCTTGGCGGTCGTGGCCTGCCAGTCGAACCAGATGGCCGGGTCGGTCTCGTCGGGGAAGCCCGACAGGCCGTCCTGGTGCGACATCACCTGGCCGACCGTGACGTCCTGCTTGCCGGCTTGGGCGAACTCCGGCCAGACCGAGGCGACGGTCTGGTCGTAGGACAACCGGCCCTGGTCCACGAGGCGGGCGATCAGCAGGGCGGCGACGGCCTTGGTGGTCGAGAACAGCGGCGTCAGGGTGTCGGGCCCGAAGGCGACCTCGCCCTTGCGGTCGGCGAAGCCGCCCATCAGGTCGACGACGACCTCGCCGTGGATGGCCAGGCTGAAGCGCGCGCCCAGCTCGCCTCCATCCTCGAAGTTCGCCGCGAAGGCGTCGCGGACGGCGGAGAAGCGGTCGGGGCAGAAGCCGGTGATGTCGACGGTCATGGGTGTGCTCTACTCCACCGCCGTTCAGCTTGTCACCCGCCACCACAACACCGTCATCCCGGGCCTTGTGCCCGGGATCCCTGGTTCAGCCCGCACGTGAAGCGCTTTGGCGCGCTGGCGCGCCACACCTCCGCCCTTGCGGCGGACAGAGGGGTCCCGGGCACAAGGCCCGGGATGACGGGCTGAATTTGTGGTCGCTGCCGCTAGGCCAGCCGCTCGATCCGCACGGTGGGCGAGGTCTGCTTGATCCGCGCGGCCATGGCCACGATCGGCAGTTCGGGCGCGTTCCAGATATTGGCCGCCGTCACGGTCTCGGCCACGCCGCCCACGGCGCGGGCTAGGCCGTACGAGATGGTCTGGCCCTCCAGGATCGAGGCGGCGTAGAGGGCGGTCAGCAGGTCGCCGGTGCCGCTGGGCGAGCGCTCGGCCTTGGCGTGGGCGGCCAGCCAGGCCTCCTTGCGGTCGACATAGACCACGCCGATCTCGTTTCCTCTGTGCACGGACGACACCAGGGTCGGCTTGCCCAGCAGCCGGCCGGCGCGCACCGCCGCGTGGGGGTCGCGCGAGTCCGTGCCGGTCAGGCGCTGCAGCTCCCAGGCGTTGCAGGCCACGATGTCGGCGCGCGGGATCAGGTCGCTGGCGATGGCCTCGGCCACCTCGGCGGGGACATAGAGGCCCTTGCCTGCGTCGCCCATGGTGGGATCGACGATCACGGTCGGCTTGCGGGCCGTCGCGCCCTGCGGCGGGTTCTCGCGCGGCGTGGCGCGGACGGCGTCGATGGTCCGGGCGGCGGCGCGCACCTGGGCGGCGCTGGCGAAATAGCCGGTGATGACCATGTCGGTCAGGCCGAACAGGCCGTTGGCCTCGATGCCGTCCAGCATGCCCTCCATCACCTCGATGGGCGCGGGCGCGCCGCCGGGGATGCCCCAGCCGGGATGGCGGCCGAACAGCACGGTCGGCACGACCATCGAGTCGATGCGGAACTGCACGAGGGCGGCGGCCTGGGCCGACGCGCCGACCCGGCTGCCGGCGACATGGCTGGAGATGATCAGAGCGAGCGGCATGACTAGCGGCTTAGCCGAGCATTGGGGACTTGAATAGGGCAAGCTGGGCCATGATCGGCGACTGACCGCATAACATCGGTATGTCTTTGCCCGAGCATCCCAGACCTTGTTCAACCGCCCAACGAAGAGCCCGCCGCGAAGCGGCGCCCGGCGGGCGGCGGCGTTGACTCGCCAAGCCTGACCATGGACAGGCTAAGGCCATGCTTGGTTTCATTTCGGACGGCCCTCTCCGTGCGGGCGCGACGCGCCGCTGCCGCCAATGCGGTTTCCGATCCGCCGTCGCCTCGTCGTTCCGCGTCGAGCGCGGCGGCATGTTCGGCCGTCGGGGTCACGTCTGCTTCGGGTGCAAGCCCTATCAGGCCGGCCCCGATCGCGCCTACTGGCATAGCTGGTTCTTCCAGCTGTTCACCTCGGCCGCGATCGCCTGGTGGTGCAGCCTGGACGGCGGCTTCGCTTTCGGCGTCCTGCTCTGGCTGACCCTGGTCCTCGCCCGCCCGCTGGCCATCCTGGTCCACGAATCCGGACACGTCCTGGCCGCCAAGGCGGTCGGCTTCGACGTGGTCGACGCGCAGGTTGGCCGCGGCCCTGTGGCCTTGGCGCGCCGCGCCTGGGGCGTCCGGTGGTCGATCCATCGCTACGCGGCGCTGGGCGGGATGACCCTGTTCATCCCGCCCGAGGGGGCCAGCCGTTGGCGCAGCGGCGTGAGCTACGTCGGCGGCGCCCTGGCCAACCTGGCGGCGGCGGTCGTGGCGGCGGCGCTCTTTCCGTTCGCGGACGGCGCCGCGGGGGGCCTGGCGGGGGCGGTCGTCGTCGGCTGGCTGTTCCTGAATCTGCTGATGGCGCTCAACGCGCTGTGGCCGAGCAAGGGCGTCGACCACCCCTCGGACGGCGCCCTGATCCTGGCGCTGCTGCGCAAGCCCGCGCCCGACGCCAACGAGCGGTTCCCCCTGCTCCGCCAGACCCAGCGCCTGACCTTGGCCGGCCGCTTTTCAGAGGCCGCCGACGCCTTCGAGGCCCAGCTGAAGGTCTGGCCGAACGATCCGTACGCCCTGGGCATGGTCGTCCACTGCATCTCCCTGGCGAAGGACGATCGCGCGGCGCTCGCCCGCTATCGCGCCCTGGCCGCCGAAGCGCCGGCCGGACCGCCCAGGCCGTTCGACTGGCATGCGTACATGGCCGGCTGGATGGCCGGCAATATCGCCTGGGCGGCGATCAACGCCGGACCCGACGCCGATCTCGACCTCGCCGAACGGCAGCTCCAGGTCGCCCTGTCGCTGCTGCCCGACGTCCCGGCCATCAAGGGGACCCATGGTGCTTGGCTGGCCGCCCGGGGGCAGGCCGACATCGGCGAGGGCCTGCTGGCTCAGGCGCTTCCCGAGCTGGAGACGCCCAGCGACAAGGCCGCCTTCGCCCGGCGGCTGGCCGAGGCCCGGCGGGCGCGCGCGGACGCCGCCGGCGCGGCCGAGGCCGAGCGGCTGGGCGATCACATCCTGAGCCGTGCGCTGGAGCGCCCGGCCGTCTAGCAAAAAAGGCCCGCCGCGTTTCCGCGGCGGGCCCTTCCGGCTTGGCGGTGAGGCCAGGCTTAGTAGCGGTAGTGACCCGGCTTGAACGGACCCTTCACTGGCACGTCGATGTAGTCGGCCTGTTCCTTGCTCAGCACCGACAGCTTGGCGCCCAGCTTCTCCAGGTGGAGGAAGGCGACCTTTTCGTCGAGGTGCTTGGGCAGGGTGTAGACGTCGTTCTTGTAGGCCGACTTGTTGGTCCACAGTTCGATCTGGGCCAGGGTCTGGTTGGTGAACGAGGCCGACATCACGAACGAGGGGTGGCCCGTGGCGTTGCCCAGGTTCACCAGGCGGCCTTCCGACAGCAGGATGATCTTCTTGCCGTCCGGGAATTCCACGTGGTGGACCTGCGGCTTGATCTCGTCCCACTTGAAGTTCTTCAGGCCGGCGACCTGAATTTCCGAGTCGAAGTGGCCGATGTTGCAGACGATGGCGTTGTTCTTCATCCGGCGCATGTGGTCGACGGTGATGACGTCCTTGTTGCCGGTCGCCGTCACGTAGATGTCGGCCTTGTCGGCGACGTCGTCCAGGGTCTGGACCTCGTAGCCTTCCATCGCCGCCTGCAGGGCGCAGATCGGGTCGATTTCGGTGACGATCACGCGGGCGCCGCCCTGGCGCAGCGAAGCGGCCGAGCCCTTGCCCACGTCGCCGTAGCCGCAGACCACCGCGACCTTGCCCGACAGCATGACGTCGGTGCCGCGACGGATGGCGTCGACCAGCGATTCACGGCAGCCGTACAGGTTGTCGAACTTCGACTTGGTGACGCTGTCGTTGACGTTGATGGCCGGGAACGGCAGCTCGCCCTTAGCGGCCATCTGGTACAGGCGGTGCACACCCGTGGTGGTTTCTTCCGACACGCCGCCGATGGCATCGCGGATCGCCGAGTAGAAGCCCGGCTTTTCGGCCAGGTAGCGCTTCATCACGGTGTAGAGCGCTTCTTCTTCCTCGTTCTGCGGGTTGTTCAGGATCGAGGGATCCTTCTCGGCCTTCGGGCCCAGGACGCACAGCAGGGTGGCGTCGCCGCCGTCGTCGAGGATCAGGTTCGGATAGCCGCCGTCATGCCATTCGAAGATCTTGTGGGCGTATTCCCAGTACTCGACCAGGTTCTCGCCCTTGAAGGCGAAGACCGGGACGCCGGCGGCGGCGATGGCGGCCGCGGCGTGGTCCTGGGTCGAGAAGATGTTGCACGAGGCCCAGCGGACCTCGGCGCCCAGCGCCGTCAGGGTCTCGATCAGCACGCCGGTCTGGATGGTCATGTGCAGGCTGCCGGCGATGCGGGCGCCCTTCAGGACCTGGGCCGGGCCGTATTCGGCGCGGGTGGCCATCAGGCCGGGCATTTCGGTCTCGGCGATGGCGAGTTCCTTGCGGCCGAAATCGGCGAGCGAGATGTCCTTGACGATGTAGTCGGCCACGGTCGGCTCCTGCGGTCGGGGGATGGTCTTGGGCGGTCTATACCGCGCCCGGGCCCTTCTCGCAATTAAGGCATAAGGATTTCTTTATATGCCGGGCCGACAGACCGTCCGCCGCTAGCGCACCTCGGCGTGGAACGCGGTCGGCCAGTCGTAGCCGTAGCCCCGGCAGACCGGCATGACCGTCGCCTCGGACAAGGCGAAGACCTCGCCGCTCCAGACCCAGGCGGTGGAGTTGCCGCAGTCGCCGACCCCGCGCCCCTTGCTGTAGGACGACAGGACGCGGGTCTTGGGATCGTAGTCGGCGTTGGTGGCCAGCCCGTCGTCGACGCCCTCCAGCGGCGCCAGGACCGCCTTCCCCGCCTTGTCGACCACCACGAACAACGAGTCGAAATTGTAGGCCCCGCCGCTGCACGGGACCTGCCACAGCACCTGGTCGGCCGACAGGCGATAGGCCTGGGGCTTCTGGCTTTCCCAGTCGGGCCCGACGTCGCATTCGGCCTTGCGCAGCAGGGCCTGGACCGGCGCGGGCGGCTTGGACGGCAAGCCGGTCTGGGCGGCGGCCGGGGCGGCGCGCAGCACCGGAACGGGCGGCGGGGCGGGGACGCCGGAAGCCGGGGTCGCGCCCTTGGCGACTATGGCCGTCACCGTGCCGACCCGCTTCTGCTGGTCGTCGGCGTAGCGTAGGGCCGCGACCATGCCGGCCAGCGACACCTGGCCCACCGTCTTGTCGCCGGCCCGGATCGTCAGCACCGCGCCGTTGCGCGCCGCGCCCAGCAGCGGTCCCACCTGGGCGTCGTCGAGCACGACGGTGAAGCCGCCGGCCTCGCTCAGGGGCTTGGACCGCGCGGTCAGCACCACCTTGCCGTCGACCGCCAGGACGGGCGGCTTGCCGCCGAGGCCGGCCTCGCTGTCGGCCTGATCGATCTCGACCTTGGCCGGAGCGCCGGCGGCGGCGGCGCGGGTCAGGCGCAGGACGGCCGGCAGCTCGCCCTCCTCGGACCCGAAGCCGACGACCGTGCAGGCCCGCAGGTTGTCGCAGACCACCGTCCAGTCCTTGAAGCTCTCGACGCCGTCGGCGCGGGCCGCGACGGGGGCCGCGACGGGAACCAGGGCCAGGGCGGCCAAGGCCAGGGCCGGGATTTCGATCTTCATGCGACGCCTCCGATAAAGAGGAACGATCACCAGAACCGTTTGGCCTCGACGAAGCTGACATAGGCGCCCTGGGCGTCGGCCAGCAGCTCGGCTTCGTGCTCGGCGCCGCCCGCCGTCAGCCGCCCGGCGGCGAAGGCGGCCTCGGGATCGTCGCACGACAGGGCCACCTCGCGGGCCAGGGCCTCGCGCCCGGCCAGGTCGTTCAGCAGGCCCAGGGCGTCCTGCAGATCCTTGGTCGCCTCGACGAAGCCGGCCAGGCGCTTGGGATGGTCGGGGAACAGCCCGCCCAGGTCCTCGACGGCGTAGCGCAGCTTCTTGCCTCGGATGCGCAGGTGGTGGCGGTCCTCGGGGCTGAGGGAGATCAGGTCGCGGCCGTCCTTGCGGATGCGGCGGCGGCGCTTGTCCAGCGCCTTGGCGGCGAAGGCGGCGGCGGGCTTCTCGCGACGCTTCTTCAGCCGGGCGTCGGTGGTCCAGGCGCCGGCCTCCAGCCAGGCGGCGGCGTCGATGGCCAGGGCGCGGAAGCGGGCGCTGTCCACGGCCGAGTCGGCCTTGGCGTAGGCCTCCGTCTGGGCGGCCAGCAGCGCCTTGCCGAACGCCGCCAGGGCCCGGGCCTCGTCCTGGACGGCCTCGCCCGGGTCCTCGCTCGGCTCCTGGGCCGTCTGGCGCTCGACGGCGGGGCGCCAGACGTCGGCGATGAACACGTCCAGGCCGCGCGCCGCGCCCAGGGCGTCGGCCAGCCATTTCAGCTCGGCCTTGACGTGGAGGGCGGCCGGATCGCCGGCCAGGGCCTTGAAGGTGGACAGCAGGGCGCGGAACCGCCGGGCCGCCACGCGCAGCCGATGCACGCGCTCGGGACCGGGACGGGCGCGCAGGGCCTCGGCGGCGGCGCACAGCCGGTCCAGGGCCGCGCGGCCCAGGGCCTGCAGCGCCTCGCCCGTGGTCGCGTCGGGCTTCAGGGACGCCTCGGCGCGCGGGCCTTCCGGCTCGCCCAGGGCGAGGGCGTAGCCGCGCTCGGCCTTGCTGACCAGGGACAGGCGCAGCGGCGCGTGGGCGGCCAGGTCGCGGGCCAGGTCGAACAGCACGCGCGGCGCGCCGGCCTTCAGCTCCAGCTCCAGCTCGCTGACCGCCGCGCGGCGGTCGTCGGCCAGCAGCTCGCCCTGGTCCAGGGCCGCCTCGATGGTCGCCCCGTCGCGCTCGACCAGCCGGGTCACGCGCCGGACGTTGGTGGCGAACACCGGGGCCAGGGCGTCGCCGTTGATGACCTGGGCGGCCGGGGTCTTGGCCAGCAGCTCGCGGTCGGGCTCGGGCCCGGCCACCGCGTTCTCCCACTCGCCCCGGGCGAACACCCCGCCGGACGAGGCCGATTTCAGGGTCTGCTTGCGGCCGTTCTCGCCGTCGCGGATGCGCAGGCCGAAGCCCGCCTTGCGCAGGGCGTGGTCGACGGTGTCGAAATAGGTGGCGTCGAGCTGTCGAACCGCCTCCCGCCCCTCAAGCCGGGCCAGGATCGCGTTCGAAGACTCCGGGGCGATCAGGAACTTCAGCTCGATTTCGTGATCCATGCGACAATTATAACTTGGCCGACGGCGTTTGGCTGCATCGGGCCGTGACGGGGTGCGCACGTTGGACGTGCTTGCCATTCCCTTTGACCGAGTCCAAACCTGCGCGCCATGAGCCAGATCAACGCCGCCCAGCCCCGTTACGATTGGACCCTCGACCAGGTCGAGGCCCTGTTCGACCTGCCGTTCATGGAGCTGGTGTTCCAGGCCGCGACCGTGCACCGGGCCTGGTTCGACCCGTCGGAAGTGCAGCTGTCGCAGCTGCTGTCGGTCAAGACCGGCGGCTGCGCCGAGAACTGCGGCTATTGCAGCCAGTCGGCCCACTTCAAGACCGGCCTGAAGGCCGAGAAGCTGATGGACGCCGACGTCGTGATCGCCAAGGCCCGCGAGGCCCGCGAGGGCGGGGCCCAGCGCTTCTGCATGGGCGCGGCCTGGCGCGAGCTGAAGGACCGCGACCTGCCCAAGCTGGCGGCCATGATCCGCGGGGTGAAGGCCCTGGGCCTGGAGACCTGCGCGACCCTGGGCATGCTGACGCCGGAACAGGCGAAACAGCTGAAGGACGCCGGCCTCGACTACTACAACCACAACCTCGACACCGGCCCGGAATATTACGGCGACGTGGTGTCGACCCGCACCTACCAGGAACGCCTGGACACCCTGGCCTATGTCCGCGACGCGGGCATGAGCACCTGCTGCGGCGGCATCGTCGGCATGGGCGAGACGCGCCGCGACCGGGCCAGCCTGCTGCACCAGCTGGCCACCCTGCCCAGCCATCCCGACAGCCTGCCGATCAACGGCCTGGTGCCGGTCAGCGGCACGCCGCTGGGCGACGCCATCCTGAAGGACGGCGCCAAGGCCATCGATTCGATCGAGTTCGTGCGGACCATCGCCGTGGCCCGGATCGTCTGCCCGAAATCGATGGTCCGCCTGTCGGCCGGCCGCGACGACATGGGCCGCGAGCTGCAGGCCCTCTGCTTCCTGGCCGGCGCCAACTCGATCTTCGTCGGCGGCAAGCTGCTGACCACCCCGCTGCCGAACATGGACGACGACAGCAAGCTGTTCCACGACCTGGACCTGCGCCCGATGGGCGCGAAGGCCCCGGAAGCGGTGGCGGCGGAGTAGATTCAGATTTCCCTCCCCCTTGTGGGGAGGGTGGCCCCGAAGGGGTCGGGTGGGGTCTGATGACTCAGGGGTGGCGGCGAAGCCCCACCCACCAGCTTCGCTGGTCCCCCCTCCCCACGAGGGGGAGGGAAAAGCGACTTCTATCTTTCCTCGTCGAACCGGTTCGAGACCAGTTCCGTCAGCGCGTCGAGCGCCGCTTCGGCCTCGGGGCCCTCGGCGGCGATGTCGATGGTGGAGCCGATGCCGGCGGCCAGCATCATGAGGCCCATGATCGAGCGGGCGTCGACGCTGGTGCCGTCGCGGGCGACCGTCACCTCGGCGTCGAAGCCGGAGGCCAGCTTGACGAACTTGGCCGAAGCGCGGGCGTGGAGCCCCCGCTCGTTGACGATCTCGACCGTGCGCGCCGCCATGCGACTCATTTTTCTCCCGCCAGCACGTAGGAGGCCACGGAGATATATTTCCGTCCAGCCTCCTGGGCGTGGGCGACGCAGGCCTGCAGGTTCTCGCGCTGGCGCACGCTGGCCAGCTTGATCAGCATCGGCAGGTTCAGACCGGCGATGACCTCGGCCTTGGTCTGCTCCATCACCGAGATAGCCAGGTTCGAGGGCGTGCCGCCGAACATGTCGGTGAGCAGAATCACGCCGTCTCCGTCCTGATCGACGGCGGCGCACGCCTTCAGAATGTCCGACCGGCGACGCTCCATGTCGTCTTCCGGGCCGATGCAGATGGCCTTCACCGCGCTCTGCGGTCCGACCACATGCTCCATGGCGGAGACGAACTCCTCCGCCAGCCGCCCGTGCGTGACTATCACGAGCCCGATCATGCCTGATCTCTCAAACGGGATCCCCATAACCCGTGGCGGCAGGGAGGCGCCGCGCGGGCCGTCTTGATACGCTTGTTAGTCGGCGACTCCAAGATGCTCGAACATCCGTCTGATTTTCCCGGGGGCGCCGGGTTCCAGAGGCCACAGGTCCAGAACGCGCGTGGAGACGCCTTCGATGACTTCGAACATGGGGGCCGGCAGCCGTTCTACCGCCTGCGGCCGATCCACGCACCGCACCAGGAGGTCGATTCGGCAGAAGGGCCGGCTGGCCTGGGGCAGCACGCCCAGGCCCCGCGCCTCGATCAGGCCGACCAGCGCCTCCGGCGCGCGGCCGTAGAGCCCGCCGCCCGAAACGAACACCTGGGTGCGGTCATCGGCGACCAGCACGAAGCCCTGATCCAGGGCCCGCAGCGCCAGATCGCTCTTGCCGACGCCCGACGGACCTTCGATCAGCGCGCCGCGCCAGGTTCCCGCCATCCGGCGGGCGATCAGGCCGGCATGGCGGATCATTCGCGCGGGCCGCCGTGATGGTGGGGGCCGTGGGCGCCGGCCTCGGGCAGGTCGACCCGGAACCGGGCCCCGATCACCTTGCCCTCGGCGTCCTTGCGGTTCTCGGCCCGCATGGTCCCGCCGTGCGCCTCGACGATCTGGCGGGCGATCGACAGGCCCAGGCCCGAATTGCCGCCGAACGCCTTGCCCTTCGGCCGCGAGGTGTAGAAGCGCTCGAAGATGGTCTCCAGATTGTCGGGCGGAATCCCCGGGCCGTCGTCGTCGACCGTGACGATCAGCCGGTTGTGCTGGTCGCGCAGGCCGGGATCGCGGCTGAGCGTGACCCGCACCTCGCCGTCGGCGGCGCTGAACGAGCGGGCGTTGTCGATCAGGTTGCGGAACACCTGGCCCATCGGGGTCTCGCGCGCCACGATCCGGGCGTGCTGCGGCGCGCGCTTGGCGTCGAAGGTCACCCGCACGCTGCCCGGCGCCTCGCCCGGACGCAGCTGGGCCTCGTAGAGATGGATCACCTCGGCCAGCAGCAGGTTCAGCTCAAAGGCCCGCGGCGCCTCGCGCGACAGTTCCGCGTCCAGCCGGGAGGCGTTGGAGATGTCGGTGACCAGGCGGTCCAGGCGGGTGACGTCCTGCTGCAGGATGGCCAGCAGCCGGGCCCGGGCGGCCGGGTCGGTCACCAGGTCCAGGGTCTCGATCGCCGAGCGGATCGAGGTCAGCGGATTCTTGATCTCGTGGGCGACGTCGGCGGCGAAGCGCTCGATGGCGTCCATCCGCTCCGACATCGAATCGGTCATCTCCTCCAGGGCCCGCGACAGGTCGCCCAGCTCGTCCTTGCGGTCGGAGATGTCGGGCAGGGAGATGGCCCGGGCCCCGTCCAGCCGCACGCGGTCGGCGGCGCTGGCCATGCGCAGCACCGGCTGGGCGATCAGGCGGTTGAGCAGGAACGACGAGATCAGGGTGGTGGCGATGGCGATCAGGGCGAAGGGCAGCAGGGCCTTGCGCTCGGCGGCGATGATCTGGTCGATGTCGCCGGCTTCCAGGGTCAGCACGCCCAGCACCGCGCGCACGTGCTGGATGGGGATCGAGACCGACACCACCCGCTCGCCCATCTCGTCGATGCGGGTGCCGGCCACGGGCTCGCCCAGCTTGGCCTGGGCGATCTCGGCGGCCAAGGCCTCGCGGGCGGCCTTGGCGACCTCGGGCTTGGTGTCGGTATCCCGGGTCGGCAGGCCGAAGGCCGGCTGGCCGGGCTTGCGGGCCGGCGGCAGGACCTTGGACTCCACCCGGTCGGCGACGACGTAGCTGTCGGCCAGCTGGTTGCCCTGGGCGTCGAACAGCCGCGCCCGCTGCGAGCGGGGGATGAACAGGCTCTGCAGGATGTCGCTGGCCTGGTCGGGGGCCAGGCGCGGCTCGGGGTCTCCGACCGTGGCGGCCAGGTCGATGACGTTGGCGATCAGCTCGCCCTGGGTGGTCAGGCTGTCGATGCGCGTGTTGATCAGGCCGCTGCGCAGCTCGTTGAGCACCAGCGCCCCGCCCAGCAGCACCGCCAGGGCCAGCAGGTTCAGGCCGATGATCAGCCGGCCCAGGCGCGACCCCCTGGGCCAGGCGAATTTCGGCCACGTCACGCGCCGTTTCGGCTTGCCCTCAGGCCCGCTGTCCGAGGCCATCTTGCGATCAGGATTCGCGATATCGGTAGCCGACGCCATACAGGGTTTCGATGGAATCGAACTCCGGATCGACCTGGCGGAACTTCTTGCGCATGCGCTTGATGTGGCTGTCGATGGTGCGGTCGTCGACATAGACCTGATCGTCGTAGGCGGCGTCCATCAGGTTGTCGCGGCTCTTCACGAAGCCCGGGCGCTGGGCCAGCGACTGCAGCAGCAGGAACTCGGTGACCGTCAGGCGCACCGGCTTGCCGTCCCACAGGCTGTCGTGGCGCGCGGAATCGAGCGTCAGCTTGCCGCGCTTCATGATCTTGGAATTGGCCGCGCCCGGGGCGGCGCCGGCGGCGTCCTCCTCGTCCGGACGGGCCCGGCGCAGCACGGCCTTGACCCGCTCCAGCAGCAGGCGCTGGCTGAACGGCTTGTGGATGTAGTCGTCGGCCCCGAGGTTGAAGCCGAGGATCTCGTCGATCTCGTCGTCCTTGGAGGTCAGCATGATCACCGGGATCTCGGTGGTCTGGCGCAGGCGCCGCAGCACTTCCATGCCGTCCATGCGCGGCATCTTGACGTCCAGGATCACCAGGTCGGGGGCCTGGCTCTCGACCGCGTCGAGACCGGACGCGCCGTCGTAGTAGGCCTTCACGACATGGCCATGGCTTTCCAGCGCCAGCGAAACCGAGGCGACGATGTTCTCGTCGTCGTCGATGAGAGTAATATCGGCCATCGAGCCCTATGGGTCCTTTCGCGGATTTCCTGTCGATACTATCGACCGGCGTCGCCCGCTACAACGCGCGGGGCGGCTAAGCTTTCCCGTTCTTTTGCGGCTCCAGCGTGGCGCGAATGCGGCGCGCCCCGACAACCCGCGCGGCGGCAACCTCACCTTAAGGTCTTGTATCCCATAACGGAGTCTCGGGGAGCCCTTTGCCTATGAGCGACCAAGTCCATTACGAGCTGTTCGTGCGCCGCAAGCCCGGCGCGCAATGGACGCTCGACATGGCGACCGAGATCCGGACCCACGCCCTTCAGACCGCCGAGGAGGCTCTGGAGCAGGGCCGTGCGGTGGCCGTGCGCGTCAGCAAGGAAACCCTCGACCCCGAGACGCGCGAATACAAGTCGATCGCCATCTTCACCAAGGGCCAGGTCGACGGCGGCAAGCCCAAGAAGCAGCAGGAGGACCTGGATCCCCTCTGCGTCCAGCCGTCCGACCTCTACACCGCCCACGCCCGCGACCGCATCGGCCGGCTGCTGGAAGGCTGGCTGGACCGCCACAACGCCACGCCGTTCGAGCTGCTGCACCGTCCCGACCTGGTCGAGAAGCTGGAAGCCTCCGGCACCGACCTGCAGCACGCCCTGCAGAAGATCGCCATCCCCGAGGCCGAAGCCCGGGGCATGTCGGTCCACGAACTGATCCGCACCTTCCAGGGCCTGGTCGAGCGCACCGTCGCCAACCTGATGAAGGCGTTCAAGAAGGGCGACCTGCCGGACCTGGACAAGGAAGGCTTCGCCCGCGCCGCCGAGCGCCTGGCCATCGATCCCGACCGCGCCTTCCTGCTGGGCGCCGGCGTCGCCGCCTCGATCGCGCCCGGCAAGAACTGGTCCGAGAAGATCGCCCGCCTGCTGGACCTGGCCGACGCCGCGCCCAGCGAGCCCAAGGCCCGCGCCGGCGCCCTGGCCGCCATCGAGACGCCCCTGGCCGAGATCATCGGCTCCAAGGCCGGCATGGCCGACCTCCTGGGTGGCCAGAAGGAGGGCGGCGAGGCCGACCTCGGGACCACACTGGCCGCCATGACCCGCCTGGCGGGCGGGGCGCAGGTCGAGGCCCTGATCCGCGTCGAGACCGGCGTGCGCAACTGCATGCCCGAGCTGTCGGGCACGGCCCGGCGCCTGTGCGAATGGCTGAGCGGCGAGGAATTCCCCGCCGTGCGCATGTCGATCGCCCAGCGGGTGCTCAAGGAACTGAACGGCGTGCGCCGCCTGAAGCCGGCCGACGCCGAGCAGGAGATCGAATATCTCCGCGCCCTGGCCATGAGCCTGACGGCCGCCGCCGGCCGCATCCTGCCGCCGGAAGACATCACCAGCGCCTTCACCACCCGGTCCAAGACCCTGCTGAACGGCGAGTTCATCGAATCCCTGCTCGGCCGCGACCGCTCGTCGCGCGAGGAGGTGCAGATGCTGATCCGCCTGGCCGAGAACGTCATGGGCGCGGTCAACAAGCGCACGGCGGCCCGCTGGCTGTCGGCCAACGTCCTGGCCCTGCGCTTCGAGCGCGAGCTGCGCCAGGGTCCGGACTCGGCGGCCGCCAAGCTGGCCGCCCTGGCCGCCCTGCAGAAGGCCCTGGTCCGCTCGGGCCTGGTGGTCGAGGACTACGAGCCCCTGTGCGCCCGCCTGGGCGAGGTGGGCGGCATGATCGAGGCCGACGCGCGCCTGGTCGCCATGCTGGTCCGCGCCCCGGCCCCGCTGCCCCAGAAGATGTCGGTGCTGATCAAGCTGGCCATGGGCGAGGCCGGCCCCACGGGTCCCGTCGCCGACCGGGCCAAGACCGAAGTGATGAAGCTCGCCCGGGCCCCGGAAGCCCGTGAGGAGCTGGCCAATTCGCCGGAGACGATGGACCTGCTCAAGGGCATGGTTCAGCAGAAGGCGGCGGCTTAGCAATCTCGCCCTCTCTCTTTGAGAGAGGGAGGGGCCCATGGCGAAGCCATGGGAGGGTGAGAGGTTACACCCTTTCAGAATCAGGTTCCGACGAAGACAGACTAGGGCAGCGGAGGCCTGATCTCCGTACGAACGCGCTCAACGGCCCTGGATTTGCCGGCCGGCGGTGAAACCTCTCACCCTCCCACCGCCTGCGGCGGCGGGCCCCTCCCTCTCTCATAGAGAGAGGGATTTGGCTAAGGCCTCGACCACCCGATCCACGTCCCCGTCCGCCATCGTCGGATAGAGCGGCAGGGTCAGGCAGCGCGCGTACCAGGCGTCGGCGCCGGGCAGGTCCAGGGCGCCGTAGCGGCTCTGGTAGTAGGGCTGGCGGTGCACCGGGATGTAGTGGACCTGGCTGCCGACGCCGCGCGCCTTCAGGGCCTCGACCACCGCCAGCCGGGTCGTGCCCAGGGCTTCGAAATCGATCAGCACGGTCAGCAGGTGCAGGGCCGGGTCGGACCACGCTGGGCTCTCCGCCAGGCGCACGGTCGGAGCCAGGGCGGCCAGCTTGTCGGCGTAGAGCGCGGTCAGGGTCCGACGCCGGGCGACGAAGCGGTCGAGCTTGGCCAGCTGCGAGATCCCCAGGGCGCACAGCACGTCGGGAATGCGGTAGTTGAAGCCCAGCTCGGGCATCTCGTACCACCAGGGCTCGGCGCCGGCCGGCCGTTGCATGCCGTGGCCGCGCAGGCTGCGGGCCCGGGCCGCCAGGGCCGCGTCGTTGGTGGTCAGCATGCCGCCCTCGCCCGTGGCCAGGGTCTTGACCGGATGGAACGAGAAGCTGGCGAAGCTGGAATAGGCGCCGTCGCCGACCGGATGGGCCGCGCCGTCGAAGGTCCCGACCGAGCCCAGGGCGTGGGGCGCGTCCTCGACCAGGGTCGCGCCAGCCGAGGCGGCCAGGTCGCGCAGGGCCGGCAGGTCGCAGACGTCGCCGCGCAGGTGCACCGGAAGCACGGCGCGGACCCGGCGACCTTCGGCGCGCTTCAGGGCCTCGGCCAGGGTGTCGGGCGTCATCAGGCCGCTGTCGGGATCGACGTCGGCGAACACCACCTCGGCCCCCACGTAGCGGGCGCAGTTGGCGGTGGCCAGGAAGGTGACCGACGGCGCGATGCAGACGTCGCCCCCCTTTCCTTCATTGGCGCCGACCCCCAGGGCCATCATCGCCAGGTGCAGGGTCGCTGTGCCGTTCGCGACGGCGATGGCGTGCTCGGCCCCGACCTTGGCCTTGAAGGCCGTCTCGAAGGCCTCGACGGTCGGGCCGGTGGTCAGGAAGTCGGCGCGCAGGGCCGCCGCGACCGCCGCCACGTCATCGTCCTCGATGGTCTGACGGCCGTACGGCAGGAACGGCGGGCTGCTCATCAGGCCTTCTCGGCCAGCATGGCGTTCAGGCCGTCCTCGCTGAGCCAGTCGTCGTTGCTGTCGCTGCTGTAGCTGAAGCCCTCGGCGACGTCCTTGGCCCCCGCCTCGCCCCGGAAGGCCTTGCGCGGATATTCCACGAAGGTCGGCTCGATCACGTAGCGGTCGGCCAGCTCGACGGTGGCGCGGGCGTCGTCGGCGCTGATCATCATCTCGTGCAGCTTCTCGCCGGGGCGGATGCCGATGATCTTCACGCCGGCGGCCGGCGACATGGCCTTGACCAGGTCGGGCATGGTCATGGACGGGATCTTGGGCACGAAGATCTCGCCGCCGCGCATGATCTCCAGCGACGACAGCACGAACTCCACGCCCTCGTTCAGGGTGATCCAGAAGCGGGTCATGCGCGCGTCGGTGACTGGCAGCTCGGTCGCGCCCTGGCTCAGCAGGCGCTTGTAGAGCGGCACCACGCTGCCGCGCGAGCCGACGACGTTGCCGTAGCGGACCACCGCGAAGCGGGTGCCGATATCGCCCGACAGGTTGTTGGCCGCCACGAAGGTCTTGTCCGAGGCCAGCTTGGTCGCGCCGTACAGGTTGATCGGGTTGCAGGCCTTGTCGGTCGACAGGGCGACCACCTGCTTGACGCCGTTGTTGAGGCTGGCCCAGACCACGTTCTCGGCGCCCAGCACGTTGGTGTGGATGCATTCCGAGGGGTTGTATTCGGCGGCCGGCACCTGCTTGAGGGCCGCGGCGTGGATGACGATGTCGACGCCGCGCAGGGCCAGGGTCAGGCGCTCACGGTCGCGCACGTCGCCCAGGAAGAAGCGCATCTTGCCGTAGGTCGCCTCGTCGAACTGCTCGCGCAGCTCCAGCTGCATGTCGCTCTGCTTCAATTCGTCGCGGGAATAGACGATCACCTTCCGCGGGTTCGCCCGCTTGAGCACGGTTTCGATGAAGCGGCGGCCGAACGACCCGGTGCCGCCGGTCACCAGGATGACCTTGCCGTCCAGATCGAGCTTTTTCGGTGAAAAGCGCCCCAATTTCAGTCTCCTACGCCCCCGCCGCGAGCTATACGCGATGACCGCGCTCGGGACGATTCATGGTTAACGACCCTTTGTGCCCCGCCAGACGTAAAGAGGACGTCAACCACGTCGTGTCACAAGGGGCCATGCGCCGCGCCCTCCTCATTCCCGTCCTGTCGCTGCTGGCGACCGCCAGCCTGGCCGCCCCGCCCGCCTTCGCCGGTCACGGCAAGGAGGAGAAGAAGGCGCCGCCGACCTATTTCGCCCTCCAGCCGCTGACGGCCACGACCATCCGCCGCGACGGCCGCCGGGGCGTCATGACCCTTGAGGCCGGGATCGAGGCCAAGGACGCGACCCTGATGGAGCGCGCCCAGCAGTCCGAGCCCCGCCTGCGCGCCGCCTTCGCCCAGGTGCTGATGACCTATACCGCCGGCATGCCGCGCGGCGCGGCGCCGGACCTGAACTATCTGGGCGACAAGATGCAGGACGCCGCCGACAAGGTGCTGGGCCGCAAGGGCAGCAAGGTGCTGCTCGGTTCGGCGATGGTGAACTAGGGCGCCGACTTCTTTCGCCGCGCCTTGAAGAACCCCCGCAGCAGGTCCGCGCTCTCCTGGGCCATCACCCCGCCGGTCACGTCCGGCCGCCAGTGGCAGGTGGGCTGGGCGAAGAATTTCGGGCCGTGGACCACCGCCCCGCCCTTGGGGTCCTCGGCCCCGAACACCACCCGGCCGATGCGGGCGTGGCTGATCGCCCCGGCGCACATGGCGCAAGGCTCCAGCGTCACCACCAGGGTCAGGTCGGTCAGGCGGTAGTTGCCCAGCTTGGCCGCCGCGATCCGCATCGCCGCGATCTCGGCGTGGGCCGTGGGGTCATGGGCGCCGATCGGACCGTTGCCGGCCCGGGCGATCACCTCGCCGGTCGTCGGATCGAGGATCACCGCCCCCACCGGCGTCTCGCCCGCGGCGGCGGCGGCGCGGGCCTCCTGGAGCGCGAGAGCCATGGCCCCCAAATCCCCGGCGTCTTGATCCTGGGGGGGATCGGTGCGCATTAGAAAACCGCCCATCGTGAGATGCGCCCTGCCCTTGAAGGACGACGCCATGACCGAGAAATACCAGCCCCACCTGCATGACAACGCCCTTCTGGGTCAAGACGACCACGAGTTCGGTCTCGACGGCGAAGGCGGCGAGGGCGAGCGCGTCGCCAAGATGCTGGCCCGCTCGGGCGTGGCCTCGCGGCGCGAGGTGGAGCGGCTGATCGAGGCCGGCAAGGTGGCCCTGAACGGGACCGTGCTGAACACCCCCGCCGTCAAGGTCCGCCCCGGCGACATCCTGACCGTCAACGGCAAGATGATCGACGAGCCCGAGCCGACGCGCATCTTCCGCTATCACAAGCCCACCGGCCTGCTGACCTCGCACAACGATCCCAAGAACCGGCCGACGGTGTTCCAGGCCCTGCCGCGCGACCTGCCGCGCGTCATCTCGGTGGGGCGCCTGGACCTCAATTCCGAAGGCCTGCTGCTGCTGACCAACGACGGCGAGCTGTCGCGCGCCCTGGAGATGCCGCAGAACGCCTGGCAGCGCCGCTACCGGGTGCGCGCGTTCGGCGTGACCACCCAGGAGAAGCTGGACCGGCTGAAGGACGGCATCACCATCGAAGGCGTGCGCTACGGCGCCATCGAGGCGCGGCTGGACAAGGCCCAGGACAAGGCCGGCGGCCGGAACCTCTGGATCACCGTCTCGCTCAGCGAAGGCAAGAACCGCGAGGTCCGCAAGGTGCTCGAGGCCATCGGCCTGAAGGTCAACCGCCTGATCCGCCTGTCCTACGGCCCGTTCGCCCTGGGCACGCTGCTGCCGGGCCAGGTCGAGGAGGTCGGCCCCCGGGTGATCCGCGAGCTGCTGGAAGGCATCATCCCGCCCGAGAACATGCCGCAGGGCGACAAGCCCCGGTTCGTCGGCGTGGCCGACCCGCTGAAGGCCCCGGGCCAGGCGGGCGGCGGCGACGTCCAGCGGCGCGGCGTGCCCCGGGTGGGCAAGATGACCCAGGTCTCCATCCTGCAGCCCGAGGAGAAGGCCGAGAACGAGAAGTTCGTCCGCAAGCCGGGCTGGGCCAAGCCGAAGAAGAAGCCCGTGATCGCCCACAAGGCCGGCGCGGCCAAGCCGGGCGCCGGGAAGACGGCTGCGGGAAAGACGGCTCCGGGGAAGCCGGGCGCGCGTCCGGGCAAGAAGTCGATCGAGACCAAGATCGTCGGCCCCCGCGCCCTGTCGCCGCGCGAGGCCGCCGACAAGCGCATCCGCGAGAAGGCCCTGGCCGAAAAGGCCGCCGACAAGCGCGGCGCGGCGCAGGGCAAGGACGCCCGTCCCGCCTCGGCCAAGCCCAAGCCCGGCGCGCTTCGGGCCGAGGGCTACAAACCGCAGGGCGCGGGTCGCGGCGGAAAGCCGGGTGGGGCGCGTCCGGCCGGCAAGCCCGGCGCGCCGCGCGGCAAGCGCTGATCGGTCAGATCGCCGCCCTAGGTGGCCGCCCTAGGTGGCCGCGAAGCGCGTCCAGCGGCGCAGCGGGGCCCACCGCGCGGCGATCTCGGCCAGGGCGACATAGCCGGCCAGCATCAGCGGGGCGATGACCAGGGTCTCGGGCGGGAAGCCGTGCGGCGGGTCGGGCTTCAGCGCCATCGGCTGGACGAACAGCAGGATGACGATGTTGTTGGCCGCATGGGCCCCGATGGCGAACTCGATCCCGCCCAGCCGCAGGGTCATCCAGGCCAGGCCCACCCCCATCGCCAACCGCACCAGGAAGGCGTCGAGATTGGGATCGAAGTGGATGGCCGAGAACAGCAGGCCGCTCAGCACCAGCACGGCGCGGGGGTCGGGGAACCAGGCTCCGACGATCTTGATCAGCCAGCCCCGGAAGACCAGCTCCTCGGCGGCCGCGGCGATCAGCAGCAGGACGACGACCAGGGCCAGATAGGTCAGCCGGACGCCCAGGTCCGGGCCGATCGCCAGGATCGGCGCGCCCGGGGCCTTGGGGTCCAGGGCCGCCGAGGCCAGCAGCAGCGGCCCGATCGTCACCGCGAACAGGCCCAGGCCCAGCAGCAGCAGCCGCCAGCGGAAGCGGGGGGCGGCGGTGAAGTACGTCCGCAGCCGGCGGCGATGCAGCAGGGCCGCCGCGCCCACGAAGGCCAGGGCCATGGCGCCGTTCACGACGGCCAGCAGGCCCAGCACGAAGGCCACCTCGGTCAGGCCGGTCGGCGCCTCGCCGCGCCCGATCATCTCCATCAGGCGCTCGACCGACTCCACGCCCCCGCCGACGATCGCGAAGGCGACGAACACGACGAGGCCCGCGATCACCGCCGCCAGCAGGGCCGCGATCACGCCGATGGGCACGGTCAGCAGGAGCGGAACGACGCGCCGGTCGGCGGGCGTCAGATCGTCCAGGAACGGCGACTGTCGAAGCTCTGCTAGCACCACGGTCCTTGGATCCGGTTGTGGATCATCGCTAGGCGTTCGCCGCCCGCGACGCAAGCGGCGCGACACGCGACTTGCCCCGCCAGCCGGCGCGCGGCACACAACGCAGGCAACATGGGGCGACGACAGGGCGGGGCGAGCATGACCGACATCACCGACAAGGAAGCGCAGCACCTTCATCGCCTGATCCTGTTCTCGGACGCGGTGTTCGCGATCGCCATCACCCTGCTGGCCATCGAGATCCATCCGCCCGAGCACTGGAGCAGCGTCGGCGACCTGCTGAGCCAGATGCGGCACAAGCTGATGGCCTACGCCGTCAGCTTCGCCGTCGTGGGCGTCAACTGGATCGCCCATCGCCGCACCTTCTCGCGCCTGCGCCGGGCCGACGGCGTGCTGGACGTGCTGAACCTCCTGATGCTGGGCCTGCTGGCCCTGCTGCCCCTGGGCACCGAGATGCTGTGGGAGAACGGCACGGCCTCGTCGGTGGTCGTCTATGTGGCGCTGGTGACTGCCATCGGCCTGGCCCACGCCCTGGCCTGGGGTTACGCCGCCATGTTCGCCGGACTGTCCGAACCGATGCCGACCGGCGAGAAGGTCTATGTGCTGCTGCGCGTGGCCCTGCTGCCCGGCCTGATGTGCGGCCTGACCTTCCTCAGCATCATCACCCAGACCTGGTGGGGCTGGCTGGGCATCGCCGTGGTCGTGGCCGGACTGTCGATGACCAACCGCCTGATGGCCCGGAGCGGCGCGCTCCCCGCCGTCCCGGCCGCCGAGGACTGAGTCTTGCGCATCGTCTCGGGCCAGTATCGCGGCAAGGCCATCGTCACCCCGCCGGGGGCCAACACCCGCCCCACCTCCGACCGGGCCCGCCAGGCCGTGTTCAACATCCTCGAGCACGCCGCCTGGGCGCCGGAGCTGCACGGGGCGCGGGTGATCGACGTGTTCGCCGGCTCCGGGGCCCTGGGCCTGGAGGCGATGTCGCGCGGGGCCGCCTTCTGCCTGTTCGTCGAGACCGACGACAACGCGCGCGGCGCGATCCGCGAGAACATGGAAGCCTTCGGCCTGTTCGGCCAGGCCCGGGTGCACCGGCGCGACGCCACCGATCCGGGCCCGCGCCCGGGCAGCGTCGGCGCGCCGTTCGACATCGCCTTCCTCGACCCGCCCTACGCCAAGGGCCTGGGCGAGAAGGCCCTGGCCGCCCTGGCCGCCGGCGACTGGCTGTCCCCCGGCGCCGTCGTGGTGTTCGAGCGCGGCCGCGACGAGCCCGATCCGGCGCCGGAAGGCTTCGAGCGGTTGGACGCCCGGGAGTACGGGGCGGCGAAGGTGTTCTTCTTCCGGCTGGCGTGATCAAAAATCCGCTCATCCCGGCGGATGCCGGGACCCAGATGGAATGACTCCCGAGCTGACGCCATGAGCTCGGCGTTCTTCCAATCCGCCACACCGATATGGGATCTGGGTCCCGGCGTTCGCCGGGATGAGCGGGCTATTTTTTGACCTTCGCCGGGGTGGTCTGGGCCACCTTGACCGGGGCGCCGTCGCTGCGGGCCTCGGCGACCAGGCTGGCGCAGTCGGCGTCCTTGGCCTCGCCGCCGGTGACGAAGGGCAGGATGGCGGCCAGGGGCGAGACAAAGGCGCCCAGCGCCGCGGCGATCCCGCCCTGGGCCACCGCCCCGCCGGTCTCCAGCCCGACCTTGGGCGACATGAACGGTCCCTTGATGGTGATCGGGATGAACAGCCGGACCAGGCGCGGCTTCTTGCTGTCGCCGTCGATCCTCAGGTCCATGCGTTCGTTCTGCAGGTTGATCGTGCCCTTGCCGCGCGCCAGCACCACGCCGGTGTCAGCGACGATCTGGTTGGAGGTCATGACGCCGTCCTTGACGTTGAAGTCGGCCACCGCGCAGCGGACGCTGGTCTCCTTGTCGCTCTTGCTGAGCAGCAGGAGCAGGCCCTTGGAGGCGTTGACGCCCAGGAGCTCGGCGAAGGCCTGGCGGATCTGGCCCTTGGGCGAGACCAGGGTCACCTGGCCATTCGCGGTCGAGGCGGCGCGGTGCACCGAATTGCCGTAGCCGGTCAGCTTGGCCCGGGCCATCACCCCACCCTCGACGGCCGGCTTGCCGTCGTTCTTGATGGTGATGAAGTCTTCCAGCTTGGCGTTGGTCAGGCGCAGGTCCAGATCGGTGCGCGGCACCTTGGGATTGGCGTCCAGCCGCACCTTGCCGGCCAGGTCGCCGCGCGAGAAGGTGAAGGCGATGGGGTCCATGGTCAGCACGCCCTTCTCAAGCGTCAGGTCCAGCCGGACCTTCTGAAGGGGCAGGTTCGGCGCGTTGACCGCCAGGGCCCGGTACTTGACCTTGGCGTCCATGGCCTTGACGCGCTCGACCTGCAGGGTGGCGTCGGGCAGCAGGCGCTGGGTGGCGTCGCGCTGGGCGGCCTCGACCTTCTGGCCGGCCGAGGCGGTCTCGCCCCTGCCGGTGGCCGGCGCCGCGCCGACCAGGCTGCCCAGGTCGTCGAAGTCCAGGCGCCGGGACTGCAGGTCGGCCTCCAGATAGGGCCGCTGGCGGCCCGTCAGCACGAACAGGTCGCCCGAGACGTCGCTGTCGCCGATCCGCCCGTTCAGCTTCTTGAAGTCGAACCGCTGGCCGTTGCGGGTCAGATGACCGCTGATCTTGTAGGGCGGGGTGTTGGGCAGGGTCAGGCCGGTCAGGGCGTAGAGGCGGTTCAGGTCCGTGCCCGAAACGCTCAGCTGGGTCTCGAACAGACCCAGGTTGAACGGCTTGGTGATGTCGCCCTTGGCCAGGACGTGGGTCGAGCCCGCATCGACCCTGGCGTCGAACGGATAGGGCCGGTTGGGCGAGATGTTCAGCAGCGGGCCGCCGGTGACCAGGGCGGTGAACGGAGAACGGTTCAGCTGGCCCTTGCCCTCCAGCACGAACCGGCCGCGTCCGTCGGCGGTGGCGTGTTCGTTGGAATTGACCGTGCCCAGGAAGAAGACGTCGCGCTGCTGGTCTTCGTAGCGCAGCTGGCCGTCATTGATGATGAAGTGCTGGATGGCCGGCAGCTTCAGCGGCGTCTTGGGGGCGTTGGGGTCGCCGAACGTCCAGTTGGCCTTGCCCGAGCCGTCGCGCAGCAGGCGCACGTCCGGCCGGTCCACCGCCAGCAGCGGCAGGATGACGTCGCCCTTGAGCAGGGGCAGCAGCTTGATCTGCACCGCGATGCGGTCGACCTTGGCCATGGGAGTCCCGGCCGGCGAGCCCTTGGGATCGGCCTTGGCCGCCCAGTCTGGCTGGGCGATGCGCACCCCCAGGGCCTCGGCCTTGGGCGAGAACGACCAGGGATGGACGCGCAGGTCGCCGGTGATCACCACCTCGCGGTCCAGCCGCGCCGAGGCGAAGCGGCCCAGCGGTCCCCGGAACCAGTTCCAGTCGAAGATCACCAGGAAGACGACGATCGCGATCGTCAGCAGGATCGCCCCGATCATCCCCCAGCGCGCGCGCGGCGGCAGGCCGCGAAGACGCGCGAGCAGGTTGGGGGGCGGCGGATTGGGGGCGAGCGTCGTCAGGGCGGGAACCTCCGGATACCCGTCCACAACGCGCGGACGGGGTCCTTATGTTCCGAAAACGGTCAGGTCCCGCCCCGGGGCGGCCTCGGCGGCGGCTAGTAGACCAGCCGCAGGCTGCCCACGCCGATGGCGGCCAGCACGAAGGCGACGATCGCCACGATCTCGTAGGCCTTGAAGAGCGGCTTGCTCGGTTGGCGCATGATGAAATTTCCCCCGTCCCGATTTGATGCGTGTGGTCCCCCCTCACGCAATCTCCGGGCCAAAAACATGAGTCTTCACGGCAGCTTGCCCGGCCAGACCAGGAAGCCGCCGGCGTCGCGTCCCGCCACGCGATAGGCAGGATAGGGCGCGACCGGGTCCGACGGCGCCGAGTCCGGAACGATCCGGGTCCAGCCGCCGTAGCGGTCGCCGCGCAACGGCTGGTCCTCCACGTCCAGCGGCCGCTCGTACGCCCAGCGGTCGAAGTCGCTCCAGACGGCCCGGGCCTCGCACTCGACGCGATCGTAGCGATAGGCCCCGCCCGGGCCGGTGACCCGGCGGACGGCGCAGTCCTGCGGCCGATCCGCGGCCGACGCGGCGACGCCCGTTCCGCCTAAGGCGGCGGCGAGACCCAGCAAAAGCAGCGCACGGCGGATCATGGCGAAAACTCCAGAAGGTTAACAAACCAGAGCCCCTGCGTGCTTTCGCGCGCTTTCGCCTTCAACGCGAGCTTGGCCATGAAGATTCTTCGGGCGATTGCCAGACGCGGCCGCCCGCCCTAGCTTTCGATCAAACAAGTGTTTGAGGCGGACATGGCGATCGAGGCGGTGATCTGGGATTTCGGCGGGGTGTTCACGACCTCGCCGTTCGAGGCCTTCCGACGGTTCGAGCAGCAGCGCGGCCTGCCGCAGGACTTCATCCGCCGGGTCAACGCCGCCGATCCCGACGCCAACGCCTGGGCCCTGTTCGAGCGCAACGAGATCGACGCGGCCGCCTTCGACGCCCTGTTCCTGGAGGAGGCCACGCGTCTGGGCCACGCCGTGCGCGGCGCCGAGGTGCTGCCCCTGCTGTCGGGCGACGTGCGGCCGCGCGTGGTGGCGGCGCTGAAGGCCTGCAAGGCGCGGTTCAAGGTGGGCTGCATCACCAACAACGTCGTCACCGGCCACGGCACGGGCATGGCCGGCTCGGCGCAGAAGGCCGAACAGATCGCCGAGATCTTCGCCCAGTTCGACGCGGTGATCGAAAGCTCCAAGGCCGGGGTCCGCAAGCCCGACCCGCGCATCTATGAAATGATGTGCGAGCTGATCCAGGTGGCGCCGGCCGCCTGCGTCTACCTCGACGACCTGGGGGTCAACTGCAAGCCGGCGGCGGCACTGGGCATGACGGCCATCAAGGTCTCGACCGAGGACCAACTGCTGGCGGACCTTGCGGCGGCGACCGGTTTGGCGTTCTGAGGGGGAAACCTTTTCCGCCGCAGGAGCCCGCCATGACCCGCCCCGCCAAGATCGGCGCCGCCGCCGCCCTCTCCCAACTGCAGGGCTGGGCGTCGGTCGCCGACAAGGACGCCATCGGCAAGACCTTCAAGTTCACCGACTTCAACGCCGCCTTCGGCTTCATGACCCGCGTGGCCCTGATGGCCGACAAGCTGGACCACCATCCGGAGTGGTTCAACGTCTACAACCGCGTCGAGGTGGTGCTGACGACGCACGACGCCGACGGGGTCAGCGAGCTGGACGTGACGATGGCGCGGTTCATGGACGAGATCGCGGCCTAACGCCCCCTCCGTCGGGCTGCGCCCGCCACCACCCCCGTTGCACGGGGGAGGAGAGGCTGGTTCGCTTCCTCCTCACCAGCGAAGCGGGAGAGGTGGCGCGCTGCGAATACGCAGCGCGACGGAGGGGGCGTCCAGAGCCGCCGTTTCCCCCTTCCGTCCCCGCCCCATCCAGTTCAAACTAGCGTTTGAATTATAACGGGAGGACGCCGCAGATGGCGCAGAGCACGGGCCGGGTCGCCGGCAAGAAGGCCTTCATCACGGGCGGCGCCCAGGGCCTGGGCGCGGCGGCCGCGCGGCGTCTGGCCGAGGAAGGCGCCAAGGTCAGCCTCGCCGACATCAACTTCGCCGGGGCCCAGGCCGTGGCCGACGAGATCAACGCCGCCCACGGGGCCGGCACGGCCTTCGCCTTCCAGCTGGACGTCACCCAGGAAGACCAGTGGATCGAGGCGCTGGAAAAGGCCGACGCGGCCATGGGCGGGATCTCGGTGCTGCTCAACAACGCCGGCGTCGCGGGCGACAAGCCGCTGGAGCAGATGGAGTTCGACCTCTGGAAGAAGATCATGTCGATCAATGTCGACAGCGTCTTCCTGGGGGCCAAGCACGCCCTGAAGTACATGCGCGCGCACCAGCCGGGCTCGATCATCAACATCAGCTCGATCGCCGGCCTGATCGCCAACCACAATTCGCCGGCCTACAACGCCTCCAAGGCGGGCGTCTGGCTGCTCAGCAAGAACATCGGCCTCTACTGCGCCAAGATGGGGCTGGATATCCGCTCCAACTCGATCCACCCGACCTTCATCGACACCCCGATCCTGGACCCGCTGAGCCAGCGCCTGGGCAAGGAGGAGGCCCACGCCAAGCTGGGCCGCCAGATCCCGCTGGGCCACATCGGCGAGCCGAACGACATCGCCAACGCCGTGCTCTACCTGGCCAGCGACGAGAGCAAGTTCATGACCGGCGCCGAGCTGAAGCTGGACGGCGGGATTTCGGCGATGTGATCATCGGGGACATGCCCTTGCGGCGTGTCCCCATCCGCTAGCGCCGAGCCAAGACTTGGGGACACGCCGCAAGGGCATGTCCCCGGTCCCGCCTACCGCGGCGCCCGCTTCGCCAAAATCCGCTGCAGGGTCCGCCGGTGCATGTTCAGCCTGCGCGCCGTCTCGGAGACGTTGTGGCCGCACATCTCGTAGACCCGCTGGATGTGCTCCCAGCGCACGCGGTCGGCGCTCATCGGGTTTTCCGGCGGGGCCGGGGCGGCGTCCTTGGCGGCCAGCAGGGCGCGGGCCACGTCGTCGGCGTCGGCCGGCTTGGACAGGTAGTCGATCACCCCGGCCTTCACCGCCGCCACGGCGGTGGCGATGTTGCCGTAGCCGGTCAGCATGATGACCTTGGCGTCGGGGCGGACGTCGCGCACGGCCTCGACCACCTTCAGTCCGGTGCCGTCCTCCAGCCGCATGTCGAGCACGGCGTGGGCCGGGGCCTGGGATTTCAGGGCGCTCATCGCCTCGGCCACCGAGGCGCAGAGCGTCACCGCAAATCCGCGCTGTTCGAGGGCTCGGCCCAATCGCGTCCGTAGCGGCGCGTCGTCGTCGAGGAGCAGCAGGGACTTGTCGGGCAAGGCCGCGACCATTTCACCGATATCCGCCATGAAATTCAGCGCCTCCCAACGCCGACACTCAACCGGGCCACGAGCGAGCTATCTTGTTGCCCATTTCCCGAGTGTCGCAAGTGTTTCATCACAGCTCGCTCGCACCGATGATGGCCGGCGCCTCCAGCGCCGACCTCGGCCAGCGCGCGGCGACCACCGCGCCGCCGCGCCGACCGTTCTTGAAATCCACCGTGGCCCCAGTTCGTTCCAGCAGGGTCTTGGCGATGAAGAAGCCCAGGCCCATGCCGATGTGGCCGGTCCTGGACCCCTCCGCCCCCGGACGGGACGTCACATAGGGCTCGCCCAGCTTGGCCAGGATCTCGGGCGAGAAGCCCGGGCCGTCGTCGCGCACCTCGATGACCACGGCGCGGGCGTCGAAGCGGGCCACGACGATCACCTCGGCCCGGGCGAAGTCGACGGCGTTCTCGACGATGGTGGTCAGGGCGTGGAGGATCTCGGCGCGGCGCCAGATGTCGGGCGCGGAATCGCCGGGCGGGCCGTTGACCACCGCCTCCACGCGGATGCCGTGGATCATGTGCGGCTCGATCACCTCGTGCACCAGCTGGACGAGGCTGATGCGCTCGTGCACGGCGTCCTTGGCCTCGGGCATCTCGGTCAGCCGGGCCAGGATCTCGCGACAGCGGGCGGCCTGGCCGATCATCAGCTCGGCGTCCTCGCGGGTCTGCTCGTCGGGCGCGTTGCGGATCATCTCGCGGGCCACCACCGAGATCGTGGCCAGGGGCGTGCCCAGCTCGTGGGCGGCGGCGGCGGCCAGGGCGCCCAGGGCCGACAGGCGCTGCTCGCGGGCCAGCACGGTCTCGGTGACGTTCAGGGCCAGCTCCATGCGCGCCGATTCGGTCGCCGCCTGCCAGGCGTAGGCCCCGGTCACCGCGATGCCGAGGATGCGCGACAGCACGATCGTCATCAGGGTCAGGCCGCCGGGCACGGGCCCAGGTCCCGCCGACGGCCGGTAGGGCAGCGGCAGGTTGAAGAAGGCCAGGATCACGCAGGCCGCCACCGCCAGGACGCCGATGGCCGCGGCGAACCGGGCCGGCAGGGTGGCGGCGGCCAGGGTGACGGGCGCGATCAGCAGCAGGGAGAACGGATTGATGATCCCGCCGGTCAGGTACAGCATCCCCGCCAGCTGCAGGGTGTCGAAGGCGATCTGGGCCGTGGCCTCGACCTCGCGCGCCATCCGCTGGCCGCCGAAGGCCAGGCCGATCAGCACGTTCAGCCAGGCCGACATGGCGATCAGCGAGAAGCACAGGGCGTAGGGGACCTTCAGGTCCAGGACGAGGCCGGCGATCAGCACCGCGGCGGTCTGGCCGACCACCATGATCCAGCGCTGGGCGATCAGGGTGCGGACCCTCAGGCGTCCGCGACGAAGCCCCGGACCCGCCCAGGACCAGTCCTCGTCTTGCGCCGCCTCGACGTCAGGCTTATCGAGCCCCGGTCGAGGCGAACTGTGCGGCGCATTCTTGAGAGACGCGTCTGCCATGTCGCACCTTAAGGCCAGAAATTCTCCCCTGGCGAGAGCGAAAGGTTCAACGCCCATGCCGCGTCATCGGTTGTTCGCGATTCTGGCAGGCCTCGTGGCCGTGCTGGTGGCCGGCGGGCTGATCTACAAGACCGGCGTTCTGGACAAGGCCCCGCCCCCGTCCCTGGTGGGCGGCCCGTTCCAGCTGGTCGACCAGAACGGCCAGCCGGCCACGGAAGCGACGCTGAAGGGCCAGTGGAACGCGGTGTTCTTCGGCTTCACCTACTGCCCGGACGTCTGCCCCGGCACCCTGCAGGCCCTGGCCGCCGCCAGCGACCAGCTGGGCCCCAAGGCCAAGGACCTGAAGATCGTCTTCATCTCGGTCGATCCCGGCCGCGACAATCCCGAGCAGCTGAAGACCTTCCTGTCGGGCCCCACCCTGCCCAAGAACATTCTGGGCCTGACCGGCACGCCCCAGCAGGTGGCGGCCGCCGCCAAGGCCTACCGCGCCTACTACAAGCAGGTCGGCGACGGGCCGGACTACAGCGTCGACCACTCCACGGCCATCTACCTGATGGATCCCAAGGGCCGGTTCAGCAAGGTGATCGCCTACAACCTGCCGCCCGAGGAGATCGCCCGGCAGATCAAGGACGCCATGGAAGGGCGCTGACCGGCGCCCGCGACGCTGTACCGCTACCGGAAGGCGGTACCTTCTTAGGGTTTGGCGTGTTATGTTGCATTGCAACATTCTGGATGCGCCATGCTGTACGCCCTGCACGAGGCCAGTTTCTACGCCTCCACGCCCCTGCGCTTCGCGGCCCTGGCCGCGCGCGACTTCTGGGGCTCGCCCCTGAACCCGGCGGCCGACACCGATCTGGGCCGGCGCATCCACGCGGGCGCGGACCTGTTCTCGAACGTCACCCGCCGCTACGGCAAGCCGGACTGGCGCGTCGACACGGTCAAGATCGGCCAGGTCGACGTGCGCGTGCGCCCGACCGTGGTCTGGGAAAGCCCCTGGGCGCGGCTGATCCAGTTCGACCGTGACATGGCCGACATGCGCCGGGCCGGCAAGTTCGCCCTGGACCCCGCCGTGCTGATCGTCGCCCCCCTGTCGGGCCACTACGCCACCCTGCTGCGCGGCACGGTCGAGGCCTTCCTGCCCGACCACGCGGTGTTCATCGTCGACTGGATCAACGCCCGCGAGGTCTCGGTCCTGCAGGGCCGTTTCGACTTCCACGACTATATCGACCACATCCAGCAGATGCTGCGGCTGCTGGGCCCGCGCCCCAACGTCGTGGCCGTCTGCCAGCCGGGCCCGCCGGTCCTGGCCGCCGCTGCGCTGATGGCCGAGGACAACGACCCCTCGCGCCCGGCCAGCATGACCTTCATGGGCTCGCCCATCGATGCGCGCCTGTCGCCGACCGTGACCAACCAGCTGGCCGAGGAAAAGCCGTTCACCTGGTTCCAGTCGAACATGATCTACACCGTGCCCGCGCCCTATCCGGGCATGGGCCGGCGCGTCTATCCGGGCTTCGTCCAGCTGGCCAGCTTCATGAGCATGAACGCCGAGAAGCACCAGCAGGCGCACCAGCGGTACTTCCAGGACCTGGTGAAGGGCGACGGCGACAGCGCCGACAAGCACCTGGAGTTCTATGACGAGTACCTGTCGGTGCTGGACCTGACCGAGGAATTCTACCTCCAGACCATCGACATCGTCTTCCAGCAGTACCTGCTGCCCAAGGGCGAGCTGGTCCATCGCGGCCGGTTGGTGCGGCCCGAGGCGATCACCGACATCGGCCTGATGACGGTCGAGGGCGAGAACGACGACATTTCCGGCATCGGCCAGACCCAGGCGGCGCACGCCCTGTGCTCGTCCCTGCCCGAGTCGATGAAGGAGGACTACGTCCAGCCGGGCGTGGGCCACTACGGGGTGTTCAACGGCCGCCGGTTCCGCGAGGAGATCTATCCGCGCGTCCGCGACTTCATCCTGAAGAACGATCCGAACTTCCAAAGCTAGGCTTGAGCTTCGCTGACGAAATCTGCGAAACAGGGCCATGTCCGACGCCCCTGTTTCGCTGATCGATCGCCTGGCCGGCCTGGCCTTCAGGACCAAGCTGTTCGCCACGGGCGTGGTCTACATGCTGGCCATGTTCGCACTGTCCGAAGCGACCGGCGACGACCTCGTCCCACGTCTCTGGTTCGCCACGACGCTGCCCGTCGTCTGGGGACTGGCCTTGCTGGCCCAATGGCTGTCGATGCGGCCTCGCCCCGCCTTCGCCGAGGCGGTCGCCGGCGTCGTCGCCTCGGCCCGTCGACGACCTTTCGTCGCGGTGTTCTACGCCGCCGCCGCCGTCGCCATCGAGGCGCAGACGATAGCCTGGGCCCTGGGCCGTTCGTTGATCCCCGACCTGTAGCGCGGGCCCCCTTGCACCTGGACCGTTGCGGCGCGATCTAGAGGACATGAACCTCTTCCGCCCGCAGCGCTACGCCGACGGTGACCAGCTGGACGTGCGCGGCTGCGCGGTGCGGCTGAAGGTCGACGGCCGGGCGCGGCGGATTTCGCTGCGGGTCGACCGGGCCAAGTCCGAGGTGGTGGCCCTGGCCCCCACCCCGCGCCGGCTGTCCGAGGCCGTGGCCTTCGCCCACGAGAAGGCCGACTGGATCGCCGGCCAGTTGGCGGCCCTGCCCAATCGCCAGGTCATCGCGCCGGGCGGGATCCTGCGCCTGCTGGGCAAGCCCTATCGGCTGGAGGTCGGCCCCGGCCGGCCGAAGATGACGGAAGACGCCCTGATCGCCCCGGATGACAGCGCCTGGGGCCTGCGCATCCTGCGCCTGGCCAAGCGCGAGGCCCTGACCCGCCTGACCGAGCGCACGGCGCACCACGCCGCCGCCCTGGGCCGCCCCATGCCCTCGGTGGCCATCGCCGATCCCAAGGCCCGCTGGGGCTCGTGCCGCCCGGCGCGACCGGGTCACCCGGCGGCGATCCGCTACAGCTGGCGGCTGGTCCTGGCCCCGTTCGAGGTCGCCGACTACGTCGTGGCCCACGAATGCGCCCACCTGATCGAGGCCAATCACGGACCAAGGTTCTGGGCGTTGTGCGAGCAGCTGTCCGGAGACCCCGCTCCGCACCGACGCTGGCTGCGGGCCCACGCGGCGGAGCTGCACGCGATCTCGGCGTGAGATCACACCCACTTGCCCCCACCTGACCGCTTCGCGGTCTGTCCGCCCCCGTAGGGGGCGGAGCCTTCGCGGCGTGGCTCTTCCCCCTGTGGGGGAAGACGGTCGCGAAGCGACCCGTAGGGGGCAAGTGCTCGCTGCGCGGTCTCAATAGGGCAGTTGCTCCGGCGCGGGCGTCCCCGGAGCCGGGGTTTCCGCCGCCGGGCCTTCGGGCGCGGCCGAGGGGTCCAGCAGGGCGCCGATCGGGTCGTCGCCGGCCGGGGGCGGGGGCTCGATGACGCCGCCGGGGATCGGGGTGGCCTTCAGGCGCGGCAGGGCCGCGGCCATGAAGTTGCGCCAGATCTCGGCCGGGGCGCCGCCGCCGGTGACCTTCTTCATCGAGGTGTTGTCGTCCTTGCCGGTCCACACCGCCGTGACGAAGCCGCCCGTGTAGCCGACGAACCAGGCGTCGCGGTAATCGCTGGTGGTGCCCGTCTTGCCGGCGATGTCGTAGCCCGCGACCTTGGCCCGCGCGCCGGTGCCGTTGGCCACGACCTGGCGCATCATCTGGTTCATGTACTGCAGCGACGGCGAGCCGATCACCGCCGGGCGCTGGGTCTTGTCGACGCTGTGGTCGTACAGGACCTTGCCGCTGGTGGTGCGGATGCGCTCGATGCCGTAGCCCTTGGCCAGGAAGCCGCCGTTCGAGAACGGGGCGTAGGCCTGGGCCATCTCCATGGGGCTGACCTCGACCGCGCCCAGGGCCATCGACGGGTCCAGCTGGATCTTGCTGGTGATGCCCAGGCGGCGGGCGGTGTTGGCGACGTTGCTGGTGCCCACCTCGCTGGCCAGGCGCGCGGCGACGGTGTTGATCGACTGGGCCAGGGCCGTCTGCAGGGTCATCGGACCCAGGTACTTGTTGGTGTAGTTCTTGGGCTCCCAGTTGCCGATCTTCACCGGCTCGTCGACCACCATGACCGACGGGTTGCGGCCCTGGTCCATGGCGGTCAGGTAGACGAACGGCTTGAAGGCCGACCCGGCCTGGCGGCGGGCGCTGGTGGCGCGGTCGAACTGGGTCTCGCCGTAGTCGGCGCCGCCGACATAGGCGCGGATGCGGCCTTCGCCGTCGATGGCGACCAGGGCCGCCTGCTGCACGCCCTGGGTCTTGTGGCCCTCGACGCCGACCTGGACCGAGCGTTCGGCGGCCACCTGGATCGGCAGGTCCAGGGTGGTCTCGACCACCAGGTCCTCGGTCGGCTCGCCGACCAGCGAGCGCACCTGGGCGTCGACATAGTCGGTGAAGTACTGGGCGCGCTGGTTGGCCAGGGTGGCCGAGACGCGGACGGGTTCGGCGAAGGCCTGATCGCGCTGCTCGGCGGTGATGGCCTTCATCCGCACCATCTCGTCCAGAACGATGGTGGCGCGGCGGGCGGCGCGGTCGCTGGCCGAGACCGGCGAGTAGCGGGCGGGCGCCTTCATCAGGCCGGCCAGCAGGGCGGCCTCGCCGACGGTCAGCTGGCTGGCGGGCTTGTTGAAGTAGCGCTGCGAGGCGGCCTCGATGCCGTAGGCCCCGGCCCCGAAATAGACCCGGTTCATGTAGAGGGCCAGGATCTGCTTCTTGCTGAACTTCAGCTCCAGCCAGACGGCCAGGATCAGCTCCTGGGCCTTGCGGCGATAGTTCTGGGCCGGGCTGAGGAACAGGTTCTTGGCCAGCTGCTGGGTGATGGTCGAGCCGCCGCGCTGGGGTCCGCCCTCGTGGCTGAGGTTCCAGATCAGCGAGCGGGCGATGCCCCAGGGGTTGAAGCCGATGTGGTGGTAGAACTGGCGATCCTCGATCGCCACGAAGGCGGCCGGCACGTATTCGGGCAGGGCGTCCAGGTCGACGGGCGGCGCGTACTGGCTGCCGCGCACGGCCAGCAGGGCGCCGGACCGGTCCAGATAGTTGATCGAGGGCTGGCGCTTGACGTCGTACAGCTTGGAGGTGTCGGGCAGGTCGCTGGCGAACACCGCGAAGAAGGCGACGATGAAGATCAGGCCCCAGACGCCCAGCACCATCGTCCAATAGAGCAACGCCTGCAGCGGCGTGCGCTGAGGTTTCGCCGGCTTGTTCCCGCCGAAGACGCCGTTGGCCATGTCAGTCCTTGATCCCGAAAGGGCGCGAAGTCCCGGGGCCGCGCCGAAATCCGTTTAGCCGAAGCTCACAAAACGCGCGACAAGATTGACGAGGGATGAACGGCCTTCGGTGCGGCCCAGTGGGCGCCTTGCGCGCGGCGCGTGTTCATGGTTCGTTTCAGCCTGTGGTCGCGACCGGGGAGGCTGGCGACCGTCCATGCAGGGGCCGTGCAGCCGATGTCCGCTTTCAAGCCGATTTTGGGGGCCGGATCATGGCGCCGCGCTTGGCCTGGGCTCCGCGCGCTGTCAAAAGACGCCCGTGTACGACCAGCCTGATTCCGTCATCGACCCCTCGCCGCCCTCGCTCGACGCGGCGCGCGAGGTCCTGCGCCGCACGTTCGGCCATTCGGACTTCCGGGGCCTGCAGGCCGGGGTGATCGGCGAACTGCTGGCCGGGCGCAGCGCCCTGGCCGTGCTGCCCACCGGCGGCGGCAAGAGCCTGTGCTACCAGATCCCCGCCCTGGTCCGTCCGGGCCTGGGCCTGGTGGTCTCGCCGCTGATCGCCCTGATGGCCGACCAGGTGGCGGGCCTGCAGCAGGCCGGCGTCGCGGCCGAGCGGCTGGACAGCAACACCCTGCCCGCCGAGCGGGCCGAGATCTGGCGGCGGATCGACGACGGGCGGCTGGACCTGCTGTACCTGTCGCCCGAAGGCCTGATGCAGCCGTCGATGCTGGAGCGGCTGTCGCGCCTGCCCCTGTCGCTGGTCGCCGTCGACGAGGCCCACTGCGTCAGCCAATGGGGCCACGACTTCCGGCCCGAATACCGGATGCTGGGCCGCCTGGCCGAGGTGTTCCCGCACGCCCCGCGCCTGGCCGTCACCGCCACCGCCGACGCGCGGACCCGCGACGACATCCGCGCCGAACTGCGCCTGAAGGGCGCGGCCGAGTTCGTCGACAGCTTCGCCCGCCACGAGCTGGCCCTGAACGCCGAGCGCAAGAAGGGCAAGGGCCACGACCGGGTGATCGAGCTGGTCACCGAGCGGCCCAACCGCGCCGGGGTGGTCTATGCCGGCAGCCGGGACTCGACCGAGAAGCTGGCCGAGAAGCTGATCGCCGAAGGTATCCCCGCCCTGGCCTATCACGCGGGCCTGGACAAGGCCGTGCGCGCCCGGCGGCTGGAGGAGTTCCTGGAGGCCGACGAGGCGGTGATGGTGGCGACCATCGCCTTCGGCATGGGGGTCGACAAGCCCGACGTCCGCTTCGTGATCCACGCCGATCCGCCGGCCGCCATCGAGGCCTATTGGCAGGAGATCGGCCGGGCCGGCCGCGACCGCCAGCCGGCCGAGGGCATCACCCTCTACAGCTCCGCCGACCTGGCCTGGGCCGTGCGCCGCATCGAGGCCCAGAGCGCGCCCGACGAGGTCAAGGCGGTGCAGCTGCGCAAGCTGCGCCAGTTCTACGCCATGCTGGAGGGCGTCACCTGCCGCGCCGCCGCCGTCCGCCGCTATTTCGGCGAGGAGGGGGTCGAGCGCTGCGGGGTCTGCGACATCTGTGTTGCGCCGCCTGTCGGCGTCGATGCGACGCAGGCCGCCCAGAAGGCCCTGTCGGCCGCCCACCGCATGGGCGGACGGTTCGGACGCGGCCGCCTGGTCGACCACCTGCTGGGCAAGACCAAGGACGTGACCCAGGCCGAGGCGACCATGTCGACCTTCGGCATCGGCAAGGAATTCAGCCCCCAGGGCTGGCGCGACCTGATCGACACCCTGGTGTTCGAGGGCCTGCTGCGCGAGGACCCCAACGACGGCCGGCCGCTGATCGGCCTGGGCGACGGCGAGGGCGTGCGCCAGGTCTATCGCGGCGAGCGGCTGGTCTCGCTGCGCCAGCAGCCGATCACCGCCGACGGCCAGGCCCGGTCCGGGGCCGGCAAGACCGCCCGCAAGCGCCAGGCCCTGACCGTGCCGCTGGAGGACCAGGCCCTGTTCGAGGCCCTGCGGAGCTGGCGGCGCGAGGAGGCGGCCCTGCAGCACGTGCCGCCCTATGTGATCTTCCACGACGCCACCCTGGCCGAGATCGCCGCCGCGCGTCCGGCCAACGCCGCGGCCCTGGCCAAGGCCGGCGGCGTGGGCCAGGGCAAGCTCGACCGCTATGGCGAGGCGGTGCTCAAGGTGGTGCGCGACAACTAGAAAAGGACGGCGGCGCCGCAAGCGCGAGAAACGTTTTGCCGCCGGGCGTGTTAAGAGTGTTGACCCCATCTCCTCCATGGATTTCGGCACGGGATTTCGCATGACCGACTTCACGATCAAGACCGCCACACCCGCCAAGACCCGCGCCAAGCGCGCCAAGGCCGCCGTGGACAAGGCCGTCGAGACGGTGACCGAAAAGGCCCACGTCGCCGCCGAGTACGCCGCCGAGAAGGCTGGGGTCGCCCGGTCCTTCGCCGCCGAAAAGGCCGAGGTCGGCAAGGCCTGGAGCATCGAGAAGGCCAAGGCGGCCCACGTGATCGCCGAGGAACGCCCCGTCGCCGTGGCGATCGGCGCGTTCGTGGCTGGCGCGGTGTTCGGCTTCCTGCTGGCCCGCAACTTCGACCGCTAGACCCGGCGTCAGAGCGTTAGCCGCTCGGCGTTGACGCCGGCGGCGCGCAGGGCGGCCAGCCGGGCGAAGGCCAAGGTCAGCGCCTTGCGGCGCGCCGGGGCCAGGGGCGCGACCGGCGCCTCGCGCACGATCGCCCCGCCGAAGCCGTCGGCGACGATCAAGCCCGGCTCCTCGGGCAGGATGCCTTCCGGGAAATCCGGCGACACCGAGAAGTAGAAGGCGTCGCAATAGGGGGCGTATTCGGGCCATTTGCGGTCGACCCGGAAGTCCTCCAACCCCGACTTCACCTCGACGATCAGCACATCCCCCTTCGGCCCCAGGGCCATCAGGTCGGCGCGCCGCCCGTTGGGCAGGGTGACTTCGGCCAGGGGCGCGTAGCCCAGCGACACCAGGAACCGCGCCGCGCCCCGGGTGACGAGGTCGGTGGTCTCGGGCCGCGTTCGGAGATCGACGATGATGTCCATGCCGAAAACATGTTCCAGCTTTGTTCGCCTGACAAGTGTGATGTGACGCCGCTAGCCTGACCGGGAAGCGTCACAGTCAGATCGGTCCCATGAGCCTCACCGCCATCCTCATCAATATGCTGCCCATCTTCCTGCTGATCGGCGTGTGGATCTTCTTCATGAAGAAGATGGGCAAGGCCTCGCCGGCGGTGACCACCCAGCTGGACTGCATGACCGCCCAGCTCGAGGAGACCCGACGGATGAACCAGACGCTGGAGCGGATCGCCGTCGCCCTGGAAGAGCGCCGAGGCGCCTAGCGCGACCCGTGCCGGGTCACCCGCAGCCTGGAGGTGTCGTAGCCCATCGCCCGGGCCCGGTCGGTCAGGGCGCTGAGCTGGGCCGGCGTCGGCGGTTCGCGGGTCAGTAGCCACAGATAGCGGCCCGAGCCCTCGCCGACGATCGACCAGCTGTAGTCGTCGGCGTGGTCCAGCACCCAGTAGTCGCCCAGGAAGAACGGGCCGAAGAACGAGACCTTCAGCTTGGCCGAGGTGGTCGCATCGGCGACCTTGGCCTTGCCCTCGCTGACCTTGGCCGGGCCGGTCGGGCCGCCCTGACGGCAGGTGTTGAGCACCCGGATCAGGCCGTCGGGGCGTTTGGAGTACTCGGCCGTGACGCCGTCGCAGCCCTTTTCGAACCGCATGTCGTAGCGGGCCGCCTCGTACCAGCGCCCGGCGTAGCGTTCGAGATCGACCGCCTTGGCCGGCTGGGGCGGATGCGGATTGCCGCTGGGCGGGGCCATGCAGGCGGCGACGGCGACCGCGGTCAGCAGCAGGGCGGCGACGAGGCCGGAGGCGTGGAGCGTCCGCATCTCAGGCCGGCGGCTGCTGCGGATATTCCAGCTTGGCGTAGCCGAGGCTCTTCACCCGCTCCAGGGCCTGGGCCTTGACCCCGTCGCTCAGCACCGGCCGACGGGCCAGCAGCCAGACATAGTTGCCGCCCGGCGTGGCCATGATCGCCCACGAATGGTCGTCGGCGCAGTCCAGCACCCAGTATTCCTGCTTCTTCAGCCCGCCCAGGAAGCTCATGGTGAAGCGGGTGTTCTGGCTGCCCGCCAGGATCTTGCCGGTGGTGTCGAACGCCTTGGCCGCGCCGCTGGCCGAGCCCCTTCGGCAGACCTGGTGGACGGCGAAGCCGTCGGCGCCCTTGCCGGTGAACTCGGTGGTCGGGGCCTCGCAGTCGCGCTGGCCGGCGTTGGGCGTGCGGGCGATCTCGTACCACTTGCCCGAATAGAAGCTGGTCGGGATGGCCTTGGCCGGCGGCTTGGCGGCCGCCAGCGCGCCCCCGCCCGCGAACAGGCCCGCGGCGAGCAGGCTGACGGCGATCGAGATCGAAAGACTGCGCATGACGCCCACCTTGCCCCACAAGTCGTCCACAACGCAAAACGCCCCGCCGGGGTTCCCTTGCGGGGGTCCCGGCGGGGCGTTTCGTTCAGGCGGGCAGGAGGCCTATTCGGCGGCGATGGTCACCGGCGCGACGCGGTCCTTGAAGTTGATGGCCTGCAGGTGGCGGATGCCTTCCTCGGCGATGTCGTCGCCGACCATGCGGTCGCCCTCGCCCTTCAGCTCCTCGATGTCCACGTACATGGCGTAGAACGCCTTGGTGCGGTCGGTGATGATGCCGGCGTTGAGCAGGGTCTTCACCAGCACCCGGAAGATGTTGGTCTGCTCCTTCATGTTCTCCCGACGCAGGTCGTCGGTCATGATCTTCCCGTACTCCTCGACCACCTTGTCGGGGTCCAGGCCGAACTCGCGATAGAGGTCCAGCTGCTGGTGCGGCGAGACCAGGTTGAACAGCAGGGTCTGGAAGCAGTGGGCCGCCCAGTCCTCGATGATCGCGTGCTCCTCGGGGCTCAGCTTGGGCACCGTGCGGTCGGCCCAGATCTTCCCGAACTTGTGGTGGAAGGCCTCGTCGGTCATCACCAGCTGCAGCAGCTTCTTGCCGACCGGGTCGTTGATATTGTTGAAGAAGGTGGCGAAGGCGCCCATGGCCAGGCCTTCCACCAGCATCTGCATGCCGATGATCTTCTTGTAGACCTCGGGCGCGCCGATGATCTCGACCAGCAGGGTCTTCAGGGCCGGGCCGCATTCGACCGGCTTGCCCCAGCGGGCCTTGATGTACTTGGCGAAGGCCGTGACGTGGCGGGCCTCTTCGCGGGTCTGGTTGGCGGCGTATTCCTGGGCGCCCTGGTCTTTGAGCACGTGGCACAGGCTGGCCGACAGGTTCAGCGCGCCCTGCTCGCCGTGCAGGATCGACGAGAAGCTGCGCAGCACCGACTGGTTGATGAAGCGGATGCGCTGCTTGGGATCGGAAAGGTGGTTGGAGACGTAGTCGGTGGACAGGGCGATCACCAGGTCCTCGGGAACCAGCGCCTGGTTCTCCATGTCGAACGGTTCGTCGAAATCGATATAGGCCTTGTCCAGCGGGTCCCAGAAGTGGTCGTGGGTGGCCGAGATGATCTTGTCGAAGGCGCTGGAGCGGTTGCCGTAGCGGTCGAGTTCGAGCATCGACTCGAAGTCGTCCGGCGCCACCGCGTCGTACATGGCGTCCTTGGTGATGTTCTTGTCCGTCGCGCTGGTCATCCTTGGGGGCTCCTCGCCTAAAAGGGGCTGGACAGGCCCCGTCTAACGCGGGTCTCTGGCCTATCTAAACACTGTCAACTCAAAGACGCGGCGGGGTCAAATTAAAAATGACGACTGCGTCAGGTTCGCAAATGGGCCCGGGGCCCCTGGGGAAAGCACGGCCATGGGGCTCAACGTCTTCGTCCTGACCGGCGCCGGCATCTCGGCCGAGAGCGGCCTGGGCACCTTCCGCGACACCAGCGGCATCTGGACCCAGTACGACCTCAACGAGGTGGCCACGCCCGAGGGCTTCGCCCGCGACCCGGCCAAGGTGCGGGCCTTCTACAACGCCCGGCGGGCCAACCTGGCGAACGCGGCGCCCAATGCGGCGCACACGGCCCTGGCCCGGCTGCAGGCGGGACTGGCCGCCAAGGGCGGGCGTCTGTTCCTGTGCACCCAGAACGTCGACGACCTGCACGAGCAGGGCGGCTGCGTCGACGTGGTCCATATGCACGGCGAGCTGCGGGTGACGCGCTGCCACGCCTGCGGGGCGACCTGGCCCGACCTGGAGCCGCTGAGCGCCGACAGCGGCTGCCTGGCCTGCGGTCGCGTCGGGACCGCCCGCCCGCACGTGGTGTGGTTCGGCGAGGAGCCGCTGTTCCTGGACGCGATCGGCGACGCCCTGGAGGAGTCCGACCTGTTCGTATCGATCGGCACCTCCGGCTCGGTCTATCCGGCCGCCGGCTTCGTGGCCGAGGCGCGGCGGCTGGGCCTTCGGACCTGCGAGCTGAACCTGGAGCCCTCGGACAACGCCCGGGCCTTCGACGAGCGGCGGTATGGACCGGCGACGGAGGTGGTGCCGGCCTGGGTGGAGGAGGTGCTGGGCGGGTAGGACCTCACCCTAGTCGCGTATCCACCCATCGAAGTAATCGGTCTCGGTGAAAAGGTCGGGTTCGCTGGAAACGACCGCCAGCGTGGCGTCGGGAGACACGGGCGCCTTGTCCTCATGACGCAGGCAGATGAACGCCTGGCCATCCCAACCGAAGGTTACCGCTCGGCAGGTCGCTGCCGATCGGACCGTGCCAGCACATACAGCGTTCGGGTCGATCGATCGCCGTATGCGGTCTAGCAAGTCCTCTTCCGACAGGAGGGGGATCAGGTGCGGTTCGGCCAGGTCTTCGTGAAAATGGCCCGCATCGGCGGCCGCTCCGGGATCGCGCCAATCGACGACGAACTGGAAGACGTCTCCTCCACTCCGCAGGCTGTCGAATGTCATCTTGGCGATCAGCGAAATGGACGCCTGCGTCCTTTCGGCCGGAACGTCATCACCATAGAGCTCGAACGCGGGAAAAATCGCATAGGCCTTCATGCCGTCAATCCGTCGGCCATGGTCGAGGTTCGCAACAGCGTCACGACGCTCCTACCCCTCCAGCCCCGCCAGCACCTTCGGATCCCGTTTCGCCAGCTCTACGATCCGTTCGATCAGGGCGTCCTTGCTCTCCAGCGCCAGACCGTCCCTCAGCCGCGCCAGGCGCTCGCGGACATAGCCCCGCCCCGTGCCGTCCAGCAGGTTGGCCGCCACGACCACGGCCGCTTGGTGCTTGCAGGCCCCGAACTTGTCGAAGCCCGGGCAGGTGCAGGCGCCCTCGCCGTCGGGGGCGCGCAGGGCGACGACATAGAGCTCGCCGGTGCTGCCGGTGACGTGGGCGGTGACCACGTCGTCCTCGATGGCGATCAGGTCGACGGCGCCGGCCTCGGCCATGGCCGCGCCGCTCTCGAACCAGCGTTCGTCCATGCGCCCGCGCCAGGCTTCGGCGTCAAAAAGCGTGTCGCCGTGGCTCATGCGTCGTCCTCGATGCGGTGGATGTCGTCGTCCGACAGGCCGAAATGGTGGCCGATCTCGTGGACCAGCACGTGGGCGATCAGTTCGCCCAGGGTGACGTCGCCGCGCTCGCACCATTCGTCCAGGATCGGGCGGCGGTACAGGAACACCATCGACGGCTGCGGCGTGGGGTCGAACAGCGAGCGGCGGGCCAGATCGACGCCCTGGTAAAGGCCGGTCAGCTCGAACGGGTCCTCGATGCCCAGGTCGTCCAGCACCTCGTCGGAGGCGAAGTCGTCGACGCGGAACACCACGTCGCCGGCCTGGCGGCGGAAGTCGGCGGGCAGGTCGTCGAAGGCCCAGCGCGCCAGGGCGGCGAAGTCGTCCAGCGAGGGGGCCATGCGGTCGGTCCAGGTCATGGTCGGTACATAGGCCGGAGGGACCGCGCCGGAAAGCCTCCGCGACAGCCACGCTCATCGCGCTCTGGCCACGCGCGGCCTAATCTGTGAAGCTGATTCGCTAACCATGACCGTAGCCAGGGGCCGACGCCAAGCCTGATGACCTCGTCCGACCTGATCTTGGCCGCGACGGCCGGCGCGGTCTGCCTCGCCCTTTGCGCCACCCTGTGGGCGATGTCGCAGCGGCGGCGCTTCGAGGACCACCTCGCCCGCCTGAAGGCCCGCGCCGTCCGCCTGGAGACCCGGCTGATGGACAGCCAGGGCGCGGCCGAGGCCTTCGAGAGCGCCGTGGTCGTCCTCCACGACGACGGCGTCGACCTGGTGTCCGGCGAGGACGCCCTGGCCGCGTGCGCCGAGATCCTCGACGTCGCCGCCGACGCCCAGGCCGTGGTCCTGGCCCTGACCGAGGCCGATCCGTCCCACGCCCAGAAGCTGAAGGCCCTGTTCGAGCAGGGCCAGTCCTGCGCCTTCGAGGCCCGCGGCCCGCGCGGCGGCGTGGTGGTCGAGGGCCGGGCGGCGGGGACCCGCGCCTGGCTGCGCCTGTGCGCGGCGGCCGCCAGCGAGACCGGCCTGCCGGACGCCGGACGCTTCGCCGCCTTCATGGACGGCCTGGTCGAGCCGGCCTGGATCTCGGGCGCCGACGGCGCGCCGGTCTGGGGCAACGCGGCCTATCTGCGGGTGGTGGGGGTCGAGACGGCCGCCGACGCCTCGCGCGACAACAAGTCGATCGACCGGGCCGCCGACGCCCTGGCGGTCGAGGCCGCCAAGGCCGGCGAGCTGCGCGAATTGGTCCGCTGGGTGCCGCTGGACGGCCGCCGCCGGGCCCTGCGCTTCTCGGCCCAGCCGCTGGACGGCGGCGGAGTCGGGGTGTTCAGCAGCGACGTCACCGAGGTCGAGGACATGCGCGACGCGCTGAAGAAGCACGTCGCCGCCCACGACGAGACCCTGAACCACATCGCCGACGCGGTGGCGATCTTCAGCGCCGGCCGCCGCCTGGCCTTCCACAACACCGCCTTCGCCGAACTGTGGGGCCTGGAGCCGGCCTGGCTGGCCGAGCGCCCGACCCACGGCGAGGTGCTGGACCGCCTGCGCCAGCGCCGCCGCCTGCCCGAGACGGTCGACTACGCCAAGTGGAAGGCGGCGGAACTGGCCCGCTACGAGGACCTGGGCCCCCAGGCCGACGAGATGTGGGACCTGCCCGACGGCCGCACCCTGCGCGTCGTGCGCCAGCCCCACCCGCTGGGCGGCATGCTGGTGCTCTATTCCGACATCACCGGCGAGCTGCGGCTGAAGGCCCAGTACAACGCCCTGATCCAGGTGCAGCAGGCCACGCTGGACAAGCTGAACGACGCCGTGGCGGTGTTCGGCTCGGACGGCCGCCTACGCCTGCACAACGAGGCCTTCGAGACCTTCTGGAACGTCTCGGCCCAGGCCCTGGAGGCGGCGGTCGATTTCGAGGGCGTGGTCGAGCTGTGCGTGCCGCGCCTGCACGACCTGAGCTTCTGGCGCGAGCTGAAGGGCCGGGTGGCCGATCCCGACCCGCAGATGCGCGCCCCCACCTCGGGCGAGACCCGCACCTCGGACAACCGCATCATCGTCTATCAGAGCCGCCCGCTGCCCGACGGCGCCACCCTGATCGCCTTCGCCGACGTCACCGACACCCGCCAGCTGGAAAGCGCCCTGGCCGACCGCTCGGCGGCCCTGACCGAGGCCGAGCGGCTGAAGCGCGATTTCGTCGGCAACGTCTCCTACGAGCTGCGCACGCCGCTGACGACGATCATCGGCTATTCGGAGCTGCTGGAGCGGGCCGACGGCCTGACCGAGCGCGGGCGGGGCCACGTGGCCTCGGTGCGCGCCGCCGCCACCCAGCTGGCCCGCTCGATCGACGACGTGCTGGACATGGCCCAGATCGACGCCGGCGAGATGGCGCTGGAGATCGAGGACATCCGCGTGGCCGGCCTGCTGGCCGACGCCCAGGAGCGTTCGCTGAACGCCGCCCAGATCGGCGGGGTCACCCTGTCGGTCGAATGCGACAAGGACGTCGGCCTGATCCGCGGCGACCACAAGCGCCTGTCGCAGATCCTGGACCACCTGATCGAGAACGCCCTGCGCCAGACCCCGCCGGACGGGGTGGTCACCCTCTCGGCCCGCCGGGCCCTGGGCGAGGTGCGGCTGGACGTGTCGGACACCGGCCGGGGCGTGCCCTTCCACGTCCAGGCCCACATCTTCGATCGGTTCGTGGGCCGGGATCGCGGCGGGCCGGGCCTGGGCCTGGCCCTGGTCAAGGCGCTGGTCGAGCTGCACGGCGGCTGGGTGGCGCTGGAAAGCGAACCCGGCGCGGGCTCGACGTTCACGTGCCACCTGCCGGAGACCCAGCAGCCGGGGGCGGCGCAGCCGGAGTTCGGGTTCTAAGGCAAGGTTTGGGCGGCGAACACTTGCCCCCTACGGACCGCTTCGCGGTCGTCTTCCCCCGAAGGGGGGGAAGAGCGTTCGGCTCCGCCCCCTTCGGGGGCGGATAGACGGCGAAGCCGTCAGGTGGGGGCAAGTGGGTGAGCCACCGCCCCCAAAAAGACAATCCTAGTGCTGGCTTTCCGGCAGCCGCACCACCAGTCCGTCCAGGGCGTCGCTCACCTTGATCTGGCACGACAGGCGGCTGTTCGGCTCGACGTTCTCGGCGAAGTCCAGCATCGACTCTTCCATGGCCGACTTCTCGCCGGTCTTGTCCAGCCAGGCGTCGTCCACATAGACGTGGCAGGTGGCGCAGGCGCAGGCGCCGCCGCAGTCGGCGTCGATGCCCGGCACGTTGTTCTTCACGGCGCCTTCCATGACCGTCAGGCCCGGCTTGACGTCGATGACGTGGTCCGTGCCGTCGTGCTCGATGTAGGTGATCTTGGCCATGGGTCCCCTGAACTGGCTTTTGAACGGTCGTTTTACGCCGCTACTTCTTTCATGGAAATCGTGGTGTCCGCCAGCTTCTCGATGCTGACGGGCGTGCGTTTGGCGATCAGCTGCTTGCCGGCCATGAATTCGGGCGGCGCGTTGACCGCCTCGACGGCCTGGACCAGGTCGCCCTTCAGGTGGAAGACGGCGAACTTGGCGGCCGCCACGTCGCCGCGCACCACCTGGCGGTCGGTGTCGAACGGCAGGCCGGCGATCTGCAGTTTCAGGTCGTACTGGTCGGACCAGAACCACGGGATCTCGTGCGGCGGCATGGCCTTGCCGGCGATGGCGGCGGCGGCCTGCTTGGCCTGCTCCAGGGCGTTGGGCACGCTCTCCAGGCGGAACTGGCGGTCGTAGGTGGGCAGGGGCCGGTGGGTCAGGTCGCCGATCGCGAACACGAACGGGTCGGCCGTGCGGGCCTCGATATCGACCACCACGCCGTTGGCGCACTCCAGGCCCGCGTCGCGGGCCAGCTCCTCGTTCGGGACCGCCCCGACCCCGACCAGGGCCGCGTCGCAGGCGATGACCGCGCCGTCGGCCAGCCGCACGCCGGTGACGTGGCCGTCGACCCCGTCGAAGCCCGCCACATTGGCGTCCAGCACGAAGGTCACGCCGCGTTCGCCGTGATAGTCCTGGAAGAAGTTGGAGAGGGTCTCGCAGGCCACCCGGGCCAGGACGCGGGGCTCGCGCTCGATGATCGTGGCGTGGCCGCCCAAGGCCATGGTCGAAGCCGCCGCCTCCAGGCCCACATAGCCGCCGCCCACCACCGCCAGCCGCTTGCCGGGGCCCAGGGCCGCCTTCAGGGCCTCGGCGTCGGCCGCCGTGCGCAGGGCCAGAACGCCGGCCAGGTCGGCGCCGGGGATCGGCAGGGCCCGGGCCCGGGCGCCGGTGGCCAGGATCAGGTAGTCGTAGGGCAGGGTCTCGCCCGAGGCGAGGCTGACGGTCTTGGCGCCGCGGTTGATCGACACGACCACCCCGCCCAGGCGCAGCGAGACGCCGGCCTCCTCGTACCAGCTGCTGGGCTTGAGCTGCAGGCTGTCGGCGTCAGCCTCGCCCTTCAGCCAGGCCTTGCTGAGCGGCGGGCGCTGATAGGGCAGCAGGGGCTCGTCGCCGATCAGCACGATCGGGCCGACATGGCCGTACTGGCGGAGGAAGGCCGCGGCCGAACCGCCGGCGTGGCCGGCGCCGACGATGACGACGCGGGCGTTCAGATCCCCGGTTCCAGCTTCACTCCCAATGCCGCTCAACGCCAAAGTCCTCCCGTTCGAGCAAAGATGACGGTGGCGTCACCTTTTTGCAAGCCGATCGGCCTTGGGCTCGAAGACCAGTTTTTACCGATCTTCTGCGGCGTTTGAAGCACCCTCGTCCCGAGCCCGTCGAAGAACGAGGTAGGGAGGCGTGGTCCTTAGACCACGCGCTCCACCAGCATCTTCTTGATCTCGGCGATCGCCTTGGCCGGGTTCAGGCCCTTCGGGCAGACCTGGGCGCAGTTCATGATCGTGTGGCAGCGATAGAGCTTGAACGGGTCCTCGAGGTTGTCGAGGCGGTCGCCCGTGGCTTCGTCGCGGCTGTCGATCAGCCAGCGGTAGGCGTGCAGCAGGGTGGCCGGGCCCAGGTACTTGTCGCCGTTCCACCAGTAGCTGGGGCACGAGGTCGAGCAGCAGGCGCAGAGGATGCACTCGTAGAGGCCGTCCAGCTTGGAACGGTCTTCCGGCGACTGCTTCCACTCGGTGCGCGGCTCGGGCGTGACGGTGTGCAGCCAGGGCTCGATCGAGGCGTACTGGGCGTAGAACAGCGTCAGGTCCGGGATCAGGTCCTTGACCACCGGCTGCGACGGCAGCGGGCTGATCTGCACGGCCTTGCCGGGCGTGTCGGCGTGGCCGTGGGTGCAGGCCAGGGTGTTGCGGCCGCCGATGTTCATCGCGCACGAGCCGCAGACGCCTTCACGGCACGAGCGGCGGAAGGCCAGCGTCGGGTCGATGGTGTTCTTGATGTAGAGCAGGGCGTCCAGGACCATCGGGCCGCAGGCGTCGACGTCCACCTCGTAGGTGTCCCAGCGCGGGTTGCGGCCGTCTTCCGGGTCGTACCGGTAGACCTTGAACGAACGCGTGTTCTTGGCGCCGGCCGGGGCGGGCCAGGTCTTGCCGTTCTGGACGGTGGAGTTCTTCGGGAGGGTGAGCTGAACCATCGATCGTACCCTCAGTACACGCGTTGCTTCGGCGGGATGTAGTCGATGTCCTTGGACATCGTGTAGCTGTGCACCGGCCGGAAATCGATCTTCACCCGGCCGGTCGACTGGTCGAGCCAGGCCAGGGTGTGCTTCATCCAGTTGGTGTCGTCGCGCGTGGAGAAGTCCTCGCGGGCGTGGGCGCCGCGGCTTTCGGTGCGGTTCACCGCCCCGGCCACGGTGACGACGGCCTGGCCGATCAGGTTGTCGAACTCCAGGGTCTCCATCAGGTCGGTGTTCCACACCAGGCCCCGGTCGCTGACCTTGATGTCCTTGGCCTTGTCCCAGACCGCGCCCAGGCGCTTGACGCCGCTTTCCAGGCTCTCGCCGGTGCGGAACACCGCGGCGTCCTCCTGCATGGCCTTCTGCATCTCCAGACGCAGGGCCGCCGTCGGCGTGCCGCCGTTGGCGTTGCGGAAGCGGTCGAAGCGGGCCAGGTGGCCGTCGGTCATGCTGTCCTTCAGCTCGGGCTGGGTGGCGCCGGGCGTCAGGATCTCGGCGCAGCGCAGGGCCGCCGCGCGGCCGAACACCACCAGGTCGATCAGGCTGTTAGAGCCCAGGCGGTTGGCGCCGTGCACCGACACGCAGGCCGCCTCGCCCACGGCCATCAGGCCGGGGATAACCTGGTCGGGATTGTCGCCCGACTTGGTCACGACCTCGCCGTGATAGTTCGTGGGGATGCCGCCCATGTTGTAGTGGACGGTCGGCAGGACCGGGATCGGCGCCTTGGTCACGTCGACGCCGGCGAAGACCTTGGCGGTCTCCGAGATGCCGGGCAGGCGCTCGTGCAGGATCTTCGGGTCCAGGTGGTCCAGGTGCAGGAAGATGTGGTCCTTGTTGGGGCCCACGCCGCGGCCTTCGCGGATCTCGATGGTCATGGCCCGGCTGACCATGTCGCGCGGGGCCAGGTCCTTCACCGACGGGGCGTAGCGCTCCATGAAGCGCTCGCCCTCCGAGTTGGTGAGGTAGCCGCCCTCGCCGCGGGCGCCCTCGGTGATCAGGCAGCCGGCGCCGTAGATGCCGGTGGGGTGGAACTGCACGAATTCCATGTCCTGCAGCGGCAGGCCGGCGCGCAGCGCCATGGCGTTGCCGTCGCCCGTGCAGGTGTGGGCCGAGGTGGCCGAGAAGTAGGCGCGACCGTAGCCGCCGGTGGCCAGGATGACCATCTGGGCCTGGAACCGGTGCAGGGTGCCGTCGTCCAGCTTCCAGGCGGTGACGCCCCGGCAGACGCCGTCTTCCATGATCAGGTCGAGGGCGAAGTACTCGATGAAGAACTCGGTGTCGTGGGCCAGGGACTGGCCGTACATCGTGTGCAGCATGGCGTGACCGGTGCGATCGGCCGCCGCGCAGGTGCGCTGGATCGGGCCTTCGCCGAAGTTCTTGGTCATGCCGCCGAAGGCGCGCTGATAGATCTTGCCGTCCACGGTGCGCGAGAACGGCACGCCCCAGTGCTCCAGCTCGTAGACCGCCGCCGGCGCGTTGCGGGTCAGGTACTCGATGGCGTCCTGGTCGCCCAGCCAGTCCGAGCCCTTGACGGTGTCGAACATGTGCCAGCGCCAGTCGTCCTGGCCCATGTTGCCCAGCGAGGCCGAGATCCCGCCCTGGGCGGCGACCGTGTGGCTGCGGGTGGGGAACACCTTGGTGACGCAGGCGGTCTTCAGGCCGGCCTGGGCGCAGCCGAGCGCGGCGCGGAGGCCCGAGCCGCCGGCGCCGACGACGACGACGTCGAAGCGGTGATCAATGAACTTGTAGGCCGACATCAGAGGGCTCCGGTGAAGGCGACCTTGAGGATCGCCACGACCCCAAGAGCGCCGCCGAGGACGCAAACGAAAAGATTGGCGAGGACCAGCACGGTCTTGGTCGTGAAGTCCGGGACGTAGTCCTCGATCACCACCTGCACCGCGCCCTTCAGGTGGACCAGGGCGACGACGATCAGCAGGCTGAGCAGGACGGTGTTGTGCGGGATGGCCACCCATTCGGCGGCGCCGTCGAAGCCGAGGCCGGCCAGGCGCAGGGCGGCGAACACGCCCCACAGGGCCAGCGGGATCAGGGCGATGCCCGAGACGCGCTCGGTGACGAAATGGCCGACGCCGTGGTGCGAGGCGCCCAGGCCGCGGGCCCGGGACATCGGCGTGCGGAAGCGGGCGGAAGACGACTTGGCCATGATCAGAGCGCTCCGGTTTGGGCGGCGATCACCCAGACGACGATCGCGCCGACCACCGCGAAGGCGATGGCGGCCGCGCCGGTCATGTCCGCCGTCTTCGGCGTGAAGCCCTTGCCGGCGTCCCAGAAGGTCTGACGCACGGTGTAGGCGATGTTGTAGAGCACGGCGACGGTCAGGCCGAACAGCACCAGCTTGCCCAGCGGCGAGCCGAGGCAGCCGGTGTAGCAGGCGTAGGCCTGCGGACCCGAGGCCAGGGCCAGGGCCCAGCCGGCCAGCAGCAGCACGCCGACATAGAGGGCGAAGACGGTGGCGCGATGCAGGATCGAGCAGGCCATGGTGATGTGCCAGCGCCAGACTTGCAGGTGCGGCGACAGGGGGCGCTCGGGCAGACCCCCGCTGGTCTCGGTCATGGTTGTGTCCAACCCTTTAGCTTTGTGCGTTGCGGGATGCTTTTAAGCGCGACGCCCCGGGTGTCAACGCGGGCGCCCTTGTTGAGAAACGTTCTCATGACCGAGAGGATGGGCGCGGCGGAATACAGGCGCCGCAGCGCGCGGGGGCGCCCGCAGCGGGTCGATCGCCGTTCGCCGAGCGCGTTCAACCTTTCGTTCAAACCTAGACAGTAAACGGGCCGTTGACCAAGTTGGGGTGCGTTCAATGGCCGCAGGGATTTCAACGGACGCGCCGGCGCCGGCCGGCTGGCGACGGACGCTCGGCGCGCTGTTCGACGTGCTGCGCGTCGCGGGCGGCGACACCGGCGGCATGGGCGCGCGGCTGGTGTTCTCGGCCGTCGTCTTCTGCGCCACCCTGCCCTATTCCAGCGACCACGCGCCGTACTTCTGGATGGCGGCCATGGCCGTCCTGGCCGTCGCCGAGGCGCGGACCACTGCAACGGGACGGGGCGGCGCCGCCGACCTCTTCGCCTGGATGCAGAGCGCCGGCTACGGCCTGGCCGGCTTCTATCTGACCTTCTTCCAGGTCGGCGCGGCCCAGACCTTCGGCGTGACCCTGTACGGCGTGGTCATGTTCGAGATCCTGGTGCGCGACTACGCCCGGCCCAAGCGCCTGCTGACCAACCTGACGCCGATGCTGGTCTCGATGGTCGTGGTCCAGCTGGGGGCCAGCGCCCGGCTGATCCAGCGCGACCAGCCCTGGCGGATCGCCACGGTGCTGGCCACCACCTATCTGGTGTTCCGCGTCTTCCGCTCGCTGCAGATCGACCTGACCCGGGCCCGTCGCGAGCTGGCCGAGGCGCGGGGGCGGGCCGAGGCCGACGCCCGCACCATCCGCGAGGCCCACCGCATCGCTCTGATGGCCGAGGACATGGCCGGGGTCGGCCACTGGCGCATCGACGTGGCCAGCGGCGTGACCACCTGGTCCGAGGGCGTGTTCCGCATCTATGGCCGGGAAACGTCGGCGGGCGTGCCCGACCGCGAGGTGCAGCTGACCCATTTCCCCGCCGACGACCGCCCCCGCTGGCGGGCCGAGCTGGAGAAGGCGGCCGAAACGGGCGAGCCGTTCGAGTTCGAGACCCGCCTGACCCGGGCCGACGGCACGGTGCGCGACATCGTCAGCCACGTGGCGGTCGAGCTGGACGCCGAAGGCCAGGTCGCCACGCTGTTCGGCGCCCTGATGGACGTGACCGAGTCCCGCGCCCGCGAAACCGCCCTGCTGGACGCCAAGCTGCGCGCCGAGGCCGCCGCCGAGGCCAAGGCCGAGTTCCTGGCCAATATGAGCCACGAGATCCGCACGCCGCTCACGGCGATCAACGGCTTTTCCAGCCTGCTGGCCGACATCGACGACCTGTCGCCCGACGCCGGCCTCTATGTCCGGCGGGTCAGGACGGCGGGCATGACCCTGCTGACGGTGGTCAACGACATCCTGGAGTTCTCCAAGCTGGAGTCCGGCCACGTGGCCCTGTCGCCCCAGGCCTTCGCCGTGGCGCCGTTCCTGGACGACGTCATGGCCCTGTTCGCCGAGCAGGCCCGCGCCAAGGACCTGGCCCTGTCGCTGGATCTCGACCCGGGCGTGCCCGCGGCCCTGGCCACCGACGCCAACCGCCTGCGCCAGGTGATCGTCAACCTGGTCAGCAACGCCATCAAGTTCACCGAGGCCGGCGAGGTGCGGGTGGGCGTGCGCCATGCCGACGGCGTCTTGCACGTGTCGGTGCGCGACACCGGCTGCGGCGTGCCCGAGGACAAGCGCGACGGCCTGTTCCAGCGCTTCTTCCAGGCCGACGGCTCGATCAGCCGCCGCTACGGCGGCACGGGCCTGGGCCTTTCGATCTGCAAGGGCCTGGTCGAGCTGATGGGCGGCTCGATCGCCATGGAGCCCGCCCCGGGCGGCGGCTCGATCTTCGCCTTCGACGTCCGCGCCGACGAGGCCGCGGCCGCCCCGACGGGCGCCAACATCGAACGCGCCGGACCCGTCGCCGTTGCCCAGGTCCTGGTCGTCGACGACGTAGCGGTGAACCGCGAACTGGTGCGCGCCATGCTGCAGGCCGTCGGCCACGAGGTCTCGGAGGCCGCCAGCGCGTCCGAGGCCCTGCGCCTGACCGCCTGCGAGCGGTTCGACCTGATCCTGATGGACCTGCAGATGCCGCAGGTCGACGGCTTCACCGCCGCCCGCGCCGTCCGCGCCCAGGACAGCGCCAACCGCGACACCCCGATCATCGCGCTGAGCGCCGACGTCCTGCCCGAACACGTGGCGGCCAGCGCCGAGGCCGGCATGAACGGCCACATCGGCAAGCCGATCTCGCCGGCCGAGCTCCTGGGCGCCGTCGAGCGCTGGACGGGGGTGCGGGTGGGGGGCGAAGACGTCGAACGGGAACAGGCGTAAGGCGGACGTCGCCTTTCCCTCCCCTTTATGGGGAGGGGGGACCAGCGAAGCTGGTGGGTGGGCTTCGCCGCCGCCCTTGAGTCATCAAGCCCCACCCGACCCCTTCGGGGCCACCCTTCCCACAAGGGGGAGGGAAAGCTGGAGAGGCGCCCCTACTCCCGAAACACCGTCAGCGCCGCGTGCTGCAGCAGCATGATGGTCTTGGCGTCGCGGATGCGGCCGTCGGCGACCATGGCCAGGGCCTCGTCGATCGCCAGTTCCAGGACCTCGATGTCCTCGCCCTCGTCGGGATGGCCGCCGCCGTCGCCGATCCGCATCGAGGCGTCGTACGGCGCGACGAAGAAGTGCAGGATTTCGGTCACGGAACCGGGGCTCATGAAGGCCTCGAAGACCTTGGTCACTTCGCCCAGCCGGTAGCCCAGCTCCTCCTCGACCTCGGCGCGGATGCGCACCTCGGGCTCGGCGTCGTCCAGCAGGCCGGCGGCGGCCTCGATCAGCAGGTCGTCGTAGCCGTTGACGAAGGCCGGATAGCGGAACTGCCGGACCAGCAGCACCGTGCGCCGGTCCAGGTCGTAGGGCAGCAGCACCGCCCCGTTGCCGCGGTCGTAGACCTCGCGAGCCTGCGTCTGCCAGGTCCCGTCGCGGCGCTTCCAGTCGAAGGTGGCGGCCTTCAGGACGTACCAGTTGTCGGAGAGCAGCCGGGTCTCGTGGACGCGGACACGGTCCTTCACGCTCATGGGTTCCTCGTCCTCATCACTCTGCCGATCCCAGGCCCATTCTTTTCAACCGTCATCCCGGGCCTTGTGCCCGGGACCCCTCTATCCGCCGCAGGTGCAGCGGTGTGGCGCGCCGGCGCGCCAATCTATCTCACGCGTCAGCTGACCCAGGGGTCCCGGGCACAAGGCCCGGGATGACGGTGATGGGGAAGGCTCCGCGCTCGAATATCGATCAATCCTAGTCCCGCACCCGCGCCACATAATCCGCCGAGCGCATCTCCTGCAGGCGCGACACCGTCCGCTCGAACTCGAACGAGCCGTCGCCGGCCGGATACAGGGCCTCGGGCTCGCCGTGGGCCAGGGCCACCAGCTTGGCGTCGGCCTCGTAGAGGGCGTCGACCAGGGTGTTGAACCGCTTGGCCGCGTCGCGCCGGTCCGGGGTCAGCAGCGGCACGTCCTCGAGGAACAGGGTGTGGAAGCGCTCGGCGATCGCCAGATAGTCCTGCGGCCCCAGGGCCTGCTGGCAAAGACTGGCGAACGAGGCGCGCAACAGGCCGCCGGCGGCGCGCGGGAAGTGCATCTTGCGGCCCAGGACCTCGATCTTGGCGCCGGTCTCCTCAGCGCCGTCCAGCATGTCGGCCCACAGGCGGTCGAACTCGGCGAGGTTGGCCTTGTCGTCCGGGGCCAGCCAGGTGCGGGCGGCGCGCAGGCGGTCCAGCCGGAAATCCACCGGGCCGCGCACGGCCACGATCTCCAGCTTCTCCTTCAGCATCTCGATGAACGGGACGAAGAGCTGGCGGTTGAGGCCGTCCTTGTAGAGGTCGTCCGGCGGCCGGTTGGAGGTGGCCACCAGGGTGACCCCCTGGGCGAACAGGGCCTCGAACAGCCGGCCCAGGATCATGGCGTCGGCGATGTCGGTGACCTGCAGCTCGTCGAAGCACAGCAGGCGGGCGTCGGCGGCGATCAGGTCGGCGGTCGGGGCGATCGGGTCGTCGCCCTTGTGCTGGCCGAAGCGGGCCTTGCGCTCGGCCGCGTCGCCCTTGCGCCAGGCGTTGATGTGCTCGTGCACCTCGGCCATGAACGCGTGGAAGTGGGCGCGGCGCTTCTTGGCGACCGGGGCGCTGTCGAAGAACAGGTCCATCAGCATAGACTTGCCGCGCCCGACCGGTCCCCACAGATAGACGCCCTTCTGGCCCTTGGGCTTGCGGCCGAACAGCGAGAAGCCGGGCTCGCCGGCGTTGTCGAGGTCGGCCTCCAGCCGCGACAGGGCGTCGACCGCGGCGGCCTGCGCGACGTCGGGCTTGATCTCGCCCTGGGCCAGGCGCTCTCGGTAGGCGGTGCGGACGGACGTAGGCATCGCCACGGGGGTTAGCGCGCCGAGGACGGCGGGGGAAGAGCCAACAGCCCACCGAGCCCCATCGCACCTTCTTCCCGTTGTCATCCCGGAAAGCGCGCAGCGCTTGTCCGGGACCCAGGGGCGGCTGCTCCGACTTGGCCCGGCCACCTGGGTCCAGAACAGCCCCTGCGGGGCTTCCGGGATGACAACCTGTTTTGAGGCGCTCGCGCCAATCCCTAGGCCCGCCCCGCCGTCCGCATCCGGCCGCGCATGAACTCCACGAACGCCCGCAGCGCGGCCGAGGCGCCCAGGCGGCTGGGATAGTAGAGGTGCCATGACGTCGGACCGGCCAGATAGGCGTCCAGCACCCGCTCCAGCCGGCCGTTCAGCACATGCCCCATGGCCAGGGGCTCGGGCTGGTAGGTCAGGCCCAGGCCGTCCAGCGCGCCCTTCATCAGCAGGTCGAAGTCGTTGACGCTGAGCGGGCTCTCGACCGCCACCTGGAACTCGCGGCCGTCCTCCTCGAACTCCCAGCGGTAGTTGTTCATCCGGGTGGTCTGCAGGACGTTCAGGCAGGGATAGCCCTTCAGGTCGCGCGGGTGCTCGGGCCGGCCCCAGCGCTGCAGCAGGGCCGGGGCGCCGACCACGCAGAACCGGAACGGGTGCGACACCCGCACCGCCACCATGTCCGGCGCGATCATCTCGCCCATCCGCACGCCGACGTCGAAGCCCTCCTCGATCAGGCTGACCTGGGCGTCGTCGACCACGATCTCCAGCTTCACGTCGGGATAGGCGCGGACGAAGTCGGTGATGACCGGGGCCAGCACCATGCGCAGCGCCAGGCGCGAGGTGGTCAGGCGCACCGTGCCCGCCGGACCCTCGCCCAGCGATCGCGCCGAGGCCGTGGCCGCCACCATCGCCTCGACCGCCGGCTGGGCGCCGTGCAGGAAGCGCCGCCCAGCCTCGGTCAGTCCCACCTCGCGGGTGGTGCGGGCGAACAGCGACACGCCCAGCCGGGCCTCCAGCTGCTTGACCGCGTGGCTGACCGCCGCCGGCGTCACGCCCAGGTCGGCGGCGGCGACGGTGAAGCTGCGCCGCCTGGCCACGGTGGTGAAGGCGACGACGCCGTCCAGCAGGTCGCGCTGCATTATCAAGCCCTGTTTGAAACGACGTTCAAACTATCAAGGATTATCGCGGACGGGTCGAGCCCTCATCTTCCCCGTCACGAGGCGAGGACGCTCCAAAGCCCTCCCCGACAGCCAAGGAGATTTCCCATGTCCGCCAACATTTCCGGCAAGGTCGTCGTCGTCACCGGGGCCAGCAGCGGCCTGGGCGAAGCCACCGCCCGCCACCTCGCCGCCCAGGGCGCCCGCCTGGTGCTGGCCGCCCGCCGCGTCGACCGCCTGGAGGCCCTGGTCGCCGAGATCACCGCCGCCGGCGGCCAGGCGATCGCCGTCCGGACCGACGTCACCGTCAAGGCCGACGCCGACGCCATGATCGCCGCCGCCGTCCAGGCCTTCGGCCGGGTCGACGTGCTGGTCAACAACGCCGGCTACATGGCCATCGCCCCGATGTCGGCGCGCCTGACCGACGAGTGGGACAAGATGATCGACATCAACATCAAGGGCCTGCTGTACGGCGTCGCCGCCGCCCTGCCGGTGTTCGAGGCCCAAGGCTCGGGCCAGTTCATCAACATCAGCTCGATCGCCGGCCGCAAGGTCTTCAGCCCGGGCGGCACGGTCTACAGCGGCACCAAGTTCGCCGTGCACGCCATCTCGGAAGGCCTGCGGCACGAGGTGGGCTCCAAGGTCCGCGTGACGGTGATCTCGCCCGGCGGGGCCAACACCGAACTCAAGCACGGCAGCTCGGATGCGGACTCGCTGAAGGCCCTGGACGCCTTCTACGAGATCGCCATCGGCCCCGACGCCATCGCCCGCGCCGTCGCCTATGCGGTGGAACAGCCGGCCGACGTCGACGTCAGCGAGATCGCCGTCCGCCCGACCGCCCAGGATTTCTAACAACCCTCCCGCGGTCGATGCGCGCCCCCGGTCATGAAACGTGACCGGGGGCGAGGTCGTTTGGTCCCTGAAACGTCAGAGGAGACCGTCATGGCCCAGCCCGAAGACCGCACCCCGTCCACCGTCGCCCCCGAAGGCGAGACCCGGGCGATCTACGAGGACGACGACAACCTGGAGCTCGACGCGGGCGCCCCGCCGCGCGACGGCGACCTCGACCACGTCCACGGCTCCAAGACCCGCCGGGCCCGCAAGGACGAGATCAGCCGCCGGCCGGTCTAGACCTCGCCGATCATCCAGACCTCGCCGCGCACCACATGCGGCGGGCCGAAATCGAAATCGCGCAGCTCGGTGGCGAATCCCCGCTCCCCGAAGCCCGGCGGGAGCCGAAGGTCCCAACGTCGAGCGAGGCTGGCCTCGACCGGCGTCCAGGTCTGCTCCTCGTCATCGCGCGGCGCGAAGGCGCGGAAATAGGCCTCGTCGAAGAAGACGCACACCTCGCTGCCGAACATGTCGGGCAGGTTGATGATCGCCGCCACCCGCGCGCCGGCCAAGCCGGGCGGCCGCCGGTCGACCAGGGTCCTGGCCGCGTCGATCAGCACCTGGGCCGCGCGGCTCTGGAGCGCCGGCCGCGCCGTCGGCCCCGAGACCAGCGCGTAGGGCAGGGCCAGCTTCCAGTGGAAGTAGCCGCGGCCCTCGTATGGCTTCCAATCGAAGCCCTCGCCCAGGCCGGCGGCCCAGGACCGGAGGCGCCGCATGCGGCGCACGACGTCGTAGCGCGGCCTTTCCGACAGGACGGTGTCGAGGACCCGCACTAGGCGCCCAGGTCCTTCCGCACGAACCGGTAGGTCTCGCGCCGCTCGCAGGCGCAGGCCTTCATCGTCCCGTCCTTGGTCCACCAGACCAGCAGCGGATAGGCGAAGCTGACGCCGTTCTCCTTGAGCAGCGGCCGCAGGTCCTCGACGGTCTTGCGGCCGGCCTCGATCACGGCGGTGCGGGCCACGTCGCCGTCGGCGGGGGCGATGCCGGCGGCCGTCCAGGCCTCGACCGGGGTGGCGTCCCATTTCTCCGACAGCGCCCAGCTGCGGTTGACCCACATCTCGGCCACGGTGGCCCGCTCGGCCGGCGTGGATTTCGGCACGCCGTTGCGGTCGGCGCGGGCGATCTCGATCAGCCGCGTGTCGACCCCGGCCTTGTGCAGGCCCGGATACTCCTCGGACTTGAAGCGCACGCAGTCGGGGCAGGTGCGGAAGCTGACCATGTACAGCTTCTGGCCCTTCAGCCCCGGCGACACCCAGCCGGCGGTCTCCAGGATCTTGGCGATCTCCGCCTGGTTCCGGGTGATCGTCTTGGGCCGCCAGCGCAGGTCGTAGTTCCAATAGGCCCAGACCCCCGCCCCGACGGCGGCGATGACGACGGCGGCGACGAGCCAGCGACCGAAACGCTTCATGCGAGAACTCCCCTCTTGCGACCCCAACGTCCGACGTCGCGGGCGGTCCGTCAAATTTCCAGCCTCGCCTTGGAACCGCGCCCGGCCTTCTCTAGACTCGACGGATGACCATGCAGCAGGCCCAGGACACGGCCCGCCCCCACATCATCGACACCCTGATCGCCGAGCGGGCGCCGAAGCTGTGCGGCTCGCCGGCCTGGCCGCTGGCGCGCGGGCCGGTGCACGCCCTGCTCAGCTACGGCAAGGCGCGCGCCCTGGCCGAGGCCGTCGCCCCGATGAGCGGCCGCGAGGCGCTGGACTATGTCTCCGGCCTGCTGGCCCTGGCCGTCGATGTCCGGGGCTTGGAGAACCTGCCGGCCAAGGGCGCGGCCCTGCTCATCTGCAACCATCCGACCGGCATCGCCGACGGGGTGGCGGTCTACGACGCCCTCAAGGCCCGCCGGCCCGACATCACCTTCTACGCCAACGCCGACGCCCTGCGGGTGTGTCCGCGCCTGGACGAGACGCTGATCCCGATCGAATGGGTCGAGGCCAAGCGCACCCTGGCCGACACCCGCCGCGTGCTGGAGCGCACCCGCGCGGCGCTGAAGGCCGAGCAGGCCCTGATGATCTTCCCCGCCGGACGCCTGGCCACGCGCGTCGAGGGCCGGCTGACGGACAAGCCCTGGCAGGCCTCGGCCGTGTCGATGGCCCGCTGGAGCGGGGCGCCGATCGTGCCCATGCATCTGACCGGCCCCTGGTCGACCCTGTTCCACCTGTTCGACGGCCGCTTCCAGGAGCTGCGCGACATCACCCTGTTCCACGAGATGCTCAACAAGCGCGGGCGGCGGTTCTCGCTGATCGTCGGCCGGCCGATCCCGGCCAAGGCCCTGGACCCCGACGCGGCCATGGCCACCGGCGCCCTCAAGCACTTCGTCGAGCGCGTGCTGCCCACCAACCCCGACGCGGTGTTCGGATGATCGAGATCGACCTCCCTGATGAAGCCGCCACCCAGGCCCTGGGTCGGAAACTCGCCCTTGTGCTGCGGCCCGGCGACGCCCTGTGCTTGAGCGGCCCTCTTGGCGCCGGCAAATCGACGCTGGCCCGCGCCCTTGTCCGCGCCCTGACCTCGCCCGACGAGGAGGCGCCCAGCCCCACCTTCACCCTGGTGCAGTTCTACGACGGCCCCGACTTCCCGGTCGCCCATTTCGACCTCTACCGCCTGACCGATCCGGACGAGGCCTACGAGATCGGGCTGGAGGAGGCGCTGGAGGACGGCGCGGCCCTGATCGAATGGCCCCAGCGCCTGCAAGGCCGCCTGCCGGCCGACCGACTCGCTATAGACATCAGCCCCGCGGGCGAGGATGGACAGGCGCGCCGCGCCACCCTGATCCCGCATGGAACCTTCGAAGGACGCAACCTTGAGCTCTGACCGCGAAACCCTCAAGGCGGCCTTCCTGGCCAAGGCCGGTTTCGGCGACGCCCGCCGCGAGCTGCTCGGCGGCGACGCCTCGACCCGCGTCTACGAGCGCCTCCACCGAGGCGACGAGCGGTTTATCTTCATGGACCAGCCGCCGGCCCTGGAGAGCGTGGTCTGTCCGCCCGGCGCCGGCGAGGCCGAGCGGATCGCCCTGGGCTACAACGCCGCCGCCCGCCTGGCCGCCGGCTCGGTCGCCGCCTTCGTGGCCACGGCCGCCTATCTGCGCGCGCGCGGCCTGTCGGCCCCGGCCGTCCTGGCCCACGACGTCGAGGCCGGCCTGGCGGTGCTGGAGGACCTGGGCGACGGCCTCTACGCCACCCTGATCGCCGAGGGCCAGGACGAGGTCCCGCTGTACGAGGCCGCCGTCGACGTCCAGGTGGCCCTGCACGCCGAGACCCCGCCCGACGTGCTGACCGCGGAAGGCGGCGTGTCGTGGCCCCTGCTGACCTACGACACCCTGGCCCTGAAGATCGCCACCGACACCTTCCTGGAATGGTGGCCGAAGTTCGCGGGCATGCCCGCCTTCGGCCCCGAGGCCGTGGCCGAATGGGACGCCCTGTGGGCCCCGGTCTGGGTGCGCGGCGAGGCCGGCGCCAGCGTCTTCACCCACCGCGACTATCACGCCCAGAACCTGCTGTGGCTGCTCGGCCGCGAAGGCGTGGCCCGCGTCGGCCTGCTGGACTTCCAGGACGCCCTGCGCGCCCACCCCGCCTGGGACCTGACCCACCTGCTGCAGGACGCCCGCCGCGACGTCTCGCCGGCGCTGGAACAGGCCATGCTCGACCGCTATCTGGCCGCCCGGCCGGACGTGGACCGCGCCGCCTTCATCGCCGACTACCGCGCCCTGGCCGCCTCCAACGCCGCGCGCATCCTGGGCCGGGTGTTCGCCCGCCAGGCCCTGCTGGGACGCGCGCACTACGAGTCCTACATGCCGCGCACCTGGCGCTATCTGGAGCGCAACCTGCAGGACCCGGCCCTGGCCGGGCTGAAGGCCTGGTTCGACAAGTATGTGCCGCCGGAGGTCCGTCGATGAACGCCGCCCCCCAAGCCCCGAAGATCGCCATGGTCCTGGCCGCCGGCCTGGGCACCCGCATGCGCCCCCTGACCGACGACCGGCCCAAAGCCCTGGTCGAGGTGGGCGGCAAGGCGCTGATCGACCACATGCTGGACCGCCTGGCCGCCGCCGGGGTCGAGACCGCCGTGGTCAATGTCCACTATTTCGCCGACCGGCTGGAGCAGCACCTGGTCCGCCGCGCCGAGACCCATCCGCTGCCGCACATCGTCATCTCCGACGAACGGCCCCAGGCCCTGGAGACCGGCGGCGGCGTCAAGCACGCCCTGCCGCTGCTGGGCGACGCCCCGATCTGGGTGGCCAACATCGACTCCGTCTGGATCGAGGACGCCTCGGCCATCGAGGCCGTGGCCCGCGCCTGGGACCCGGCCAGGATGGACGTCTGCCTGATGCTGGCCTCGACCACGGAATCCCTGGGCTTCCACGACACCGGCGACGTGTTCCTGGGCGAAGAGGATTCCCAGGGGGGGGTCGTGCGCTTCAAGGACCCCGGCGAGACCGCGCCCCTGGTCTATGTGGGCGTCCACATCTGCAAGCCCCAGGTCGTGGCCGACGGCCCCGAGGGACCGTTCTCGCTGCTGCCGATCTGGAAGGCCCTGGCCAAGGACCACCGCGTGCACGGCGTGGCGCCGCAGGGCGTCTGGATGCACGTCGGCGACCCCGGGGCCCGGGACGTGGCCGAGGCCCGGCTGGCCAAACACAGCGAAGTGGGTCGCAGCTGACCATGGCCGGCCCCTTCGACACCCCGGGGCCGCGCTGGTTCTCGATCCCCGCCCACCGGCCCTTCGTCGAGGACCTGGCGCGCGGGCTGCTGGACGCCCTGGCGCCGCTGGGGCCCGAAGCCCTGCCCGCGGCCACCGTCCTGACCCCCACCCGCCGGGGCGCCCGCGCCCTGGCCGACGCCTTCCTGGCGGTCGGCGGAAGCAAGGCCCTGCTGCTGCCGCAGATTCGCCCCCTCGGCGACCTGGACGAGGGCGAGCCGCCGTTCGAGCCGGGCGAGCTGGCCCTGGACCTGCCGCCCGCCGTCTCGTCGCGCCGCCGTCGGTTCGAGCTGGCCCGGCTGGTCGCCGACCACGCCCACCTGCTGTCGTTCCAGCCCCAGGCCGGCCAGGCCCTGGAGATGGCCAAGGCGCTCTCCGAATTCCTCGACAGCTGCCAGATCGAGGAGGTGGTCACCGACGACGGCCGCCTGGACGGTCTGGCCGAGGGGGACCTGGCCCAGCACTGGCAGGTCTCGGCGCGGTTCCTGAAGGCGGTGCTGACCGCCTGGCCCAAACGCCTGGACGAGATGGGGCTGATCGACGTCAGCGACCGGCGGGTGCGGCTGCTCAACGCGCTCTCCGATCAATGGGAGCTGAACCCGCCCCAGGGCGTGCTGGTCGCCGCCGGCTCGACCGGCACGGCCCCGGCCACCGCCCGCCTGCTGCGGGTGATCGCCAACCTCCCCCAGGGCGCGGTCGTGCTGCCGGGCCTGGACGACGGCCTGGCCGACGACGCCTGGGACCAGATCGCCGGCGTCCAGGGCGAGCAGCATCCGCAGGGGGCGATGAAGCGCCTGCTGGACGGGGCCGGGGCCACCCGCGCCGACGTCCGCCCCTGGTGGCCCGAGGCCGACAGCCGGGGCCGCTGGCGCCGCCGCCTGATCAACGAGGCCCTGCGCCCGGCCCAGGCCACCGCCGACTGGCTGGCCCAGATCGACCGGCTGCGCGCCGAGGCCCCGGGCCTGGACCCGATCAAGGAGGGCCTGAAGGGCCTGTCCCTGGTCAACGCCCGCACCGAGGAGGAGGCGGCCGTCGCCTGCGCGCTTCTCTTGCGCGAGGCCCTGGAGACGCCCGGCCAGACCGCCGCTATGGTCACCCCCGACCAGGAACTGGCCCGGCGGGTCAACGCCCGGCTGGTGCGCTGGGGCGTGATCCCTGACAGCTCGGCCGGCGCGCCCCTGGCCGCCAGCGCCGCCGCAATCCTGGCCCAGCATGTGGCGGGCCTGGCGGTCGATCCGCTCGATCCGGTCCGCCTGCTGGCCGTGGCCAAGCATCCGCTGCTGCGCGGCGACCTGGACGTCGCCCGCGACCTGGAGCGATACGGCCTGCGCGGCCCCGCCCCCCGAGACGCCGCCCAGCTGCGGGAGCGGCTGGCGAAATATCCGGACGCCAAGGCCCTGGTCGAACGCGTCCTGGCCGCCGCCCATCGCGTGGCCCTGCCCTATGTCGCCGATCCGAAGGCCGGTGCGCCGGCCGAGGCCGCCCGCGCCCTGGTCGAGGCGCTGGAGGCCCTGGCCGATCCCACCGACCTGTGGGCCGGCTCGGCGGGCGAGAGCCTGGCGGGCCTGTTGTCGTCGCTGATCACCGACGGGGTCGCCCTGCCGCCGGCCTCGGCCCAGGGCTTCGCCGACCTGTTCGACCGCATGGTCAACGAGGAGACCCTGCGCACCGGCGGCGCCACCCATCCGCGCCTGCGGATCTTCGGGGCCATCGAGGCGCGGATGGTGCGGGCCGACCGGTTGATCCTGGCGGGCCTGGAGGAGGGGATCTGGCCGCGCGGCGCGCCGATCGACCCGTTCCTGTCGCGGCCGATGCGGGCCAAGCTGAACCTGCCGCCGCCCGAGCGCCGCATCGGCCTGACCGCCCACGACTTCGCCCAGGCCGCCTGCGCGCCCGACGTGATCCTGGTCCACAGCGAGCGGCGCGGCGGCGCGCCGGCCGTCGAGAGCCGCTGGCTGTGGCGGCTGAAGACCCTGGCGCGCGGCGCCGGCCTGACCCTGACCGAGCGCCCCGACGTGCTGGCCTGGGCCCGCGACCTGGACGCCCCCGGCCCCTACGAGCCGATCAAGCGCCCCGCCCCGACCCCGCCGGTCGCCGACCGCCCGCGCAAGATGGCCGTCACCCGGGTCGAGGCCCTGACCCGCGACCCCTACGCCGTCTGGGCCCGCGACATCCTCAAGCTCTATCCGCTGGACCGTCCCGACGAGCCGGTCGAAGCCCGGGCGCGCGGCACGGCGATCCACGCCGCGTTCGAGAAATTCGCGGAGGACCATCCAGGGCCCGTCCCCGCGAACGCCGCCGAGATCTTCGCAGGCCTCTATCTGGGCGAGCTGGAAAAGGCCGGCATGCCGGCCGCCGCCCTGGCCCGCGAACGCGCCCTGGCCCGCGAGGCGGCGCTATGGGTGGCCGAGCTGGAGACCCGCCGCCGCGCGGGCGCCGAGCGGATCGTGGTCGAGGCGGCCGGCGAGCTGACCTTCGACATCGGCGGGCGGCCGTTCACCGTCACCGCCAAGGCCGACCGCATCGAGCCCACGGCCGACGGCCTGGCCCACATCCTCGACTACAAGACCGGCGCCGCGCCGTCGAAGAAGCAGGTCGAGACCGGCTTCTCGCCCCAACTGACCCTGACCGCCGCGATCCTGCGCGAGGGCGGCTTTCCGGACATCGGCCCGCGCGAACCCGGCGACCTGACCTATCTGCGGGTCACCGGCCGCAAGCCGGCGGGCGTCGAGGAGGTGCGGGCGACGGCCGGGGTCGAGGCCCAGGAGGCGGCGATCAAGGCCCTGAACGGCCTGCGCGAGCTGATCGAGCGCTACGACAACCCGAAGCAGCCGTACCTGTCGCGCGTGGCGCCGCAGTTCGTGCACGACCACACGGGCGACTACGGCCACCTGGCGCGGGTGTTCGAATGGTCGACCAGCGGCGATGACGGGGAGGGCGGGGAGTGATCGGTTCGCCCAACCAGATCCTCCCCCCCTGGGGGAGGTGGCCCAGAGGGCCGGAGGGGGTTCATCCCCGCCGGCTCAGCAAGACCCCCTCCGTCGGCTTTGCCGACACCTCCCCCAGAGGGGGAGGATCTTGATGTCCTCGATGATCGACCCCCAGCGCATCGCCGCCGACCCGGCCATCTCGGCCTTCGTCACGGCCAACGCCGGTTCGGGCAAGACCAAGACCCTGATCGACCGGGTCGCGCGCCTGCTGCTGGCCGGCGCCGAGCCCGAGGCGATCCTGTGCGTGACCTACACCAAGGCCGCCGCCGCCGAGATGCAGCGCCGGCTGTTCGAGCGCCTGGGCGAATGGTGCGTCACCCCCGACGTCAAGCTGCGCGAGCAGCTTGGGGCCCTGGAGGGCCGCGATCCCTTGAGCTTCGACCACATCGCCCTGTCCAAGGCCCGGGGCCTGTTCGCCAAGGCGCTGGAGACGCCGGGCGGGCTGAAGATCCAGACCATCCACGCCTTCTGCGAGAAGCTGCTGCGGCGCTTCCCGCTGGAGGCCGGGGTCTCGCCGGGCTTCCAGGTGATGGACGACAGCGCCTCGGCGGCCATCGCCCAGGGCGCCCTGCGGCAGGTGGCGACCTGGGTCACCGACCACGACGATGCGTTCGCGGAGGCCTATGCCCGCTTCTCGGTGGCCCTGGATTTCGCCAGCTTCGAGGCGATGTTCGCCGCCTTCGAGGCCCAGCGCGGGGCGATCGGCGAGTATCTGGGCGTGGACCACGGGCCCTTGGGTTTCGCTGGAGACGTCTGGAAGGCCTGTGGCTTCCAGGCCCCATCCAGCACTGGTCGCATTGCTGACAAGGCTATGGCAGAATTAGATTCGGACCTCTGGGATGCCTGCGCCAGCCTTTTGGATTCGAGCGGCAAAATCCGCGACACCGAACACGCCGAGCGGCTGAGACGAACGCTGGCGACCGGTGCGTTCGAGGATGCTTTGGCGGCCGTCTTCACCGACAAGGGCGAACCTCGAAAGCACTATGCCACGACAACGACCTTCAAGCCGCGCGAAGACCTGCGCACGCGCCTGCTCGGCGAACAGGAGCGCCTGGAGGAAGCCCGCGAATGGCTGAACGCCGCGCGCGTCGCGGAAGACAGCATCAACGCTCTGCTACTAGCTGGCCTTTACATCGACGAACACCGCAAGGAGAAGGCGGCTCGTGGTGCCCTCGACTTCGCCGACTTGATCGAGAAGACCAAGGAACTCCTGACAAAAAAGGTCGATGCGGCCTGGGTGCTCTACAAGCTGGACGGCGGGATAGAGCATATCCTTCTGGACGAAGCTCAAGACACTGCCCCCGAGCAGTGGGCGATCCTACAAGCCCTAACATCGGATTTTTTCGCGGGAGCCGGAGCGGTTCGCTGGCGAACCCAGCACCAAGAAACTCAGAGCACTCGTACTCTGTTCGTGGTGGGCGACCCAAAGCAATCCATCTACTCGTTCCAGGGGGCCGATCCGGCGCAGTTTCTGGTCGAAACCCAGGACTACGTCGCCAAAATTGAGGCTGTGAACCTTCCGAACTTTGCCATCACCCTGAAGCGATCCTATCGCTCGACCCGGGAAGTTTTGAGCTTTGTGGACGCCGTAATGAGCGCTCCAGGGCTTCGAGAAGCAGTCGCGGGCCCAACGGCGGATGTCATCCAACACGAGGGCTTCCTATCTCACTCTGGCTGCGTAGACCTTTGGCCGCTTGAGCGCGAACTGCCCGGTGAAGAGCGCGAGGCTTGGGACGCCCCTCTCGATGCTCAGGGCGAGCAAAGCGCCAATCGTCGGCTGGCCGAGAAAATCACCTCTGAGATCAAGGCCTTAATCGCTCGAGGCGACACGGTGCTCGACAAGGAGACAGGAAAGCCCCGTCGAGCTCACCACGGCGACATCTTGGTGCTGGTGCGTCGCCGAAAAGCGCTATTCGAGGAGATATTGCGCGCGCTCAAGCGCGGTGAAGTGCCGGTGGCCGGGGCCGACCGCCTCAGCCTGTCGGCCCACATCGTGTTCGACGACCTCCTGGCCCTGGGCCGGTTCTGCCTGTTCCCCGACGACGACCTGACCCTGGCGGCCCTGCTCAAGAGCCCGTTCTGCGGCCTGTCGGACGACGACCTCTACGCCCTGGCCAAGGGCCGGCCCTCGACGCTGTGGCGGGCGGTCAACGACCGCGCGGCCGAACGGCCGAACTGGTCCGCCGCCCGCGACCTGCTGCGCTGGGCCCTGGCCGAGAGCCGCCGCAAGCAGCCGTTCGAGTTCTACGCCCTGCTGCTGGGCCGGGTGGACGACAGCGTCCGCTCCAACCGCGCCAAGGTGCTGACCCGCCTGGGCGAGGAGGCCGCCGAGGCGCTGGACGAGTTCCTGGCCCAGGTCCTGGCCGCCGAGCAGCGCGGGGTGCGCGACCTGGAGGCCCTGGTCGCCGACTTCGCCAGCCTGGACATCGTGGTCAAACGCGAGATGGAGGGCGCGCGCCACGAGGTGCGGGTGATGACCGCCCATGGCTCCAAGGGCCTGGAGGCGCCGATCGTCTTCCTGCCCGAGACCACGATGAAGGGCGGGGCGCGCGGCTCGCCGCTGATGCGCACGGCCGACGGCAGTTTCCTGTGGTGCGCCAGCAAGGCCAACGACTGCGCCGCGTCGGCCGAGGCCCGCGAGCTGCGCGAGAAGAAGGACGCCGAGGAGGCCCTGCGCCTCTACTACGTGGCCCTGACCCGGGCGCGGGACCGCCTGGTGCTGTGCGGCCGGATCGACGCCCGCACCAAGGACGAGAACGTCGGCGGCTGGTACGCGGCGGCCCGCGCGGCCTTCGCCCACGAGGACATCGCGCCGGGCGTGCGGGAGATCGGCGAAGACGGTCGCCTGCGCTTTGGGCCTGACCCGATGCGCGCCGAGGCCCTGGCCCCGCGCCTGGCGTCCGCGCAGGTCCCCACGCCCGCCTGGACCCTGGCCCCGGCCGCGCCCGAGACGCCCGCCGCCCGCTACGCCGCCCCCTCGACCCTGGAGGACGAGGCCCGGGGCAGCGCGCCCTCGCCCCTGGCCCAGGTGTCGGGCCTGGGCCGCTACCGTCGCGGCGAGATCGTCCACCGGCTGCTGCAGCTGCTGCCGGACCTCGAGCCCGCCGCCCGCCGCGCCGCCGCCGCGCGGCTGCTGGCGGCCGAGCGCGACCTGACCGACGACCAGCGCCAGGAGATGGCGTCCGCGGCCTTCGGCGTGCTGGAAGACGACCGCTTCGCCGCCGTGTTCGGCCCCGGCTCGCGGGCCGAGGTCTCGGTGGCCGGCGGCGCGGCGACCCTGCCGGCCGAGCTGCGGATCGCCGGCCGCGTGGACCGGCTGGTGGTGACGCCCGAGCGCGTCCTGGTCGTCGATTACAAGACCAACCGCCCCTCGCCCGACCGCATCGAGAACGCCGATCCGGCCTATCTGGCCCAGATGGCGGTCTATGCCGCCGTGCTGGCCGAGGTGTTCCCCGACCGCCCGATCGAGGCCGCGATCGTGTGGACCGACGGTCCCAAACTCATGGCGGTTCCAGAAAAGGTGATGGCCGCCGCCCTGGCCCGGTTGTTCTAGATCATTGCCGAGGGGGGCCAGGGCCCCTAAATCTTGGCGCAAGACGGGGAGCGAATCCCCAGCCCGAGCAGTTTTCTAACGCGCCCCGATCGTCCGGGCGCAGATGGAGCCAAACGATGAGCACCGTGACGGTGACCGATGCGTCCTTCGAAAAGGACGTCCTGCAGGCTGACAAGCCGGTCCTGGTCGACTTCTGGGCCGAATGGTGCGGCCCGTGCAAGCAGATCGCCCCGGCCCTGGAGCAGATCTCCGAGGAACTGGCCGATGCCGTGACCGTGGCCAAGGTCAATATCGAGGACAGCCCCACCACCCCGTCGCGCTACGGCGTGCGCGGCATCCCGACCATGATGCTGTTCCGCGGCGGCCAGATGGCCTCGATGAAGGTCGGCGCCATGCCCAAGGCCAAGATCCTGGAGTGGCTGAACGAAGCCGGCGTGCACCAGCCCGCCTAGGCTTTCGCCGCCTCCACAGTCCGATTGTAAGCCGCCCGTCTCGTTCGCGAGGCGGGCGGTTTGCGTTCGGGGACCCGCGTCGGCCTAAGACCATGGTCGCAGTAGGAACGGCCGCGAAAATGTGAAGGCTGGACCGCGAAGGCGAGCCGCGCGCGCCGTTCGGGAGGCTCCCCATGTTCGTCCAAGCCGTCGTCCTCGCAGCGCTCCTGGCCGGAGCGACGCCCGCGGCGCCGGCCCCGGCCCCGTCTGCGGTCGCCGGCGCGCCGGCGACGGTCACGCTCTGGCCGCGCGGCGCGCCCGGCGTGGGGCAGAGGTCAAGCGAGCCCGAGATCGTCGAGAACACCTATGTGCGCAACGTCCACAGCCCGTCCCTGACGGTGTTCCCCGCCGACCCGCGCCACGCCAACGGCGCGGCGGTCATCGTCGTGCCGGGCGGCGGCCATCGCATGCTGGTCTTCGTCAACGAGGGCTCCGGACCGGCCAAGGCGCTGAACCGCTACGGCGTCACCGCCTTCGTCCTGAAGTACCGGCTGGCCCGCGAGGCGGGGTCGACCTATGCGATCGACCGCGACGCCGCCGCCGACCTGCGCCGGGCGGTCCGCTGGGTGCGGGCCAACGCCGCCCGCTACGGGGTGGACCCCCGCCGCATCGGGGTGATGGGCTTCTCGGCCGGCGGCGAGCTGGTCTCGCTGGTCGCCGACAACCCCGCCCCGCAGGAGCCGCCCTCGGGCGACCCGCTCGACGCGGTCAGCGCCCGTCCCGACTTCCAGGTGCTGGTCTATCCCGGCCCGCTGGGCGTCCCCGCCCAGGCCGCCGCCGGCGCCCCGCCGGCCTTCATCGCCGCCGGCTCGCTGGACGCGTGCTGCGCCGAACCGGCCCTGACCCTCTACGACCAGCTCCGCAAGGCCGGGGTGTCGGCCGAGCTGCACATGTTCGCCGACATGGACCACGGCTTCAACATCGCCGCCCACTCCGAGAGCCTGTCGATCCTGCACTGGCCCGACCGCCTGGCCGACTGGCTGGGCGACGGCGGCTGGCTGCACGAACGGCCCTTGACCGACCCCAAGCCCTTCAAACCCTAATGCCGCCGCCAATCACCGGGACCACGACCATGGACATCGGACGCCGCGACCTCCTTCTCGCCGCCGCCTCTCTCGCCGTCGCCTCGGCCGGGGGACGGGCCCGCGCCGCAGGCGACCGCAAGGTCGGCTACGCCATCGTCGGCCTGGGCTATTACGGCCTCAACGTGATCCTGCCGCAGTTCGTCAATTGCGAGCACAGCCGGGTCACGGCCCTGGTCAGCGGCGACCCGGCCAAGGCCCGCGCGACCGCGGCGAAATACGGCGTGCCGGAGCGCTCGATCTATTCCTACGAGACCTTCGACAAGATCCGCGACAATCCCGACGTCGACGTCGTCTACGTGATCCTGCCCAATTCCATGCACGCGGAGTACACGATCCGCGCCGCCAAGGCGGGCAAGCACGTGATGTGCGAGAAGCCGATGGCGACCTCGGTCGCCGAGTGCGAGGCGATGATCGCCGCCTGCAAGGCGGCGGGGCGCAAGCTGATGATCGGCTACCGCTGCCACTTCGAGGCCACCAACCTGGAGGCCATGCGCCTGGCCCGCGCGGGCGCCGCCGGCAAGACCCGCTATGTGCGCTCCGAGCACGGCTTCGTGCAGGGCGACCCGTCCAAGTGGCGGCTGAAGAAGGCCCTGGCGGGGGGCGGATCGCTGATGGACATGGGGGTCTACAGCCTGCAGGCCGCCCGCTACATGACCGGCGAGGAGCCGATCGCCGTCACCGCCCGCGAGTCCACCGATCGCGCCGATCCCCGGTTCACCGAGGTGGAGGACATGATCGAGTGGCTGCTGAAGTTCCCCTCCGGGGCGATCGCCAGCTGCCTGTCGACCTACAGCGCCAACCAGAACCACGTGCTGCTGATGGGCGACAAGGGGCGGATCGAGCTGGAGCCCGCCACCCGCTACGACGGCAATCGCCTCTGGACCGGCAAGGACGGCCGCTCGCAGGAGATCGCGCCGCCGCCCGGACCGGCCAAGACCCAGTTCGCCGGCCAGCTTGACCACATGGCGGACTGCATCGCGGCCGACCGGTCGCCGATCGTCTCGGGCGAGGAAGGCCTGCGCGACATGCGGATCATCGAGGCGATCTACCGGTCGGCGCGCGAGGGGACCACGATAAGGCTCTAGGGCGGCGTGGACGCCGCCCCCGCCTACTTCTTCCCCGGGGTGACGATGAACGGCGAGACCGAGACCGGGGGCGTCTTCTTGTCCGCCTTGGGTTTGCGGACTTCCTTGTTGGACTTCTTCTGACCCTTGGCCATCGTGGTTTCCTGCCTGGACGCTCGCGCGCCAGGGAGGTCCGGCAGGCCGAGCCGCCCTCCGGCGTGGGGCGATCCTAGAGCGTCGCCGGGCCGGGGCCTAAGGGTTTCGGAGGGGGCGTGGGATCGCACTGACTTGCCCCCACCTGACCGCTACGCGGTCTGTCCGCCCCCGTAGGGGGCGGAGCCTCACGGCCTGAACTCCAGCGCTCTTCCCCCTCTGGGGGAAGACGACCGCGAAGCGGTCCGTAGGGGGGAAGTGATCGTCGCACTAAAGCCCCCAGGTGGAGCCTCAAGCCGCCTTCTTCGCGGCCTTTTCCTTCTTGGGCTTCTTGTCCTTCTTGCCGTGGGCGGCCTTTTCGGCCTTCGGGGCCTTGGCCTTCTTGGCCTTGGCTTCCGGTTCGGCGTGGACGTCGGAGACGGCCATGTCGGCCAGCAGCTCCAGGAAGCCCTCGCGCTTGCTGGGCTTGAGCAACGCGAGAATGCGGGCGTCGGCCATGGCCACCTTGGGGCGGCTCTCCTCCAGCACGGCGGCGCCGGCGGGGGTCAGGCTGACGGTGTTGGCGCGGGCGTCCTGGTCGGAGCGATGGCGCTCCAGGTGGCCCTTGGTGATCATCCGGGCGACCATGTCGGCCAGGGTGGAGCGGTCGATGCCGGTGGCGCGGACCAGGCCCGTCTGGGTGACGCCCTCGTTCTCGGCCACGGCGGCCAGCACCGCGTACTGGCGCTGGGTGACGCCGCCCGCGCCGCTCTCCTCGGCGTAGATGTCGAGGGCCAGTTGCAGGACCCGGTGAAGGAGGTGACTGGGCGACCGGGCCAGGGCCCCGCCGTGCTCAGCCTTGGCTTCGCCCCCATCGCGTTTAGCGTCGCCCTTGGTCTTGGCCATGGTCCGTCGTCCCTCGTTTCCGCCGACGGACCTTTATGTACCACGCTTAGACGTCGTTTTGACGACAGACGGTCCGTGGGCTGCCGATTAGGTTTCCCCAACACCGCTCATCCCGGCGAATGCCGGGATGAGCGGATCGATGAGATCAAAGCCCGGACTAGAACCCCGCGTCGGGCGGCTCGGGGGTCTTGGCCTCGTCGCCCTTGGCGATGTGCTTCATCATGAAGGGCACCTGGCTGAGCGAGAACAGCAGGGCCAGGGGCAGGAGGCCGATGCGGAACTTGACCCACATGTCGGTGGTCTGGGTCAGGCGGACCAGCTCGTTGGCCGCGGCGGCGAAGGCGAAATAGCCGCCGTAGCGCAGGGTCAGGGTGCGCCAGGCCGCGTCGGGCAGGTGCACGGCCTCGCCCATCAGGGCCTTCAGCGGCGCGCGGCCGGTGACGACGCCGCCGATCATGAAGACGGCCAGGGCGGCGTTGACCACCGTGACCTTGACCTTCACGAACACGTCGCTGTGGAACACCAGGCCCAGGGTCCCGAAGATCAGGGCCATGACGCCGGAGAACAGCGGCAGCAGGGCCACGCGGCGCTCGACCACATAGCCCAGGATCAGGGCCAGGGCCGAGGCGGCGACCAGCACCCAGGTGGCGGTCTGGAAGTTCTTGGTGGCGAAGAAGGCGACGCCGAACGCGACGGGCGCGCCGTAGTCGATGGCGGTGCGCACCCAGGCGGCGTTCTTCTTGGCGGGAGCGGGAGGCGTGTCGGTCATCGGCTAGTCCTCCAGGCCCACCAGCGAACGCGAGAAGGCCCGGGCGTCGAACGGCTGCAGGTCGTCGACCCCTTCGCCGACGCCGATCAGCTTGATCGGGCTGTCGCTGGCGCGGGCCACCGGCACCAGCACCCCGCCGCGGGCGGTGCCGTCCAGCTTGGTCATGACGATGCCCGAGACGCCCACCTGGTTGCCGAAGATCTTCTCCTGGGCCAGGGCGTTGCGGCCGACCGTGGCGTCCAGCACCAGCAGGGTCTCGTGCGGGGCGTCGGGATCGACCTTCTTGAGCACCCGGATCACCTTGAGCAGCTCGTCCATCAGGCCCTGCTTGTTCTGCAGGCGGCCGGCGGTGTCGATCAGCACCACGTCGTGGCCCTCGGCCTGGGCGCGCTCGACGGCCTCGAAGGCCAGGGCGGCGGCGTCGGCGCCGGGCGGCTTGGACATGAAGTCGGCCCCGGCCCGGTCGGCCCAGACCTTCAGCTGCTCGACGGCGGCGGCGCGGAAGGTGTCGCCGGCGGCGATCAGCACCTTGGCCTTCTTGGCGGTCAGGTCGGACGCGATCTTGCCCAGGGTGGTGGTCTTGCCCGAGCCGTTGACGCCGATGAACAGCACCACATAGGGCTTGGGTCCCGACAGCGGGTCGAACACGCCCTCGCGGTCGGTCAGCTCGGCGGCGACCAGCTCGGCCAGGGCCTCCTTGACCTCGACGTCGGTCGACGACTTGCCGAACCGGGCCTTGCCGAAGGCGTCGGCGATGCGGGCGGCGATCTGGGGGCCCAGATCGGCCTCGATCAGCATCTCCTCCAGCTGGTCCAGCTGCTCCTGGTCCAACGGCTTCTTGGTGAAGGCGCCGGTGACCTGCTCGGTCATCTGCTGGGACGACCGGGCCAGGCCGGCGGTCAGCCGCTGGAACCAGCCTTTTTTCTGCTCGGGCTTTTCGCTCATGGCGTTCCTTTAGCTGGCCGTGGCATGAAACGCCAATGGACGCGCTTTCGACCACGTTATTCTGGCTGGACTACGCCGCCGTCGCCGTTTTTGGGGCGACGGGCGCGTTGGCCGCCGCCCATCGCAAGCACGACATCATCACCTTCGGCTTCTTCGCGGCGATCACGGGCGTGGGGGGCGGCACCTTGCGCGACCTGCTGATCGACGCGCCGGTGTTCTGGATCCAGCGGCCCGGCTACGTGATCGTCTGCCTGGCGGCCGCGGTCGGGGTCTGGCTGCTGGGCCAGCGCGGCTGGCGGTTCCGGGCCCTGCTGTGGCTGGACGCCCTGGGCATGGCCGCCTACTGCGTGGTCGGCACGGCCAAGGCCCTGAGCCTGGGCGTCCATCCGTTCACGGCGATCGTCATGGGCGTACTGACCACCGCCTTCGGCGGGGTGATCCGCGACGTGCTGGCCCACGAACCGAACCTGCTGTTGCGCCGCGAGATCTACATTACCGCCGCCCTGGTCGGCGCGACGGTGTTCGCGGTGTTGACGGTGCTGCACGTCGCCTTCTGGCCCGCCGGCCTGGCCGGCTTCGGCGCCGCCTTCGGCCTGCGGGCCTGCGCCATCAAGTTCGGCTGGAGCCTGCCGGGCTTCCGGCAGGGCGAGGACGAGCCCGAGTGAGCGGGGAAACGGAAGTCGTCATCCCGGCGCGGACGGTCGTGAACGTGATGACGTTCGCCGCCGCCCTGCCGCTGGCCGTCGTGACCCTGGGCTTCGGCCTTTACTTCCTGATCTTTCCCGACGCCGCGCCGGCCGCTCCCGGGGTGCGGATCCCGTTCCTGTCGCCGGCCACGTCCGATCTCGTCGTCGTCACCCTCGCCCTGTCCTGGTTCGTGATCTGGCTTTGCGCCCGGGGCTTCGGGGCGCTGCTGCGGGCGCTGGACCGTCGGCCGCTGCTGGTCGCGGACGCCGAGGGGCTGCGGTTCGATCCCACCCTGTGCCGCGAGACCGTGCCCTGGTCGGCGGTCCGCCGCATCCGCCAGACAGGCTGGAGACGGCCCTACAACCTCACCTTCGAGCTGCGGCGGCGGTTCTGGGCGGTCGAGTCGCCGCTGACCGCCCCACGGGTCCACATCGGGGCGGTGCATCTGGACAACTACGGCTGGGTCCCGCCGGACCTGATCGAGCGGCTGGAGCGCCTGCGGGTCAGGGCGTCTCATGATCCGGGTGCTGGCGGCTGACCACCGCCACGGCCGGGCCGCCGGCGGGCGGGCGCACCGGCAGGTCGGCCAGGTGCTCGGTCCAGGCGGGACGGCTCTCGACGGCCAGCTGGACGCCGGGCTCGACCTTGGACGGATCGTCGAAGGCGAAGGTGGCCAGGTCGATCTTGTCGGCGCTCCATTCGAAGGAGAGGGGCGTGCCGCAGGCGGCGCAGAAGCCGCGCTTGACGGCGTCGGAGCTCTGGAACGTCGAGCGCTGGCCCCGGGTCCAGGTGAGGCCCTCGACCTTCACCGTCACCAGCGCCCCGAACGGCCCGGCGAAGGCCTTCTGGCACATGCGGCACCAGCAGATCGAGGCGCGTCCCGGCTGGCCCTCGACCCGGAAACGCACGGCGCCGCACTGGCAGCCTCCGGTCAGGGACGTTCCGGTCAGAATTGGCGCGTCGGTCATGGCGAACCTCAGGGCTTGCGCGGCGGGATCGCCAGCACCGGGACCGGCGTCAGGCGGAAGGTCACTTCATAGGCGTCGTGGTCGGACAGCACCGGCCCGCCGGTGGTCGAGCCGTCGAACCGCGCCTCCACCTGGACCGGCCGGATCGCCACCCGGTCGCCCTGCTTGAAGCCGATCAGGTCCTGGGTGTCGAGCCAGGGCGCATCGCCGTCGGCGCTGATCTTGGCGTCGCAGCTGTCGGGCGTCTGGAAGCAGACCTGGCTGACCACGTCGAACGGATAGCGCTGCATCACGTAGTCGTAGCGGTCCGGGGCGTGCATGACATTGAAGTCGCCGCCGACGATCAGGGGCGCGCCCGGCGTGCGGTCGGTCTCCATGAAGTGGCCCAGCTCCTCGGCCTGGAGGTGGTGGGCCATGCGGTTGCGGTTGCGCGGCACGCCCGAGGCGCCCTTGGAATTGAGATGGGTGTCGGCGATCTCGACCGGCGTGGGCAGGCCCGGCACCTGCAGGCTGACCAGCATGACGCCCTTGTTGGCCAGGCAGTCCAGGCCCGCGCAGTAGCGGTAGGCGTGCGACTTGACCCAGTTGATCGGGTGGTCGCTCAGCACCCAAAGGCCGCTGGAGCCCCACTTGCCCCAGCCCTCGCCCTTGCGGATGTACTTGACCTTCTTGTAGCGCGGCCGGTCGTCCTTCGCGAACGGGTTGGGATCGCGCTGCTTCTTGCGCGGGCCCTTGGCGACGTACGGATAGCCGGACAGCTCGATCAGGTCGGAGACCTCGTCGCGGAACCCCTCCTGCAGCAGGACGACGTCGGGCTGCAGGCCCTTCTCGCGCAGGGCGGCCAGCTCGCGGCCGATGGCCTTGAGCTTGGAGCCGCGCCCCATCCGCACCGGCCAGGGCAGGCCCTCGACATTGTAGGTCATCACGCTGAACTCGACCGGCTGGATCGGACCGCTGGGCGTGAAGGGGGTCGGCGGCGTCTCCTCGGTCGTCGGGGCCGGGATGGCCGGCACGATCGGGATGTCCTGGGTCCTGACCTGGGCGAAGGAGGCCGCGGCCGGCGACAGCAGGGTCGCGGCGAGGACGGCGATCAGGACGCGACGATCGATCATCCCTGGGCGGCGAGCTCCGCGATCACCCGCGCGCCGTCATGGCCGACCACGCGGAAGGCGGCGATCTCGCCCTGGGGGGCGGACCCATCGAAGGCGATCTCGGTGAAGTCCTCGGCCCGGGCCACGCCGTCGCGCTCGACCAGGCCCGACAGCACGCGGCCGACCTGGCGCTGGAGGTGGCGCTCGAGCCCGGCCTGGCCCGCCTCGCGCAGGCGGCGGGCGCGGTCCTTGATCAGCGGACCCTTCACCGGCGGCATGCGGGCGGCGGGCGTGCCGGGGCGCGCGCTGTAGGGGAAGACGTGCAGGAAGGCCAGACCCGCCTCCTCAACCAGCTTCAGGGTGTTCTCGAAGGCCTCGTCGCTCTCGGTCGGGAAGCCGGCGATCAGGTCGGCGCCGAAGGCGGTGTCGGGGCGCACGCGGCGCACCTCGGAGACCAGCCTCAGGGCGTCTTCGCGGCTGTGGCGGCGCTTCATGCGCTTGAGCACCAGGTTGTCGCCGGCCTGCAGGCTCAGATGCAGATAGGGCATCAGGCGCGGCTCGGTCTCCAGCAGCTTGAACAGGTCCGGATCGATCTCGGCCGCGTCGATCGACGACAGGCGCAGGCGCGGCAGGTCGGGGACCATGCGCAGGATGCGGCCCACCAGCTGGCCCAGGGTCGGTTGCCCGGGCAGGTCGGCGCCCCACGAGGTGACGTCGACGCCGGTCAGCACCACCTCGCGATAGCCCTCGGCCGAGAGTCGGCGCACCTGCTCGACCACCTCGCCGGCCGGGGCCGAGCGGGAGTTCCCGCGGCCGTAGGGGATGATGCAGAAGGTGCAGCGGTGATCGCAGCCGTTCTGGACCTCGACATAGGCCCGGGCGCGATCCTTGAGGCCGGCGATCAGGTGACCGGCGGTCTCCTTGATCGACATGATGTCGTTGACCCGCACGCGGGTGGAGGTGTCGAGCAGGGCGCCCGGCGCGGCCTTCTCGGCGTTGCCCAGCACCAGGTCGACCTCGGGCATGGCGGCGAAGGCGGCGGGGTCGATCTGGGCGGCGCAGCCGGTGACGATCAGCCGGGCGTCCGGCCGCTCGCGACGGGCCTTGCGGATCGCCTGGCGCGCCTGGCGCACGGCCTCGTTGGTCACCGCGCAGGTGTTGAACACCACCGCGTCGGCCAGGCCGTCGGCGGAAGCCCGCGCCCGGATGGCCTCGGACTCGTAGGCGTTCAGCCGGCAGCCGAACGTGACGACGTCGACGCCGTCGGGCCCCGACATCGTCGTGGCCGGTCCGCCTTCCTCGCCCACTTCAGGCTTGGGCGCGGGGGGACGGGAGATGAGCGTATAGGTCGTCACGGCTTCTCAACGCCCGAAGCGATGAATTCCGCGAAGGCGTCCTTCCAGTCGGGGTGCCAGCGCGACAGGGCCGGGCGGTTCTCGATGACGTCGCCCATGGCCCAGGCCATGCGCTTCTCGTCCAGCGAGCGCGGCACGTCGTTGTCGGGGCACAGGATGTAGAAGTCGCCGCGGGCGATGCTGTCGAGCATGAACTGCACGGTCTGCTCGGGCGTCCAGGCGCCGTCCGGCTTGGGACCGCCGCGGCGGGTCATGCCGGTGAAGACGTAACCGGGGATCAGCAGGCGGGCGTCCACCCGGCAGTCGACGATCTCGCGCAGGCTGTGGGCCAGACCTTCGGTCAGGGCCTTCACCGCCGACTTGCTGACGTTATACGCGGTGTTCCCCGGCGGCTGGGTGATCCCCTGCTTGGAGCCGGTGTTGATGATCAGGCCCGGACGGCCGCTGGCCGCCATTTCCTCGCCGATCACCTGGACGCCGTTGATCACGCCCCACAGGTTGACGTCCAGCACGCGCTTCCACGGATCCTCGCCCGAGAAGGCGTCGCCCCCGCCGCCCACGCCGGCGTTGTTCATCAGCACGTCGATCGCGCCGAACGTCTCGACGGCCGCGTCGCGCAGGGCCTGGACCTGGGCGCGGTCCGAGACGTCGGTCTCGACGGCCAGGGCCTTGTCGCCGATGGCGTCGGCGGCCTTCTTCAGGGCCCGGCCCATGATGTCGGCCAGGACCACGTTCATGCCCTGGGCGGCGAAGGCCTGGGCGGCGGCCAGGCCGATGCCGTCGGCCGCGCCGGTCACCACGGCCGTCTTGCCGGGACCGATGGCGGGATGGATCGTCATGCGGCCACGGGCTCCGGCAGCTTGCCGACGAACTCCATGGTCACGGGACCGGTCATGATCACGTGGCCGTCGTCCTCGCGCCATTCGATGGTCAGGGCGCCGCTCTCGAACTCGACCTTGGCGGTGCGGTCGGTCAGGCCGCGACGCACGGCCGCCACCTGGGCCGCGCAGGCCCCGGTGCCGCAGGCGGCGGTCAGGCCCGCGCCGCGTTCCCAGACCTTCAGTTCGATATGGTCGCGGGAGACGACATGGGCGAAGCCGACATTGACGCCCTCCGGGAACAGCGGGTGGTGCTCGACCAGGCTGCCGGTCTTGGTGGCGAACTCGTCGCTGACCGGGGCGTCGACGAAGAAGACGACATGCGGATTGCCCATCGACACGCAGACCGGGGTGTGGACCCACGGCGCGTCGATCGGGCCGACCTGCAGCTCGACCCGGGCGGTGTCCATCTCCTCGGAGAGCGGGATCTGGGTCCAGTCCAGCCCCGGCCGGCCCATGTCGACGGTCACCAGCTTGTCGCCGGCCATCACGCCCGACAGGCGTCCGGCCACGGTGTCGAAGGCCACGGCGTCCTTCTTGGCCGACTGCATCAGCAGCCACACCACGCAGCGGGTGCCGTTGCCGCAGGCGCCGGTCTCCTCGCCGTCCGAATTCCAGAACCGCACATAGGCCGAAGCGCCCTCGGCGCGCGGCGGGTCGATGGCGATCACCTGGTCGCAGCCGATCCCGCCGTCGCCCCGTTTCGCGATCGCGCGGATCTCGTCCGGGGTCGGATTGAAGGGCTGGGTCAGGGTCTCGATCACGACGAAGTCGTTCCCGAGCCCGTTCATCTTGAGGAAGGTGCGGCTCATGGCCGGGCTATATAGTGGAAAACCGCGCGCGAGTCAGAGGCTGGGGTCGACTGCGGCGTTTTGAGCGTGGGTTTTGGGGGGTCCTGGCTGGGGACATGCACTCGCGACGGAGCGGCGGCCAGGTTTGCGCGGCGTTCGGGGCGAGTGCGTGTCCCCAAAGTCGGCCGTGGACCTGCCGGACGCGCTCGGGGCGAAGGTGGGGACACGCACTCACCCTGATCGCCCTGGCAGGATTTCAGACGCCTTGCCGTGAGAGCATGTCCCCGGCGCGGGGATAAAGCAGCACCTATCCCCGCCGGGGCCACCCAAAACCCCAACCTTTC